>NZ_JAHXOP010000001.1:303215-606430 GCF_023147855.1 Streptococcus halitosis
CCCATATGCCCTAATTGCCAAGGTAAAAATTTGATGAGATTTCTAATAAAGCTAGCCTGAATTGTTTTTTTCTGATAGACCAAACGAAGCCCTGCTTTTGATTTCCCAAAACTTCCATTTTTTGCATAATCCGAAAATGTGAAATAAAGCATGATTGGTAGGACACTGATAAAAAATGTAAGAGTCTGCGCCTAAAATTCTGTTTGCATTGGCACACCATTAAAAACAAAGTAGTAATAAGTTATAGAGCAAAGAAACAGAATACCCAGGTAAGTTATGATTAAAAGGTAATCAAATAGTAGTTCAGTCATTCTTTTTTTAACCGAAATAAGATTAATTTTCAAAATCTCCATTATTTTATCCTCCTGTCTAAGCTCGTAAAAGCAGTGATACCCCATCAAATAGAAAACTCTCTATCAAATCCTCTAAATAGCCAATCATTACCTTCAATAATGGATATCCTGATTTAAAATTTAAAATATTTTTTTCTTAATAATTCTATTACTCGCCAATATAGTATAAATCAAATAACCAATAAAAATGATAATAAAAATAAGATTAATTTTTAACACAAAATAGAGATTTAACAAATTTGCGAATGCATGAAATAATACACAGTATCCCACAGATTTCGTTTGACGGTAAAGAAGCCCTAAAACAAAACTTAAAAATAATGTATATATAAAAAATAAAATAAAAGGAAATCCTTGATGACTTTCTCCAACTATAAACCATAAAGGCAGATGCCATATTCCCCAAATTGATCCTACAATCAAATTAGATTGCCAATAAGTATATTTTTTATCAAGTAATGGTTGTAATATTCCTCTCCATCCTAATTCTTCATGTCCACCACCAAAAAAAATTAGTTGTATAAAGAATAATGGCATCAGATAAATTGATACTCCGTTTAATTCTAAGGAAGATACAGAAAATAGTATCAAAATTGCTAACATATGATAAATGAAATAAATACTACTATTTTCTATCTTATTAAATAAAAAATGTTTAAATTTTATATTATTACTTTTTAAATAAAAGCCACTTGCAATAGCTGGTCCAAGTGCACCAACTATATGTAATATTCTTCCTATAAATGTCTCTAATCCCCAAATATAAGATTGTGTAAATATGGCAAGAAGCCCCCAAGATATATAAGTAATTCCAAATGTAAAACAAAGATAATTTTTTAAATTCCTTTTATCAATTTCTGTCATTTTTTTCTTCCTAATCTTGATTATTTTATGAATAATATTTTTACTGCTTCTTAGTTGCTATCGATTATAACTACCTATATTCTATCATAAAAACACAAAAAAGCCTTACAATCAAGGCTTTTCACTATTCATTTCGTCAATACTATAGTTTCGTAGATTCAGATTCGCATGATTAAAACTAGTCAATTTTCTCAATAATGTTTCCAAGTCTATCCAATACAAGACAGGAATGATCATTTAGTGGAATTATGGGAACACTGACGAGTTCTTCTGCTCTATCCTTATTAGCTTTATCATTCCAGGAATCATAATGGACACTAATTAAAAACTGACTAAAGAGTCCTAATCCATTTTTTATCTTTATCTGATGATCTGAATTATCATTAGGTGAGACATAGACTTTTTCTCCTAATAATAGGGCTCCTGCAGAAAACCCTATAACTTTTACCCCTTTATTAAGCATATGATCGATATAATTTTTGAACTCCTGATTGACATAAGTAGCTATATATTTTTCCGTATTTCCTCCACCAATGATGATTAGATCAGCATCTAAATAGCCATCAAAATCAATCTGCTCAGTGTCCAAAAGTAAGTAATCAGTGTTTAGATTAGGAAATTGACTTTGGAAAACTTCCGTGTACTTTTTCATATAGGGTTGCCAATTATCTCGAAAAACTGTAAAAATAACAATTCTTTCAATCTTGCTTGATAATACAATTTTATCAATAATGCTATATTTCGTTATTGGGGGATTCCCACCCATCAAAAAAATTTGTTTTTTCAAGTTAACACACTTTCTAAAAATACATAAAGTTTAACAAGTTTATTCACGTTTCTAAATTATAATTTTTTCTTAAAATGAATAATTCTATTTGCCTCCTGAAATCCAATATTGAGATGAAATCTTATAGGATCCGTATTCGTTAAAGTACAGTCACTTGCAAATTCCTTACATCCTTTATTTTTCGCCCATTCCTCACATTTTGTACAGAGATTTTTAGCAATATCCTTTAAACGATATTCCTCGTCGACAATAATCCCTTCTAAGAATCCAACAGGACTATATTTACAACCTTCAACATAATCAAATCTGAGTGAACATAGTGCTAGACCTACAATTGTGTCACCTTCAACTTCAGTAAGGATTGCAGTATTTTTGCCATTCGTATATTTTTTTACTTCATCAAAAGCTTCTTTATCGGTCAATTGGGGCCATAATTGTTTTATTAATTTAGCCGTTTTTATAGAATCTTTTGTTATTCCATCCATATTGATGTTCCTCTGAAAATTACAAGCAAATGTTTCGAATCATGCTGTTACTTTGTTACTCATTGATTGATACCAATACCATCCCCTTCTACTTTTCGACTGTCTCAGATCGGAAGAGCAGAGCCATGCACTCAGCGGTTCGGACTTACCTTATCATTTCGTCGGTTTCCCTCCTCATTCTACGAGTCCTATCTCATGGGCGGAGCATCTACTCCTACTTCGCTGATGCCTCAGCTCGTACAAGCAGTGATACCGCCTCAATATGATGCGTTTGTGGGACTCAAAAGGTTTGGGGGAATCTTTTGAGGATTAACTACGTTTCACTAACAAGCTTACACACTCCACGTGATGCGTCTGCGGAAACAAGTCCACCGGCTGGACTTTCTTCAAGTCATATCCTAACTCTTTGTAGAGCTTGATATCACGCGCCATGGTTGCGATATTGCAGGAGATATAGGCAATGCGGTCAGCTCCAGTTTGGCTACTTGCTTTGATAAAACTTTCGGTCAATCCCTTGCGTGGTGGGTCGACCAAGATAACGGTTGGTTGAATACCTTCCTTGAGCCAATTCTTCATGGCATTCTCAGCTGTGTCGCAGACATAGTGTGCATTTGTAATATTGTTTAATGCAGCATTCTTCTGGCTATTCTCTACTGCTTCTGGAATCACTTCAACACCGTAGACTTCTTTGACATGCTTGGCAACGGATAATCCAATCGTTCCAATCCCAGAATAAGCGTCAATCACCACATCATCTTCTCTTAACTCCGCAAAGTCAATAGCTGTTTGATAAAGTTTTTCTGCCATTTCTGTATTGACCTGGTAAAAGGATGGCCCAGATATTTGAAAGTCATTTCCCAACATCTGATCCGTAATATAGTCTTGACCATAAAGAGTCTTCCACTCCTTGCCGAAAATCGCATTGGTATTTCGGTCATTGATATTTTGCATGACAGACACAATCTTTGGAAACTGCTTGATGAGTTGTTCAATCAACTGTTCCACTCGGAAAATTTTAGGACGTGTAGTCACTAAGATAACCATGATTTGTCCGGAATAGTGCCCGCGACGCACCACAAGATTCCGAATCAAGCCAGACTGTTCCTTTTCATCATAAGGTTTCAAATCATAGCGACGAAGCAAATCTCGAAGAACTACCACAACTTGGTCAATGACAGGATCCTGGATGAAGAAATCTTCAAGGGGCATAAGGTCGTGCGAATTTTTACGGAAAAAACCAGTTTCCAGGACACCATTCACTCGACGAACGGGCACCTGCGCCTTATTTCGATACTTGACTGGATGTTCCATATCAAGCGTTTCAGCAACATCTACATCTCTAATGCCAGCAATCTTGTAGAAACTGTCTTTGACTTGCTTGGTTTTGAACTTGAGCTGCTCTGGATAGGCAAGGTGCCCCAAGTCAGCGATACCTGAACGCAGATAAGCTAGGTCAAGGTCTTGGTTACGATGTGAAGAATGTGTAAGGTATTCTTCAACTTTCCCGTAGCCAATCTTTTTATTGACCTTAAGGACTCGCATGAGAATTTTCTCAGTTGGTAAAGCATTTTCTACAAAGAAAACCAAACCATCTACCTTAGCAACCCCAGCACCTTCATGGGTCAAATCGACAATTTCAACTTCTACAATATCATTTTTCTTTAACATATTTTTCACTTTCTATCGGCCGACAAAAAAAGACGGCAACATTTCTGTTACCATCTATTATATCATGAAATGACCTAAGCACCAAAACTCTTGAAGAAGTTGACAATGGCTTGCCAAAGAGAGCTAAAGAAGTTGCCCCCCTCTTCTAGCGCTTTATTGGCATCAAAGTTGAGGTTGATATTTTTAAAGCTATCTCCAGCTTGGGATACAATGCTTTCCTTGAGGTCGTTTAGGGTTTTAGTGAAATCAGCATTGTTCAAAATGTCACTCTTTGAGAGATTAAGTGCAAAATTGATGATGATATTGACCTGGTTTCCTGTTATAACCTGATCGAGTTTGTAGTTTTTTAGAGTGTCTTCAACGATTTTGCGAACATCTTCCTCTGTCAGATTTCCTTTGGCTTCTTTTGCCTTTGCGATTCCTGCCTTGATATCTGTCATGGCCGCATTTAGCTTATTGGCATCGTAACCTGACTTGTCCTTATTTTCAGCATTGATATCGGACAAGGCTTTTAGCTCCTCTTGAGCTAGATCTTTATTGGCTTGCGGAACTTTAGCACCATTGGCCTCTAACGAGTAGTAAATCCCAGCAAGGGCGCTCTCACCTGTAACTGGAATAGGAGCTGCAACTGTGATTTTGGCATGCTCCACTCCCAGCGTCACTGCTGCGTTACGGTACATATCCTGCGTCACCTTGGTGATATTTTCAGGCGTTTCAATCTTGACTTCTAGAGGTGATTTGTCACCCAGCTTTTGAATCTTAGCCGACGAATAGAGCTGTAGGCTAGCATCATTAGCCACATTCATAATTTTCGAATAGATATCAGGGGTCATAGTTTTGATATCTTTAGTGTCTTTTGATGCATCATAGCCAAGTTTGCTAAGAGTTTGATTCTTCTGGTCTTCAGTTAGCGAAGAGCCAAGAACATATTCAGGTTGTACATAGGTTTCATCGATTACTTTTTGAACATCTGTTGCTGCGTGGACACTCGTCATAGCTGTTGCTGCCCACAAAACTGCAGCGCTTGTTAGAAAGAGTTTCTTTCTCATAGGGTATTCCCTCCTTTACCTTTCTAGGGTAATAAAACATTCTTAAAGAAAGCTTATAGCGAAAAACATCTGGTCAAACCAGATGCTTAAAAGAAATTAAAGAATTTCATGATGTACAAGTTAAAGCGTACCTGTCTCGAGTAGTAATAATTTCCACCATTCTCATAGAGTTCAGCTCCGTGAAAGATAGAAATAGGGTGAATATAACTATAGGTCTTTCCAGTGGTATTGCCAAGGATTGGGGCAACAGTCTCACGGGAATAACGCTTGGCCAGCGCTAGTGTATTTTTCTTGCCATTCTGAGCGATAAAGTCTATATAGGCAGGTCCAAAATTATAGGCTTGAACGGCAGTCCAGATATCTACCCCCTTGCTCTGAGCCAGATAGAGGTTATCTGTTAGAGTTTGAACCCCTTGACGAATACTGGAGGCATTGTCATTGATAGTGTTGGTTGAGCCACTTGCAGACTCACTAGACTGCATGACATCCCCTTCTTTTCCTTTTGTTTCGGTATAAATCATGGCAAGCACCAACTCTTCATTGGCTGGAGTATCTCTTTCGCTCAAGATTTCTCGAACCATGGGTTGGTAGGTCATGACTTGTTTAACATCCTGATGGATATGATAAGCTTTGTATCCTGCGAAAAGGAAGACTGCTAGCACAAGCACTCTTCTTATAAATTTAAACATTATTTACTTTGAATATCCTCGATATTTTTGATTAAGATAGAATAGGTTCCATTGTCATTTTGGATAAACTCAACAGACTCCGCATCTTGGTAGACGTTATTGGGAACGATGAGCTCTATTCCATTTGACAAGGAGAGTTTTTGGTTTTCAAATTTCTTGAGCTGACGACTGGCATCAATTTCATCGAACTGGACTGGTTCTGGTACGGCTTCCTTGACTTGGTCGATAAAGCTCAAACGAGCTGTCAGATTGTTGTCAAAAAGGTCATTAGCCAATTTTTCAGGTGACAGTTCATTGCTTTCTTCCAGATTGTTGAAAATCGCTGATTTGACCTTGGATTGGAATTGAAAATCATCTGTGTTAAAGGACTCTGCAATTCTCTGAGCCGTTTTTTCCAATTCCTTGATGGATTTCTTTGGTGAAATCTTGGGAGTAACAGCTAGGAGATTTTCTGAAAAATAATTCAAGAAAGTCCCATTATACTTGATGCGTTTTTCGATGAGATGGTACTTGCGACTTTGAAGATTGACCACCAAAGCCTCGTCAGCCCCCGTTCCAAATCCAGGAAGGTTATTCTGAGTTAGCTTGATTGGATTATCAACTTCTCCACCAAGGTGAGTCAAGGTCTCACGTAGAGCAATTCGCAAAAAAGCGAAATGTTCAACGCCTTCTTTAGAAAACTGAACAAAAATCAAGTCATTGGTCTTGAGATTTTCAGAAATGCTAAACTCCTCTTTCCAGAGATTAGCCAGTGTTACTGATGTCTCCAACAAATCATCCGTGATATGATTGAAGAAGGGATTTTCTTCTTCGAAAATCCCAGTCTTGGCTTCATCTGAATACACGCGTTTGATTTTTTTGCGTAGGTATTCCTCGATTTTTGGAGTGATATTGAGAAATTTATCCGCTAGAAACAGCTCGGTATCATCTGGGCTGAACTGATGGATAATAGCTTTCTTAATATAAATGTCCATAAAAGTTTTAGTCCTCGTATAATGGGAAGGCATCTGTCAACGCTTTTACTTCACTTCTCACTTCTTCTAAGACAGCTTCATTTTCTGCATTCTTAAGGGTTTTAATGATGAGTTCAGCCACTTTACGGCTTTCTTCTTCACCAAATCCACGTGCAGTGATGGCTGCAGATCCGATACGAATCCCACTTGTCTTGAATGGTGACAAGGTTTCGTATGGGATTGAGTTTTTATTTAGGGTAATATTAACTTCATCTAAAAAGTTTTGAGCAACTTTTCCGTTTTCTACAACCTTAGTCACATCAACAAGGAAGAGGTGATTTTCAGTACCACCTGAGATGATACGGAAATCAGGATCTTGCAAGAAGACTTCAACCATAGCCTTGCTGTTTTTGATGACATTAGCAGCATATTCCTTGAAGGCTGGATCCAAAACTTCTTTGAATGAAACCGCCTTAGCAGCGACAACATGCTCCAAAGGACCACCTTGAATACCAGGGAAAATAGCTGAGTTGATTTTCTTAGCAAGTTCTTCGTCATTGGTCAAAATCAAGCCACCACGAGGTCCACGAAGAGTTTTGTGGGTCGTTGTTGTAGTGATATGAGCGTATGGCACTGGGCTTGGGTGAAGTCCGGCTGCCACCAAACCAGCGATATGGGCCATATCTACCATAAGCTTAGCCCCAACAGCATCTGCGATTTCACGGAATTTTGAGAAGTCGATAATTTGAGAATAGGCTGAAGCACCAGCTACAATTAATTTTGGTTTTACTTCTTGGGCTTGTTTCAAGATAGCATCAAAGTCCAAAAGTTCCGTTTCAGGATTCACACTATAAGAAACAAAGTTGTAGGTTTGACCAGAGAAGCTAACTGGAGCTCCGTGGGTCAAGTGTCCACCTGCTGCCAAATCCATTCCCATTACAGTGTCACCAGGCTCAATCAAAGCCATATATGCTGCACAGTTGGCTTGGCTTCCTGAGTGAGGTTGGACATTGGCGAATTTAGCACCGAAAATTTCTTTTGCACGTTCAATAGCTAGAGTTTCTACCACGTCTACTACATCGGTTCCACCATAATAACGACGTCCTGGGTAACCCTCGGCATATTTGTTTGTCAAGATAGACCCTTGAGCTGCCATAACAGCCTTGGAAACCACGTTTTCCGAAGCAATCAACTCGATATTGTTTTGTTGGCGTTCTTCTTCTTTGGCAATAGCATTCCAGAGATCAGCATCGTATGCTTTAAAATCATCTTTGTCAAAAATCATAGGTCTTCTCCTTTATAGTGTGACAGGTCCTTTAGTGTAAGAAAAAAAAACTAAAAGATGCGAATAAACCGTTTCTGCACTTTATCACAAGTATAACCAACTTTTTCATAAAATGCATGAGCTCCCAGACGATGATCAGCAGAGTTTAAGCGGATAAACTCATAGCCCCGTCTTTTTGCTTCTTGATCCAACCCTTGCAGTAAGCTTTTACCGACACCTCGTCCTTGTGCTTGAGGCGAAACCGCTAAGCCTAAGATATTAAAGCCTGCTTTGGAATAGAGGGATTCATAAACTTCAGCATGGACATATCCAAGTAGGACATGGCTGACCTCATCCTCATAGCCAAGTAGGAAATGATGGGAATCCTGAGATAATCTAGCTAGTTGACTAGCTGTGTCCTCTGGACTAAAAGAATAGCCCAAAGCCTCTTGGTTAATCTCACATATAGCATTCACATCTGTTTCTTGCAAATCTCTTAGCATCTCATTCCTCCTCAAAAGAAATCTCTGGCAACCGAGCAAGAATATCTTCTCGCTTAATCGCCCCTTGGCGTAAGATTTTCACCTCGTCTCCAGACAAATCCAAAATAGTCGAATCCTGTCCAGTTAGAAAAGCGTCATCCTCCAGCCCCAAAACCTCTTGGTCAAAATCCTCTAGAATTTGAGCAAAGGTCACTCCACTCGCCTGACCCGAGATATTGGCAGACGGCCCAATCAAAGGACCTGTCTCTCGAATCAAATCAAGTGTAATGGGGTGACTCGGCATCCGAAATCCGACAGTTGCAAGACCAGAGTTGACCCAATAGGGAACTCGGTCATTGGCTTCGAGGATAATGGTCAAGGGACCCGGTAAAAAGGCCTCTACAAGCTTTTGTAGATAAGTTGGCTGATTCTTTGAAAAGTGCAAGATGTCCTCTAGAGAAGCGACATTAAGATTGAGTGCCTTATCTCTAGGACGACGTTTGAGTTGGTAAACATGGTCGACAGCTTTTTCGTCTAGAGCTTTGGCAAAGAGACCATAAACTGTCTCGGTAGGTAAAACGACTGCTCCGCCCTTTTCCAACTCTTGTCTAATCCTGTCCATCATCAACTACAACCATCCTATCTTGACCAAATTGGTCCTTGAGTGTTCGTACTCGTTTTTCAGGAAGATGTTTCCTAAAAAGCGCAGGAACACTTTGACCTTGCTTATATCCAATTTCAAGGTAAATCTTACCACCATCTTTGAGATAGTCTTTTGCATCTTCCGCAATTCTGCGATAAATAGCTAGGCCATCCTCATCTGCAAAGAGAGCTATATAAGGTTCCGAATGCAAAACATTCAAACCGACCTCTGACTCATCTTCACGAGAGATATAGGGTGGATTGGATACAATTATATCATATTTTTCAGAAATTTCTGCAAAACAATCAGATTTTTTAAAAAATATATTAAGATTTTGATTTCTAGCATTCTCTGATGCAAGCTCTAAGGCGTCTTGGGAAATATCTGCTGCTGTCACTGACCAATCTGGTCTGTTTTTAGCTAATCCAAGGGCTATGGCACCACTTCCAGTCCCGATATCTAGAATCTTAAGACTTTCCTCAGGATTTTCAGCAAGGATAAGCTCAACCAACTCCTCTGTCTCAGGACGAGGAATCAAAACCCGCTCATCCACTTTTAACTGCATTCCAAAGAAATCTGCGTGACCAATGATATACTGAGCTGGTTTGTGAGCCACTAACTGCTGGTAAATTTCTTCTACAAATTGTTTTTCTTCCTCTGTTACCTCTTGTTGAAGAGCAAAGACAAAGTCCGTAAAAGAGAGATTTTTTAAGCTACGATAGACAAAAGAGAGGCTTTCTGCTTCCTCTCCTTGTCTTATCAACTCTTCTTCAAAATCTGAAAATAATTGAGCTAATTTCATTATTTGTTTAATTCTTCTAATTTTTGTGTTTGGTCATAAAGAACCAAGGCATCCACAACTTCATCCAATTTACCAGACAAAATGGTATCTAGTTTTTGGAGAGTCAAGCCAATACGGTGGTCTGTGACACGGTTTTGTGGGAAATTGTAAGTACGGATACGTTCAGAACGGTCACCAGTACCGATAGTAGACTTACGTTCAGCGTCTTGTTCATCTTGAGCAATCTGAGCAAAATGGTCAGCAACACGGGCACGGATGATTTTCATGGCCTTCTCACGGTTTTTCTGCTGGGTACGTTCTTCCTGCATCTCAACCTTGATATTGGTTGGCAAGTGAACGATACGAACGGCAGTCGCAACCTTATTGACGTTCTGTCCACCAGCACCTGATGCGTGGTAGATATCAACACGAAGGTCTTTTGGATCAATATCGTATTCTACTTCTTCCACTTCAGGCATGACAAGAACTGTGGCAGTTGATGTATGGACACGGCCTTGGCTTTCTGTCACAGGGACACGTTGCACACGGTGAGCACCAGACTCATACTTGAGTTTAGAGTAAACGGATTGCCCTGAAACCATGGCCACTACTTCTTTGAAACCACCGACACCGTTCATAGAGGCTTCCATGACTTCAAAGCGCCAACCTTGGGCTTCCGCATACTTTTGGTACATAGTTAACAAATCTCCAGCGAAAAGTGCTGCTTCGTCCCCACCGGCTGCTCCACGGATTTCAAGGATGATGTTCTTATCATCGTTTGGATCCTTTGGAAGGAGCAAGATTTTGAGTTTTTCTTCGTATTCTTCTTTTTCAGCCTTGGCATCTTTGAGTTCTTGCTTGGCCATTTCCTCCAAGTCCGCATCTCCACCTGATTCCTTAATCATCTCTTCGGCGTCAACGATGTTTTGAAGGACTTGTTTGTACTCACGGTAGGCTGTTACCGTATCACGAGTTGAAGCTTCTTCTTTTGAAAGCTCCATGAAACGTTTGGTGTCAGACACTACATCTGGGTCACTGAGCAATTCTCCTAATTCTTCATAACGGTCTTCTACAGCTTGTAGTTGATCATAGATGTTCATTTTTCTTCATTCTCCTTATTGATTTCAGGCGCAAAATAATGTTTTCGGCAGACTGAGATATAGGTTTCATTTCCACCGATCTGAATTTGTTCGCCATCATAGACTGGCACACCATCTTGCGTACGCAACACCATAGTCGCCTTTTTCTTACAGTACTGACAGATAGTCTTGATTTCTTCAATCTTGTCTGCTAAGAGCAAGAGGTATTTTGAACCTTCGAACAATTCATTGCGAAAGTCATTCTTCAAACCAAAAGCCATGACAGGTATGTCTAGCTCGTCCACAACACGAGCTAGGTCGTAAACATGGTGACGCTTGAGAAACTGGGCCTCATCGACTAGCACACAGTATGGTTTCTCAGGTAAGTCTCGGATATAACCAAAGATATCCGTCGTTTCCTCAATCGCAATGGCTGGGCGTTTCATACCGATTCGACTAGATACATAGCCAACACCGTCACGCGTATCCAGAGCAGAAGTCATAATCACAACTCCCTTTCCTTGCTCCTCGTAGTTATAGGCCACCTTGAGAATCTCAATCGTCTTACCAGAGTTCATGGTCCCATAACGATAATACAACTGTGCCATGCTTCTAATTCACGTCCATTTCTAAATTTTTGCTACATTCTAGTATATCATAATTTTCTGAAGCTTTAAACGGCAAAATGTGGTAAAATAGAAGAAATCAAAAACTAGTGGAGGAAGCTATTATGCCATTTGTACGCATCGATTTATTTGAAGGACGCACGCTCGAGCAAAAGAAAGCTCTTGCTAAGGAAGTAACGGAAGCTGTTGTCCGTAACACTGGAGCACCTCAATCAGCCGTTCATGTCATCATCAACGACATGCCAGAAGGGACTTACTTCCCTCAAGGGGAAATGCGCACCAAATAAGCTAGCTTAAGCAGAATTGCTTAGGCTTTTTCAATCTCCAAGTAGCATCCATTGAAGAAATAACCTAAATTTGTTACAATTTGAAGAGATGCTTGGATACATATCCTAAGAAAAGAAATACAAAAGGAATTAGTATGATTACACGTGAATTTGATACCATCGCTGCCATCTCTACTCCACTAGGTGAAGGGGCTATTGGTATTGTCCGCCTGAGCGGAACAGACAGTTTTGCCATTGCGCAAAAGATTTTTAAAGGAAAAGACTTGAGTCAGGTTGCGAGCCACACGCTGAACTATGGTCACATCGTTGACCCTCAAACTGGTAAAGTCATGGACGAGGTTATGGTTGGGGCCATGAAGTCTCCAAAGACCTTCACTCGAGAGGACATTATCGAGATTAACACCCACGGCGGGATTGCGGTAACCAATGAAATTCTCCAGCTAGCTATCCGTGAAGGAGCTCGATTGGCTGAACCGGGTGAATTTACCAAGCGTGCCTTTCTAAACGGTCGTGTGGACTTAACACAGGCTGAGGCGGTAATGGATATCATCCGTGCCAAGACTGACAAGGCCATGAACATTGCAGTTAAGCAATTAGACGGTTCCCTTTCTGACCTGATTAACAATACCCGCCAAGAAATCCTCAATACTCTTGCCCAAGTCGAGGTCAATATCGATTATCCTGAGTATGACGATGTTGAGGAAGCTACTACTGCAGTTGTCCGAGAGAAGACCATGGAGTTTGAACAATTACTAACTAATCTCCTTAGGACAGCCCGCCGCGGTAAAATTCTTCGTGAGGGAATTTCAACTGCTATCATCGGACGCCCCAACGTTGGGAAATCCAGCCTCCTCAACAACCTCTTACGTGAAGACAAGGCTATCGTAACTGACATCGCTGGTACCACCCGTGATGTCATCGAAGAATACGTCAACATCAATGGTGTCCCTCTCAAATTGATTGATACAGCTGGTATCCGGGAAACAGATGATATCGTGGAGCAAATCGGTGTCGAGCGTTCGAGAAAAGCCCTCAAGGAAGCTGACTTGGTACTACTAGTCCTAAATGCTAGTGAATCACTAACCGCCCAAGATCGCCAACTCTTAGAAATCAGCCAAGATACTAATCGCATTATTCTGCTTAACAAAACTGATCTTCCTGAAGCAATTGAAACTTCAGAACTCCCTGAAGATGTCATCCGTATTTCAGTTCTTAAAAACCAAAATATCGATAAGATTGAAGAGCGTATTAATGACCTCTTCTTTGAAAATGCTGGTTTGGTTGAGCAAGATGCTACTTACTTGTCAAATGCCCGTCACATTTCCTTGATTGAAAAGGCTGTTGAAAGCTTGCAAGCTGTTAATGAAGGTCTTGAACTGGGGATGCCAGTTGATTTGCTTCAAGTTGACTTGACCCGTACTTGGGAAATCCTTGGAGAAATCACGGGTGATGCGGCTCCAGATGAACTCATTACCCAACTCTTTAGCCAATTCTGTTTAGGAAAATAAGAAATCCATGATCGTTCTTGCGGTCATGGATTTTATTGTCGTTATTAGTAATCTGGTCTTAAGACACCTGTTACAGTTGCCTTAGTTGCTTCGTAGTCGCCATCTACGACGACTTTGATAATGCGTTTGGCATCTTCTTCTGGCGCTGGAACAAGAGGTAGACGAGTTGGTCCAGCTTCAAATCCCATGTAGTTGAGAACAGCCTTAACTGGAGCAGGGCTTGGATAAGAGAAGAGGGCGTTGACCTTAGGAATGAACTGACGCTGAATAGCTGCAGCTTTCTTCATATCGCTTTCTGCAATGGCAGTAAACATCTCATGCATTTCATCCCCATTTGTATGAGAGGCAACAGAGATCACACCATCTGCACCCAAGTTCATAGCATGGAAGGCATCTCCGTCCTCACCTGTATAAATCAAGAATTCCTCTGGCTTATGCTCGATCAAGTAAGCCATATTTGCCAAGCTGGTACATTCTTTAACACCGATGATATTAGGATGGTCAGCCAAACGAAGCATGGTCTCAGGAGTTAATTCGACAACCACACGGCCTGGAATGTTATAGATAATAATTGGTAGGTCAGAAGCATCTGCAATGGCCTTAAAGTGCTGGTACATGCCTTCTTGAGAAGGTTTATTATAGTAAGGCACAATAGCAAGCCCAGCTGCAAAACCACCAAAGTCTGCTACTTCTTTGACAAACTCGATCGAGTCTCGGGTATCATTGGTACCTACACCCGCAATCAAAGGAACGCGCCCATTGACAATCTTTTGTACAGCCGCAAAGAGTTCCAACTCCTCATCGTGGGTCAAAGTTGGACTCTCAGCAGTCGTTCCAGCTAGAAGAATTCCATCTGTATGATGGGCCAATAAATGCTCGATCAAGGCTGGGATAGCATCAAAGTTAATGGAACCATCCTCATGGAAAGGGGTAATAAAGGCCGTGATGATTTTACACTCTTTTAAATCTTGATAAGACATG
The DNA here is from genome assembly GCF_023147855.1 of Streptococcus halitosis. Taxonomy (GTDB): domain Bacteria; phylum Bacillota; class Bacilli; order Lactobacillales; family Streptococcaceae; genus Streptococcus; species Streptococcus halitosis_B. Next base: position 317,715 of record NZ_JAHXOP010000001.1, read on the forward strand.
AGAAACACCTCTCTATTTCAAAGAAGGAGTTCATCTGAACTCCTAAACGATATGACTATTTTAATTCAAATTTCAACTCAGCTGTTGGACGAACCAATCCACGTTCGTGAAGCGTTTCTGCAATCTGAACTGAGTTCCAGGCAGCACCTTTGAGAAGGTTATCTGAAACAACCCACATGTGGATTCCTTTTTCAGCATCCAAATCCTTACGGATACGACCAACAAAAGTATCACGCGAACCCACTGCATTGACGGCTTGAGGATAGATTTGGTGCGCTACGTCATCCTCAAGAACAGCACCTGGAAAGGCTGCGATGGCTGCTTTGACTTCTTCGATTGGAGCCACTTCTTTTGTTTCAATATAAACTGACTCAGAGTGAGCTGACAAGACTGGAATACGCACACATGTTGCAGATACTGAGATGCTATCATCTTCCATGATTTTCTTAGTTTCCTTAGTCATCTTCATCTCTTCGTAAGTGTAATCATTGTCAGTGAAGACATCGATTTGTGGAAGAGCGTTGAAGGCGATAGGATAGTGTTTCTTGTCACCACCTGAAGGTAAGATTTCCGCATGCAAATCACGTGGTTTCACCCCATCATTCAAAACTTCACGAAGTTCACGTTGTGTCTCAAGAATTGCTCCCATACCAGCACCTGAAACTGCTTGGTAAGTTGAAACAATGATACGATCCAAGCCCCATTTTTGACGAACTGGCTCAAGCGCCACCATCATTTGAATTGTTGAACAGTTAGGGCAAGCAATAATCCCATTGTGGGCATCAAGTGCGTGAGCATTTACTTCTGGCACAACCAAGGGTACATCTAGGTTTTGACGGAAATAAGATGTATTATCCACTACTACCGCACCAGCTTGAACTGCGTATGGTGCATACTTAGCTGATGTCGAACCACCTGCTGAGAAGAGTGCAATATCAACACCCCCAAAAGCTGTCTCAGTCGTTTCTTCAATCGTAATATCTTGGTCTTTAAATTTCAAAGTCTTGCCTGCTGAACGTGCAGAAGCAAGTAAACGGATTTTATCAATTGGAAGTGTTGATTCTTCCAACATTTTTATCATCTGAGCTCCGACAGCACCTGTCGCGCCGACTACAGCAACTGTATATCCCATAAATAACCTCTTTCGGAATTTTCTAAAAATTTCTATAATAGATGTATTATACTACTTTTTACAGAAATTGAAAAGTATTTTTAGACTATATTTTCTGAAAATTAAAAATCCCTAGCCATTCGACCAGGGACTAAGAGGCATCTTCATGTGATGAGCAGGTTCACACAACTCATCAAGGTCCGCTCCTGCGTTATGACCTCCTTATGCTCAATAGTAGTCCGAAGACTACCTATCGACTCATCGCACCTACTATTCTACTAGATAGAGTCACTTTTGTCAACAGACAAAACTCTTTGCTTCATTTATACAGGTGCATAAGAAATATCTTTGAAAAATTTGGGGCAGACATAACAAAAACCCTTGTAAATCAGGTTTTTTTCGTCTCTATCATGCTAATTGCCGGGATTGAACCGGCGACCTCATCCTTACCATGGATGCGCTCTGCCAACTGAGCTAAATCAGCTTACCTAAAAAGTATACTATAGTTCCTAGTTCTTGTCAAGCGCTCTCTTTTAATTTTATGGAATGAAAAAAGCTAGATTTAGCAAGAATCTAGCTTATAAACTTCTTATCTTGTTAGATCAATTCGGCGTCCTAATTTTCCGATTAAAATAGCACCTACGATGAGTGATGCAAACTCACCAATCCCCGTAGAGAACCATGTAAAGAAGAATGGAGCTTCTGCAACAATATAGAGTTCTGCTGCAATGGTAATCATTGAAATAGAGAAGAGAATTGAAAAGAAGAAATGATCTTTTCGAATCAAACCATTAAACAGGTAGTCTTTCTTGTACTTGCTAAAAAGCCATACACCTAGACTTAGGAAAACTAGAGTAGAACTTCCACCGACAAAGACATCTATTAGACCAAAGCTAAAGAAATTTGCAATCATACAACCAATCGTCACACCGATGATATATTTTGGATTGTAAAAGGCTAAAAAATTCATCATCTCTGAAATACGGAACTGGTAGGCACCATAGCTAATGGCATTCAGCGGTGGGGTAATGGTCAAAACCACATAAATAGCAGCGACAATAGCGATATCTGCCATATCACGAACAGTTAATTTTTTCATGTTTTCTCCTTTAGCGGTTTCCCGCGTAAAATATGCTTGGTGAAAGAAGCTAAGCACCAAGGGTTGAGACTATCAACCTTACCAGTATAGCACAATATAGGACTTTATGCTATACTAAAACCATGAAAAGAATAATAAAGGCATTCTTCGATAACGAAATCCTCTCCTACCTATTTTTCGGTGCTGCTACTACTTTGGTTTCTATTGTATCGCGTTTACTTATTTACCACATCAGCCACCAGGAAATCCTGGCAACCGTACTCGCAAATCTTATCGGGATTCTCTTTGCCTTTTTTACAAATGATACAATCGTCTTTAAACAAGAAAGAAGGAATTGGCCAACTCGCTTGGCTAAGTTTTTCTTAGCTCGTCTCTCTACACTTGGACTTGACGTTCTTTTAACTTATATCTTCGTTACAACCTTTCCTGATCTTATTGGTCAGTTTGTCGAATATAATATAGACAGGGTTAATGTGGTTGAAACCATTCTAGCACAAATCTTGATTATTGTGCTTAATTATATTTTCAGTAAAATCTATATTTTTAAAAGGAGCAACTGATCTCCTTAAGCATCCAGGTTGCCTTTTGTCACTATTTAGGATATAATAAGTTAGAAAATTAGGAAAGGAATTTATGAAAATGTTAAAGGATCTTAAAGAGTTCTTGCTTCGTGGTAATGTCGTTGACCTTGCTGTCGGTGTAATCATCGCCTCTGCTTTTGGTGCTATCGTGACTTCACTCGTTAACGATATCATCACTCCACTTATCTTGAATCCAGCCTTGGAAGCTGCGAAAGTACAAAACATCGCTGAGCTTGCATGGAATGGTGTTACATATGGTAAATTCTTGAGTGCTATTATCAACTTTCTCGTTGTAGGTACTGTGCTTTTCTTCGTTATTAAAGCTATGGAAAAAGCGCAAAACCTTCGTAAGAAAGAGGAAGTGGTTGAGGAAGCACCTGCTGCTCCAACTGAACTTGAAGTCCTTCAAGAAATCAAAGCTCTTCTTGAAAAAAAATAAGACAAATAAAGGATCTAGCTTCATGCTAAATCCTTTTTCTTTAGTCTTTCGGCAACTTACCAGCCTTTTCTAGCATTTTTTTAATCAAGTAAGGCATCTTCACATTTTCACGGCCTTTTTTCTCAATGAGTTTTTTGACAAATTCTGGCATCTGAAGGTCGTCTGTCTCCTCCATGATGTCCTTGGTAGTTGCCGAAGGCGCTAACTCATCAAAGGTTTCTTCTTCTGGGAGAAAAGCTTTAAATTCTTTGTCTTCATTGACTCTTACAGTAGCAACTAAAGCGTCAATTAAACGGCCATCAGTATTTGGCATAGGTGGACGATGGTAGGTGACACCTAATTCTTGACACAAATCATAACATTCCACATCATTATCGAACAAGACTTCGATATGCTCACTGATAAAACTTATCGGGACAAAAATATAATGTTCTGGATGTTGCTTTTGTTCTCGTAAATATTCTAAGACATCTGGCTTGATCCAAGGGATTCCAATATCGCTTTCGCTCTGCCAAGTATTGGTATACTGGTCTGTCATTAGGCCGAGTTGTTCAGCAATGAGCTTGCTATTATCGAAAATCTGGTCGATATAAGGATCTCCAAAATCCAAGGCAAAAATGGGAACACTGTGAGCTGAAAAGATTACCTTGAAAGATTCTTCTCCCACATGGTTTCGTAAAATTTTTCTAATCTCATCTGTCCAGAAGTCCAGCAAAGCCTGTTGTTGATACCAGTCCTTAATGACTAAAAATCGTATCTGCTGACTTTCCAGAAACTTTTCATATCCCATGACTGAGTAAAAGGAATAATGAGGTTCCAAAATCAAACAGATACATTCTTCGACACCATCAGTTTCCATCTGTTTGATCACATCTGGAATAAAGGGACGAGAAAATTTGTTGGCAAAATAGATACCGTACTCCTCCCCTAATCGTTCCTTGACTAAATTGACCTCCTCACGTGTAATCCGCTGCAAAGGCGTCCCACCGATAAGGACGTAGTTGTCATAGAGGGTCTGGATCTCGTGGTCTTGGGGTCTAACTCCACGACGAATGTTTGTAAAAAATTCTGATACTCCTTCAAAACTAATCTCCTCTGGAGATCCAAAGGTCATCATTAACAGGGCTTTTTTCATATTATCATCCTTATGATATTATTTTCACCATCCATTCTATCATGAAAAACAAAAATAGTAAACGCTTCCGACGTCTACTATTTCTTTTGTTCTTTTGTATTTCTATCTCGTCTTATGATTAGAATAATAACTATTAGAAGCAAAATGACAATGATAAGAAGGAGTAAGGTTAGGATATAAATCCAATGCGTTGGAATCCCTTGGTCAAAATAACGTGTTCCTACGCTTTCTCCACTTTTATCCTGTGCTGCTTTTACTGGTGCATCCGTTATTTTTGCTAAAAGAATATGGCGGCCGTTGGTAATATTAAGAAAACAGGTGCTTAATAAAACAATCTTGTCCGTTGAAGTCAAGGAAACATCTCGCTTGTACTTAGCTTTACTCAGCAGATACTGATAATAGGCCTGGTGTTCCTCATCGTTAGGACTCAAGGTTCGGTAAATTTCCGTATCATAGGCATCCACTTCTAAAATCCCAAAAATCTCAAGACCACGTTCTCGACCATTGTAGTAGATAGAACCATAGCGATGCTGGTCGAAGAATTCCTTATCAGCAAATTTCTTAATCTCGCCGAACATAGCTCCTGAAGCCATAGAGTGACCGTAGATGATGGTATTAAAATCAGTAAAGTTGGGATTAAAGCGATAGTCAAGAAAGATTGATCCCGTAATCGTATAATCGCCAAAGGCATTGCGGTCAAGGTATTTGACATTATCCTGACTCTGCAAGAGGGGATAGTCTACCTTGGTCCCATCAAGGCTAATCCAACCGCAAACATCATGATTAAGCTGTTGCAGGGTTTCAAATGCTGTGCTCGAAGCATCCTTTTCAATAGGATTATAGTGATCATAGTCACTCGCTTCCACTCTCTGCCAACTAAAAAGAGCTACAAAAACACAGAAGAATACCAGAAACACGTTTTTAAATCGCGCTCTTTTTTGAACCGTCATCAGCTCTCCTTTCTATGCGAGATTTCTTAAAAGGAAAGGAGGCGGGACAAAACCGCCTCTTTTCTATTCACCCTTAGTCAGTAAAAGGGTCTGCTTCTTGCATTTTTTTACTCTCTCTTCTACGACGTAGGATCAAGTAGAGGACAAGGAGTAAGAAAATCAAGAGCAAGAACAATACAAACAAGATAAGGTACCAAATCCATAGTGGGATTGATGAGAGGAAACGTCCAAGAGACGAGTCATCAAAGACACTGTATGGGAATGGTTTTGATTTTTTTGTATGGAAAGTATTTTTAGGGACGGTGTCTGTAATCTTTGCGACCACGATATGACGACCATTAGTCACATCGAGAAAACAGGTGCTGAGTAGGATGATACGATCACTTGGCGAGAGCGAGATATCCCGCTTATGCATGGCTACTGAGAGCAAGTGATCTAGATAGGCCTGCTGACGGTCCTCACCCTGTATTCCTGGATCATAGATGTTAAAGTCATAGGCATCGACCTCCAACATCTCAAAGATCTCGAGCCCTTTTTCCACACCATTGTAGTATATACTACCGTAACGATGCTGGTCAAAAAATTCCTGATCAGCAAACTTAGCCACATCACCAAACATGACCCCGTTTTCTACGTGGTGCCCGTAGATAATGGTATTAAAGTCTTCGAACTTGGGATTATTTCGTGCATCGAGAAAAATAGCGCCTGTCGCTGCAAACTCACCTTTGGAGTCCTTGTTGAGATACTTTTCATTGTCCTTGGCTTGGACTAAGGGATAGTCGATATTGGTACCATAGACATTGATCCAACCGAGGACTTCGGGATTGAGTTCTTGGAGTTTGCTGAAGCCTGAAAAGCTAGCCAGCTCATCCTGTTGCGTCGTAACAGGTCGATAAGCTTCGTACTCACTTGACGAAGCCAAAGAGTAGACTTGGTTGGAATCCCAAAGGGCATAGAAACCAAAGAGAAAGATCAAAGCTGCAAAAATGAGCAACAAGTGATTGATCGTCCCATCCACAGCAAGAACGAGACGCCTAGACAGACTCTTTTTAGGTTTCTCACGCTTGGTTTTCATCGTCTATCCCCCAACCGTTTAGGCTTTTCTACGTTTTTTAGACAAGACAACAAATCCAGCCAAACCAAGACCAATCATCAAGATGAATGGAAGGTTGTCAATCAAGAGACCAGTAGGAGTCACGTCATTAATTTTATTGGTAACGGTGTTGTTGTTTGTTTTTTCACCAAGAAGGATATTCTCAACTTTATAATCTTGACCCAATTGTCCAGCCGCACCATTAGTTGATGTCCCGTTTGTCAAATATACTGATGATGCTGTATATCCTGGAACACCAGTTTCAGTTAGTGTATAGTGTGATCCAGCCGGCAATTGATCAATAGTAAAGGTTTCACCATGCTTCAAAGTAAAATCATAGTCAACGATTCCTGAACTCAACACCGCAATTGTATTGGATGTTTCACCATGTTGTACTACAAGCATTTTCAATGGAGATTCAGCTGTACTGTTGGTGCTTGGAAGTTGAATATGAATATGGAAGTGGAAATCTTTTGTTTTATCCCCTGAGGCTCCGTCAACTTTTTTAGTAATTGTTAATGCTTTTGCTGTTGGATTAATTTTATCTGGATTTTCAGGGTTAGGATCACGACTAGCATCTTTAGCATAAGTATTATCAAATAAATCATAAACCCCTGTTCCACTTGGCTCTACTTTACCTGTACTTAAAGTCTTATTCTCTTTGAAGTAAACTGATGAGATATAAACGCCATTACTTGTTTTATTTTTTACAATGACATGCATATCATATGTTCTGGTATCGTATCTCATTGAATCAATTTTTTTACCATCTTTTTCAAGAGCACTCCAACCTGATTTTTCTTCTTTTACTACATAAACATATTCACCCGCATGATTATAAGTAACACCATCAAATATGTTATCAGTTGCCTTTACGATTTTATTATTTACCTGTGTATCATCTTTAGAATATTTAACAGTCCTATTTGGAATATTAACACCTTTTTGATATGGAGCTCCATTAGAAGATGTGCCTTCTTTTTCAGTAAATGTAAAGGTGAAGGTCGCTGTTGGTGTTGTTATTCCCTCTGCAATATTCAACGTTTTATTAATCTTCACAACAGCATTATTTTCACCATTTGCTTTGGTTGTTGCTGAATTATCATCCGCAAAGGTCGGGACACCTCTGAATACGGACAAAGCGGTTATAGCTGCAATGCTTGCAGTGAATAGCTTTTTAAAGAATGTTTTTTTCATGATTATTCCTTTTGTTTTTTTATTTTCTTTTTTCATTATGATCATCAAAAGCCTCGTCTTCTAATGACTGTTACAACTTTGCCTTGAGTATCCTGTATAGGGATGGTTCCAAAAGCACGACTGTCTACAGCCGTTGTTCGATTGTCCCCAAGGACAAAGAGTTGTCCTGCTGGGACTTTCATCGGGAAGGTTGCCCCTTCCTTATAGAGCAGCGTTTCTTTGTAGATATCTTGCTCTTGTTGAGGAGAACCGTTGATGATGAGACCATTTTCGTTTATATCGATTGTACTTCCTTCGGTTGCGATGACACGCGCCACTCTTTCCTTGCCTTTATAACTATAGACGAGCAAATCACCAATCGAATAGCGTTTATCCAACCTATAGTAGACGACCAAGTCGCCATCTTTTAAGGCTGGCTTCATGCCATCGTCATTGTATCTTAATAGTCCAAAGACGAAAAAGTAAAGGGTGGCTAGTACAAATCCAACCATCAGAAGTTTACTGACTAAGTAAAGGATATCTCCCCAGACACTCGGCGGAGACTTATCCCGATTGACTTGTGTTACTGGTTTCTTATGTTTCTTTTTAAGCAGCATCACTTCCTCCTATTCACCACAAGGTGACCAAGTAAGATGATAAAGAAGATTCCTCCTAGAGGAAGAACGACTCCAAGCATGAGAGTGCTACTCAAGAAGTCAATTCCCGTTTCAGGTACGCTGTTTTTATTATTCGTGACTGTCGCGGACTTATCCCCATCAAGCTTGCCTTCTTTATTTTCATAAGAAACCCGATATCCACGAGACGAACTTGCTTCTTCTTCGATACTGTAACGAGCATTTAGAGGAAGGTCGAGAATCTTAACAGTTTTATCTTTCTTTAGATCGACTGTCGCCTTACCATTGGTGAATTGTAGGGTAGTCATCTGATTATTCAGTTTCACCTTGTATGTCCCACTTAATGGTCTATTCTGAGCATCCCTGATATTAATGGTAATCTTAAAGGATTGCAGAAGATTAGCAAAAGCACCTGTAACTTTTTTTGTGACTGAAAGTGTCGGAAGTCTGTGGTTGGTGACGATTGTTTGAACGTCCTCTGACAAAGTTCCCTCTTGTTTTTCATAGGTAACATGATAGCCCGCTCTAGAGGTCTCTACCTCTTCTACCTTATAGCGGGTATCACGAGGTAGGTATCTTAGAGCAGTTTCCTGACCATTTTTGAGAGAAATCTGCGCTTTCCCGTTAGTAACTGTTGTATTCCCAAACTTGCCGTCAATCGGATTGCCATCCTTATCTGAAAGGGTAACATTAATTGTGAAAGATTTATTAGGTGATTGTTCCCCTTCTAGGATTTTCTTTATGGTGAGGCTTGGAAGCTGTCGGTAAATAACTTTGAAGGATGGTTTCTCTTTCGTACCTGTATTTTGAACTTCGACTGTGTATCCCGGAGCGTCTGGTGCTTTCAGTTCGTAGTCATATCCCTTGGCTACCTTTGCAAAACTAGTATTTTCAGTAAAACTATTCGTTTGAACTGAACTAGTGACCTTTCGATAGGAATCCTTTGTACTTCCATCTTTCTTTTGGTTTAATTTTAATTCAACACTAGGTGGACGATTTGCTGATGGATTTGATTTTCCATCCACACCTTGCCATTCAACTTCGACTGGAACCGTCAATGGATCTGACGGCTTGAAAGTGGGCTTCTCAGAATAGTCTTTTGTTTTGGTATGTGAAGTCCCAATACCATAGGAATAGGTAACTTTTGCCCCCTTATTGGAGTAGAGTTTAGTAGCATCGGCTCCTTCGGCATCATCACTAGTAAGTGTCTTATCACCCGCAATCGCATCAAATGCCTCTTGGGTAGAGGTGACAGTAAACTTGAGAACGTACTTGGCGTCATCCTCCAAAGTGTAACTCGGATCAAACTTGGCTGTTACTTCCACTAATCCCTGTTCGTTCTTCTTACTTTCAATCGTCACTTGATTGCCATTCAGTTCTTCCTCATTACCATCCTTTATTTTGACGACACGAAGGCGTGAAGCATTACCCGGTAATAGCTGCACGTACTTGGACAAGACATCTGATATAGTTACATGGTGTACACCTAGAGGTAGAATTTTATCAGTGATATCTTTGAATTTTTGTTGCAAGTCATTTTCATTACTTGCAGAAAATATTTCGTTGGGGATATTAGGGTTATATTGATTAATGTAAGATTTAATATCGGATATACTATCTCTAGTGTTAGAGTATCGAAATTTAATTGAGTAAAATCCATCAATTCTAGGTGCCAGGCTTGATGAAATCCCTAATACGAATTGCTTAAGATAGTCATTAAACCAGTTGGGAGCTGTTTCTGTTTTAGCATCGATATTATTCCAGTTGTATATAGTATAACCATATTCATCATAATACATATTAGCAAAACCATCTGATAGTAGAATAACAACCTTTTTCGCATTACTTCTCGCATTATTAAGGAGTGCATCTGCCTCCCACAGACCAGCACCAATATTTGTACCTGTACCTATCCCTCGCTCATACCCTCTAGAATTACCACCCGCAATCGCCATCTTATTAACTGCAGTTTTAGCATTGTATGAATTATTACTCCAGTTCAAAATGGTTTTCGCATCGTCATAAGTCGAAACACCAGAATAATATCCAGCAAATTGATTGGGCCAAGAATAATACTGATTACTATACTGATTATCAATTTTTCCAGCAAAACCTACAATAGATAGACGGTTTTGGGAACTAGAAAGAATTGTATCAATGAGCCCCTGACGACCATTTACACCTCTCAGTGTATTTTTTAGTGCTTCAATTCTACTTATGTATCTTGAAGTAGAAGATGACCTCACATCTTGCTCTTTCATGCTCCCTGAAAGATCGGCAACCAGGACAACATCCAAGGGTTCTGACTGGGTCTCCGTTCCCAGTTTAGATGTGATATCCAGTGACAACTCATACTGGTCTTCCTGTCCCTGAATTGGAGTAATCGTTTTGTGCAGAGTTGTCTGAGGTTCCGTTGTTGAATCTGCACGTAGAGAATTAATTGGTGCACACAAAAAAAGAATAGCTAGAAAGATAACTAAACGACTAGTGAAACATTGAATTTTCTTAAAATCATATTGAATGTTCATGCTATCTCCCTTACTAGAATATGTTTAAATCTGTTACTATATAAATCTGAAACATCCATAGGTTAATTATATAATAATGTTGAACTCATGTCAATCAATGTGTTTGAAAACATGTTATTATAAATCGCAAAAAAGTATGATTCTTCTTTGTTTTTCAATGTTTTCTGTGGTAAAATGGAAAAAATAGTAAAATATGTCATAAAATATAGATGCATATATTTCATTCTAATAACTCAGAAAATTTTTTGAAAGTCTTCTAAATTTGAATTATTATATTTTTTCAAAATTCATGAAATTTCTCAAATCATATTTTTCCGAAGTTTTGCATTCTATTTTATGATAAAAAAAAGGAGTTTTTATGTCTTATCCGAACCTTTTGGAACGCTTTTTAACCTACGTTAAGGTCAACACGCGTTCTAATGAACACTCTACTACTACTCCAAGTACGCAGAGCCAGGTAGATTTTGCGACCAATGTTCTTCTTCCCGAAATGAAACGTGTTGGCCTGCAAAATGTTTACTACCTACCAAATGGTTTTGCTATTGGGACCTTGCCAGCTAATGATCCGAGCTTGACACGTAAGATTGGATTTATCTCCCACATGGATACAGCTGACTTTAATGCTGAGGGTGTTAATCCGCAAGTCATCGAAAATTACGATGGTGAAGCTATCAACTTAGGTGATTCTGGATTTAAACTAGATCCGGCTGACTTTAAGAGTCTTGAGAAATATACAGGCCAAACGCTTATCACAACTGATGGCACGACCTTGCTGGGGGCTGATGACAAGTCAGGGATTGCTGAAATTATGACTGCTATCGAATATTTGACAGCTCATCCTGAAATCAAACACTGTGAGATTCGAGTTGGTTTTGGCCCCGATGAAGAAATTGGAGTTGGTGCCAATAAATTTGATGCAGATGACTTTGACGTTGACTTTGCCTATACTGTTGATGGTGGTCCGCTAGGTGAGCTTCAATACGAGACTTTCTCAGCAGCTGCTGCTGAACTCCATTTCCAAGGACGCAATGTTCACCCTGGTACCGCCAAAGGTCAAATGGTCAATGCCCTTCAGTTAGCGATTGATTTTCATAATCAACTTCCAGAGAATGACCGACCTGAACTGACAGATGGTTACCAAGGTTTCTATCATCTTATGGATGTGACAGGTAGTGTCGAGGAGGCGCGTGCAAGCTACATCATTCGTGACTTTGAAAAGGATTCCTTTGAAGCTCGTAAAGCAGCTATGCAGTCTATTGCTGACAAGATGAATCAAGGGTTTGGGAATAATCGTGTGACCTTGACTCTGACAGACCAGTACTACAATATGAAGGAAGTCATTGAGAAAGACATGACGCCTGTTACCATTGCTAAAGCTGTTATGGAAGATTTAGGGATCGCGCCAATTATCGAACCAATTCGTGGTGGAACAGATGGGTCTAAGATTTCCTTTATGGGGATCCCAACTCCAAATATCTTTGCAGGTGGTGAAAACATGCATGGACGTTTTGAATACGTCAGCCTTCAAACTATGGAGCGTGCGGTGGATACCATCATTGGCATTGTATCTTATAAAGACTAAAAAAGACGAGGTAGCTCAGCTACTTCGCCTTTCTTTTTATTCATTTGGTTGAGCACTTGTCTCAGACTCACTTTGCGCTTGCTTTTCTGTTGGTTTAGAAGCAGCTGTTTCACTGTCTTTCTCGGACTTAGATTGGCTATCAGTTTCACTTGCTTTTGAACGGAGTTCCTGGTTCAAGCTAATGATTTCTTTAGCTAGAGTGAGGAGACCTTCTTTATCACTGCTTTTGGCTGCAAGTTGATCAAATAGGGCATCAACACGTTCAAAGTCAGCATCAGATCCTTTGTTATCCTCTAAGTACTTGTGAAGAGAGAGCAAGACATTATAGAGTTTTTGGTAGATGATCACCGTTTGTGGATCTTGTTCTGCTTCTTTTTTCTCTCGTTGGATAGTCGCTGCAATACGATTCAAGAGATCCTCAAGTTGTGTTTTAGCTTCGTCAAGGTCTGCATTTTCCTTTTCAGTAGCCGCTTTGATATTAGCTGCTTCTTCAGCTAGGGATTGTTTGACACCATCTTCTTTGACACGTGCTAGGAGTTGGGCAGCTTTAGTTAGGAGAGCATCCACTTCTTCCTTCTTAACATGGCTAACCCGCTCTTCTGGCATAAAATCACCGTAGAGCTCTTTTAGGAATTCATAGATGGCTGTCTTAGCAGTTTGACTATCTACTTTTTCCGTATCTAGAATAGTCTTACCAGCTTTTGTAGAAACGGGTTCTTCTTTGAGAGCTTCTTCTACTTCTAGCTTAGTTTGGTAAATAGTTGGGAATAACTTGTTCAAGTCGGTTGCTTTGAGGAAAGATTGTGACTGGTAAAGTTCCCATGTCAACTTGGCAACACGGTTCCGAAGTTCTTCTCTCAAACGACCATCAGATACATGTTCATAGAAATACTTGATGTACTCTACTGTTGTAACCCCTGTTCGATCTCGGAAATCTTGCAAGGCCTGCAGTTTCGCTTCAATGGCAGCCAACTCTGTCTCATCCTGTGCTAGTTTTGCTTCCTGCAAATGTACCAAAAGATCTTTCTTAGGCAAGCCATAAGTGTCCGTATCCAGTGTATTAATCTTATCTACAAGGGCTTGGTACTTCTTATCTAAAGGTGAAGTTTCAACTGGGGCCACACTTTGATCCACATGGATATACTGTTTATCAAAGAGATCCAAGGCTGCTAGGTATCCAGCAGTTGAGTTTGTTGCCAGTTTTTTCATATTTTCGGTGAATTGCCCCAAAGCAAGTTCAACCCGTCTCTGCATGATTGGCTGGTCTTTGTAGAGACTTCTGCTATCTGCTAACAGTTGATCCACCTTAGATAGAACTGTTTGTTCATCAAATGCTCCAGGTTGATAGGTCGATTGTAGGGCCGGAATCTTATTTTTCAAAGCTACTTCATAGCCCTTAGTTTGAACTTTGATATAGTGATTGTGGTCTCCGTGAGGAATCACAAAACTATCATTTTCTACTTGCAAACTATAAGGAGACACCCCATCACGTAGGGCAGTCGTATACAGTTCATTTAGGAAATCCAGTTCTGGATTTCCAGTTTGGAGAGGAATACGAACATGTTCTTTTCGAACAGCATAGGGATGGATATGGGTTGGATCATAGGCTTGATCCGGATTTCCAAAGACAAAGAATCCATTTGAAATACGAATCGCTTCGAGCTGAACCCCGTAGGTCTGTGAGATATACTTGATTTTTTCTTCATCGCTCGCATCTCTCGAGAAACTTTCCACAGTCTTTGCAAGTGGTTGAACATGCTGAGACTGATGATTTTCTTTCAAGTGATCTTGGGCAGCTTTGATTTGGGCTGCAGTCAAGTCCTTCTTAAAGAAATAATGAGCGTGATCTCCATGAGAAACTACAAACCCTTGCTCATCTTCACTAATAACACGGTCAGCTGCAAAACCATGATCTTGTTCTTCACCGTGGTGATGGTCATGCTCCTCTCCATCATGGTCATGATCTTCGTGGTTGGTATCCTGACTTCCATGGTCACCGTCTTGGTCATGAGGATGATCTGGTTGAGCTGGATGTTCTGCTGGTTTGCTTGGATTTTCCAAAGGTGTTGGCTTCCCACTGTCGCTAGATAAAGGAATCATACGCGCAATCTTTTCTTCCAAAGCAGAAAGCTTTGTATATGGGATGAAATGATAGTGATTTCCGTGAGGAATCGCTACGCCACTTGGTGTTCTGCTCGAAATCTTAGCAGGGTCAAAAATCAAACCATCTGATTCAGCATAACGTTGAGTGCTTGGAAGAGCATAGAGCTGTTGCAATAGACTCTGAAGACTCTCAACTTGATTACTTGGTGTTTCAGCCTGTTGACTTGGGTTGGTAGTTTGACCAGTCTCGTTTGGACTCGGACGATAGTCAGTCACACTTGCTTGTTTTCTAGTTCCAGATAGGTAGGCTTGAGCAGCTGCTAATTCGCTAGCAGATAAGGAACTCTTTGGAATGTAGTGGTAATGTCCACCGTGAGGAACGATATAAGCATCACCAGTATCCTCTATAATATCAGATGGATTAAAGATGTAACCATCGTCGGTAGTATAGCGTCCTTGCGATTGAGCAAGCGCCACTGCACTGTTAGAAGTTGGTGCATCATGAGTATGGCCTTGTTTTTGCCGCTCAATTTCGTCCTTCGTACGAATATTATCAGCATGAGCCGCATCTTTAAGGTAGACATAATACTTACCATCCACCTTGATAATGTAGCCACCTTTTATTTCGTTGACAATATCAGCGTCTTTCAGTTGATAATTGGCATCTTTCATCAACAGTTCTTCGCTGAAAATCGCGTCAAAAGGAACTTTACCATTGTAATAATGGAAATGATCACCATGTGAAGTCACATAACCTTGATCGGTAATTTTCACAACAATTTGTTCAGCCTGAATATCTTCTTTTTTGCTAACTTGATCTGGTGTCTGATTCTCTGTTTTTTGAGAGTCTTGTTTTCCATCGACATAAGACACACGATTATTATCTTTGTTTCCTTCTAGCTGGTGTTGGTTCAGTGTATAGATGCAAAGACTCAGGGAAAGGACTAAAGCCGATCCCGCCGCAAGATACTTTTTCTTAATTTTCATAATCTCCTCATTTTAATTCTTCTGCAAGAACATTCATATTTTCTTCTAGATTTTCTAAGTAAGTTTTATCATTTTCAGGATCTGCTTCTAAAGGATTGAGTGTCTTTAGGCTAACTCCCGTTGATTTGACCAAGGTCTCAGCGACTTTAGAAGAAGCATTGCTCTCAGTAAAGATGGTTTTGACATTATAAGTTTTGACAAATTCTTGGATTTCTGTCAACTGTCTCGGACTTGGCTCTTGTTCAGGGGAAATCCCTGCAATACCAAGTTGTTTCAATCCAAAACGTTTAGCGAGATAAGAAAAAGCTGTGTGTTGTGTAACAAAAGTCTTTTGGCTCGCTTTTTCAAAAATAGGCTGGTACTTCTTAGTCAATTCTTGTGCTTTAGCGATAAAGTTTTTAGCATTCTTTTGATACTTTTCCTTATTGGCACTATCAAGTTCCGAAAGTTTGTCTGCAATAATCTGTGCCTCTTCACCTGCTTTTTCTGGATCTAACCAAGTGTGAGGGTCGTAGAGTGTTTTTTCATCGATGCCGTCACCAGCTTCTACATCTTCTAAGCCCGGTACACGCTCCAACGTCATTCCTTCAGAAGCTTCTAAAACCTTAACTTTTGAGTTTTTCAAGTTTGGATCCAAACTTCCCGCCCAAGATTCGAGCGTATGAGAATGGTAGACAAAGACATCGGCGTCATAAATGGCAGCAATGTCATTTGCTGACGGTTCAAAGGAGTGAATCCCACTACTTGACTGAATCATCCGTACGTCATTCAAGTCACCTGATACCTCTTTGACCATGGCATAGATTGGGTAAAAACTTGTTACAATCTTCATTCCTTTTGCTTCTTGTTTTTCTTTTTGACTACATGCTCCTAAGACAAGAACCAAGAGACCTACCACTAATAATAGAAATGTTCTTTTTTTCATTGTTACTCCTTAACTAGTATTTAACCATTCAATTAACTAGTAAATAGTTTATCTTTATTTACACTATATGTCAAGATATTTTACATATTTTCATGAAAAAAATGAGAACTAGAACTTACATTCTGTTCTCATTTTCGATTTTAACTTTTCTAGTTCTCCTATCCTGTTTTTAAGATCTATAAAATACTACTACCTTTACTTGCTCTCCTTTAATAAAGCCAACAACTTTTCAGCTTCAGCCATAATGGTATTGTTATCCTGAGCACCAAATAGCAGGTTATTTTTTAAGCCAGTGAGAGTTTCTTTGGCATTGGACTTGATAATGGGGTCTTGGATCTTTGCAAGTAGCTCTTCAGCCTCTCTCAACTTCGCTTCAACCTTTTCAGTCTCGACCTGAGGTTCTTCTGGTTCCTCTGGTGATTCTTCCTCCGGCTTCTCAGTTGGTTTTGGAGATTCTGGTTTCTCACTTTGAGGCTTCTCTTCGCGAGGT
The DNA here is from genome assembly GCF_023147855.1 of Streptococcus halitosis. Lineage (GTDB taxonomy): Bacteria > Bacillota > Bacilli > Lactobacillales > Streptococcaceae > Streptococcus > Streptococcus halitosis_B. Next base: position 334,549 of record NZ_JAHXOP010000001.1, read on the forward strand.
TTTTCTTCCTCAGGTTTGTCTGTCCGAGGTTTCTCCTCTGATGGTTTTTCCGTTTGATTGGTATCAGCTTGACCGTTTTGGTTTCTTTGAACATGGTCACTTGCATTTCCCCAACCACTATCTGAATGCGGACGTTCGTTTGGATGTTCGACATAGTACTTGACAGTCGCAAAGAGATCCTCAAGAGTATAACCCTTAGGTGCCTCATAAAGTCCTTCGTCAAACCACTCAAATTTGATGTTATGGTAATGATCATAATGAGGAATGATTAAACTACCGTTTTTAACTTCCACGGTATGTTGGAGATTGTAAGGCATACGATCAAGCGGCACCTTCTTAGCTGCTTTCACGCGGTTGTAGATAGCTTCTGCTCCTTTAGCCTCCGTATTTCCTGGATCCTGATGGTCTGTTGAAGGAGGAGTCAAACCTTTCTCTTTAGCATAAGCCTGGGCTGCCGCTCTTTCGGCTTCAGACAAACTATCTTTCTTAATCCAATGACTATGGGTCATATGCGGAGTTACATATGCATCCCCCTCATCACTGGTGATATCATGAGGATCAAAGATATAGCCATCTTCTGTTGTATACTTGCCTGCCAACTTGGCTACCTGAATCTCATCATCAGTGTAGGTAATTTGCGCATTTGGTTTTCCTAGACGTTCTGGATGACGAATCGGTGCTAGGAAGGCCAGGATATCATCCACCAACTTGATTTTATCACTTGAGGTATCATTGAGACGTTCCAACAGTTTATCCAAAGTGTCAAAATCAGCTTGGCGCCCTTTATTATCAAGTAAGTCTTGATGAACTCTTGCTAGTAAATCATAAGCCTTATTATAAAATCCTTGATCACCAGATGGGAGGTTGGTTTTCTTAGCTCCGAGCTTATGAGCTAAACTTTCTTGCTTGGCTAGCTTACTATCAATGGCTGCAGTAGTTTCAGCTGATAATTCCTTGGCAGGAATATAACGAGATGTTCCATTCTCCTCAAATACATAACCATCATCTACTTTTCGAATTGCCTGTTTGACCAATTTTTCGTCAATTGGATTGCTTGGAGATGGTTGAGGATTTGGTGCAGGTTGCGGGCTTGGACTAGGTTCCGGAGTCGGTTGTGGACTTGGTTGTTCTGGTCTTGAATCTGGCACCCTATGGTTCGAACTGTACTGTAGAGGAATAATACGAGCGATTCGTTCTTCCAATTCAGACATCTGTGAATAAGGGATGAAATGGTAATGGTTCCCATGAGGTACAGCAACTCCTCTAGCTGTTCGACTTGTAATCTGTGCTGGGTCGAAGACAAGGCCATCAGATTCTACGTGTCGTTGGCTGAGTGGCAAGGCGTAAAGTTGTTTCAGAAGGCTATCAATATCCTCATCACTCTGACTTGCTTGGTTATCGTCGCTACTGTTGTTAGCTGTGTTCGTGTTCGTATAGCTGTTGCTTTGATTGTTATAGCTGTTGCCTTGATTATTATAGGATGGAGTCCATCTATCTACATCGCTGCTAGCACTGTTGTTATTGCTACGGCGATAAGTAGGCGTATTCGATTGACCACTTCTACCAGATAGAAAGGCTTCTGCTGCAGCCAATTCGCTGGCTGATAACTCACTTTTAGGAATGTAATGATAATGGTCGCCATGAGGAACGATGTAAGCATCACCAGTATCTTCAATGATATCAGAGGCATTAAAGATGTAGCCATCATCCGTGGTGTAGCGTCCTTGTGAACGTGCCAAGGCTACCGCACCATCATTTGCTGAAGTTCCTCCTTCACGATGCTGACTATGCTCTTGTTTTTGTCGATTGATTTCTTCTTTCGTACGGACATTATCCGCATGGGCCGCATCCTTAAGGTAGACATAGTATTTCCCATCTACCTTGATGACATAACCACCCTTGATTTCACTGACAATATCCTCATCTTTTAGTGTATAGTTTGGATCCTTCATCAGCAACTCTTCACTGATGATAGCGTCGTAAGGAACCTTACCATTGTAATAATGATAGTGGTCACCGTGTGAAGTGACATATCCCTGGTCTGTAATCTTGATGACGATTTGTTCGGCATTGATGCCTTCTTTTTTGCTGACCTCATCAGGAGTCAGATTCTCTGTTTTTTGCACAGCCTGTTTTCCATCAACGTAAGACACACGGTTATTTTCTTTGACCGTTCTGGCTTGATACAGTCCCAACTCGTAAGAGCAAACACTTAAAATTAAAGCTGCCGCAGAACCAGCAAGGTATTTTTTATTAATTTTCATCGAAACTCTCTTTCTTTTTGATATTTCTAGTTGCAATTCATTTCTAAATTGCAGAAACTCCTCTCTAAAAGTTAACTGGTTAATAGTTTACTCCTAAATTTTCAACTTGTCAAGAATTTTATGAACCAGTTAATGATTTTTTTGTTTTCTACACTATCTTCTATCTGAACAGTCTGATTTGAGAATCCTATATTGAAAATCAATCACCAAATTTTTAAAACAAAAAATCCCTGCAACTGAGTTGCAAGGACCTTTCAATTAATCAAAGTCAACGTATTCTTTTTGAAGTTCAAGAACTTCTTCCATTGTTGAGCATTCTGTAAGGGCACGGTTTGCGTACTCTTCCATCTTAGCTGTGTCGAGTTTCTTCATCAAGCTACGTGTACGAAGGACAGATGTTGCTGACATAGAGAACTCATCCAAGCCCATTCCGACAAGAAGTGGAACAGCTTTTTGGTCACCAGCCATCTCACCACACATACCTGCCCATTTACCTTCAGCGTGAGCTGCTTTGATAACGTTGTTAATCAAACGTAGGATTGATGGGTTATATGGTTGGTAAAGGTATGAAACTTGCTCATTCATACGGTCTGCTGCCATTGTGTATTGGATCAAGTCGTTTGTACCAATTGAGAAGAAGTCAACTTCTTTTGCAAATTGGTCTGCAAGCATTGCTGCTGCTGGGATTTCGATCATGATACCAACTTGGATATTATCCGCAACTGCAACACCTTCAGCAAGAAGGTTTGCTTTTTCTTCGTCAAAGACTGCCTTCGCTGCACGGAATTCTTTCAAGAGCGCAACCATCGGGAACATGATACGCAATTGACCGTGTACAGACGCACGAAGAAGAGCACGGATTTGTGTGCGGAACATAGCATCTCCAGTTTCAGAAATAGAGATACGAAGGGCACGGAATCCAAGGAATGGGTTCATTTCATGAGGCATATCGAAGTAAGGAAGTTCCTTATCTCCACCGATATCCATTGTACGAACAACAACAGGCTTACCGTTCATTCCTTCAAATACAGCTTTGTATGCTTCGTACTGCTCGTCTTCTGTTGGGAAGTCTTGAGAATCCATGTACAAGAACTCTGTACGGTAAAGACCAACAGCTTCGGCACCGTTGGCATTGACACCTTCAACGTCTTTTGGAGTACCGATGTTGGCAGCCAATTCAAAGTGTTTACCATCAGCAGTTACTGTTTTAGCATCTTTCAAGAGAGCCCATTCAGCTTTTTGTTTCGCATAAGCTTCACCAGCAGCCTTGAATTCTGCCGCTTGCTCATCAGTTGGGTTGATAATCACTTCACCAGTGATACCGTTAACAGCAAGGATATCACCATCTTTAACAATTTCAGTGATGTTGTTTGTACCCAATACTGCAGCTATTTCAAGTGTACGCGCCATGATAGCTGAGTGGCTCGTACGTCCACCGATGTTGGTTACAAAAGCTTTTACAAAGTTTTTGTCCAATTGAGCTGTATCTGAAGGAGTCAAGTCATGCGCAATCACGATCACTTCTTCATTGATAGAAGCTGGGTTTGGCAATTTCTTACCAAGGAGATTTGCCAATACACGTTTCGTCACGTCGCGGATATCCGCTGCACGTTCTTGCATGTATGGGTTGTCTTCCATACCTTCAAAGATAGTGATAAACATGTCTGTCACTTCTTTCAGACCTGCTTCTGCATTCACTTTCTTCGCACGGATTGTTTCCTTAATTTGGCTGATCATTTCTGGGTCAGCAAGAACCATTAAGTGAGCGTCAAAAACTTGAGCAGCTTCTTCACCGAGCGTACCTACTGCTTTCTCACGAATAACAGAAAGCTCGTCTTGTGATGCTTTTAGAGCGGCATCAAGGCGAGCTTCTTCTGCGTTTGTATCTTCGACTGTAATAGTCTCAAATGACAAATCCGGTTGAACGAGTAGATATGCTTTTGCAACTGCAACACCGTCTGATGCTGCGATTCCTTTAAGCATTTCTGTCATTTTCCTTATGCCAATCCTTCTTTTTCCATAGTTTCAGTGATAGCAGCGATTGCGTCGTCAGCATCTGCACCTTCAGCTGAAATTGTAACGTCAGCACCTTGGCCAACACCAAGACTCATAACACCCATGATAGATTTAAGGTTTACTGATTTACCTTTGTATTCAAGAGTGATATCTGAAGCAAATTTGCTAGCTGTTTGAACCAACAATGTTGCTGGACGTGCGTGAATACCTGTTTCTGCCACTACGTGGAAATCTTTAGAAGCCATAGTTTGACTCTCCTTTAGTTATTTCTTTTTTGGATTATATGTGATAACCCTTACAAGACTGTATTATATCACCTTCTAGATAATTTTTCAAGTATTTTATGGATTTTCTTCGTTTTCCTTTCTGATAACTTGCTGAAAATCTTCTATTTATATTGCCAATATACAGTATGTAGTTTTTTTATTTTGAGAAACTTTGACAATTCAACGGAAGTCAAAATTTATGTTTCAAAAAACACTATATCTTGTGTTTTGATTTCAAAACCGTAACTTTTTAGCACAAGATTTAGTTTAAAAAGTTTGACAAAGTTTTTTTTTCTGATATACTAAGAAAGTAATCTATTTTGAAAGAGGAGTTACGAAAATGGTAACCGTTTATTCTAAAAATAACTGTGTCCAATGTAAGATGACCAAACGTTTCTTGGACAGCAACAATGTCGCTTATCGTGAGATCAATCTCGACGAGCAACCAGAGTACATCGATCAAGTTAAAGAGCTTGGTTTCAGCGCTGCTCCTGTTATCCAAACACCAACTGAAGTCTTTTCAGGTTTCCAACCAGGAAAACTGAAACAATTAGCATAATCTTAGTACATCATCCAGAAGAAACTCGCTTCTAGGGCTAACTTAGAGGCCTTTCTTTTGTAATTAGATAAGGGAAATTTTATGGGATTAAAACATCTTGAGGACGTGACTTACTTCCGTCTCAATAACGAAATCAACCGTCCTGTCAATGGACAAATCATGCTTCATAAAGATAAAGAAGCCTTGGATGCCTTCTTTAAAGAAAATGTAGTTCCAAACACTATGGTTTTTGATTCAATTACTGATAAAATCAACTACCTTATTGAACATAACTATATTGAAACTGCATTTCTCAAGAAGTACCGTCCAGAGTTTTTGGAAGAATTGCATCAATTTATCAAGGACCAAAACTTCCAATTCAAATCATTCATGGCAGCCTATAAGTTTTACAACCAGTATGCCTTGAAGACTAATGACGGTGAATATTACCTTGAAAGTATGGAAGACCGTGTCTTCTTTAATGCACTTTATTTTGCTGACGGTGATGAAACAATTGCGACTGATATTGCCAATGAAATCATCCACCAACGCTACCAACCAGCTACTCCTTCCTTCTTGAACGCAGGCCGTGCTCGTCGTGGGGAGTTGGTATCTTGTTTCTTGATTCAAGTAACTGATGATATGAACTCTATCGGACGTTCTATCAACTCTGCTCTTCAACTTTCACGTATCGGTGGTGGTGTGGGAATTTCCCTCAGTAACCTTCGTGAAGCTGGAGCTCCTATCAAAGGTTATGAAGGTGCTGCTTCTGGTGTCGTACCAGTTATGAAACTCTTCGAAGACAGCTTCTCTTACTCCAACCAACTTGGGCAACGTCAAGGTGCTGGGGTTGTCTACCTCAACGTCTTTCACCCAGATATCATCGCTTTCCTTTCCACTAAGAAAGAAAATGCCGATGAAAAAGTTCGTGTAAAGACTCTTTCACTTGGTGTTGTAGTACCCGATAAATTCTACGAATTGGCTCGTAAAAATGAAGAAATGTACCTCTTCAGCCCTTACTCCGTAGAGCTTGAGTATGGTGTGCCATTCAACTACATCGACATCACTGAAAAATACGATGAATTAGTCGCAAATCCAAATATCCGCAAGACAAAAATCAAGGCGCGTGATTTGGAAACTGAAATCTCTAAATTGCAACAAGAATCTGGTTACCCTTATGTAGTCAACATTGATACAGCCAACCGTGCTAATCCAGTAGATGGTAAGATTATCATGAGTAACTTGTGTTCTGAGATTCTTCAAGTTCAAAAACCAAGCTTGATCAACGATGCTCAAGAATTCCTTCAAATGGGAACAGACGTTTCATGTAACCTTGGATCAACCAACGTGGTCAACATGATGACTTCACCTGACTTTGGTCGTTCTATTCGCGCGATGGTTCGTGCCCTTACTTTCGTTACAGATAGTTCACACATCGTAGCTGTCCCTACTATCGACCACGGAAACAGTTTGGCTCACACCTTTGGCCTTGGTGCCATGGGACTTCATAGTTACCTTGCCCAACAACTGATTGAGTACGGATCACCTGAGTCAATTGAATTTACAAGCATCTACTTTATGCTTATGAACTACTGGACCTTGGTAGAATCAAACAATATCGCTCGCGAGCGTGGTGTAACCTTCCACAACTTTGAAAAATCAGACTATGCTAACGGTAGCTACTTCGAAAAGTATGTAACTGGCGAATTTGTTCCAAAATCAGACCGTGTTAAAGAACTCTTTAAAGATGTCTTTATCCCAAGTGCTGCTGACTGGGCTGAACTTCGTGACAAGGTTCAAGCAGATGGTCTTTATCACCAAAACCGTCTAGCTGTTGCTCCAAATGGTTCTATCAGCTACATCAACGACGTTTCTGCTTCTATCCACCCGATTACACAACGTATCGAAGAACGTCAAGAGAAGAAAATCGGTAAAATCTACTATCCAGCTGCAGGCTTGTCAACAGATACTATTCCTTACTACACTTCTGCTTACGATATGGATATGCGTAAGGTGATTGATGTTTACGCTGCTGCAACAGAGCACGTGGATCAAGGACTTTCACTCACCCTCTTCATGCGTAGTGATATTCCAAAAGGTCTTTACGAATGGAAGAAAGAAAACAAACAAACAACACGTGACTTGTCTATCCTTCGTAACTATGCCTTTAACAAGGGCATCAAGTCAATTTACTACGTCCGTACCTTTACAGACGACGGTGGAGAAGTCGGTGCTAACCAATGTGAAAGCTGTGTAATCTAGTTTTACTCTAAGCCAACTAAATTCTCTCAGACAACTGATTAAAGGATTACACTAGAATAAACTTGGACAAGCATCTAAAATACTAGGAAAAATGAAAAGTCGGTCTTCCGACTTTTTGTGCGATACTCTTCTCAGACTATGATAAAATAGAAATGATTCTATAATCGCATTATTACATACAGAAAGAGATTTCAAATGGAAACTTACTACAAAGCCATTAACTGGAATGCCATCGAAGATGTCATTGACAAATCAACTTGGGAAAAACTAACGGAGCAATTCTGGCTCGATACGCGTATCCCCTTGTCAAATGACCTAGACGACTGGAGAAAACTATCAAACAAAGAAAAAGACTTGGTTGGAAAAGTCTTTGGTGGTTTGACCCTTTTGGATACCATGCAATCTGAAACAGGGGTTCAAGCACTTCGCGCAGACATCCGTACACCGCATGAAGAAGCTGTTTTTAACAACATCCAATTTATGGAATCTGTCCACGCAAAATCTTATTCTTCTATCTTTTCGACCTTGAATACTAAGGCTGAAATCGAAGAAATCTTTGAATGGACCAACACTAACCCCTACCTTCAAAGAAAAGCGGAGATTATCAATGAAATCTATCTCAATGGTAGCTCACTTGAAAAGAAGGTTGCCAGCGTTTTCCTTGAAACTTTCCTCTTCTACTCTGGTTTCTTTACGCCCCTCTACTATCTCGGTAACAACAAACTGGCCAACGTTGCGGAAATCATCAAACTGATCATCCGTGATGAGTCTGTTCATGGAACTTATATTGGTTACAAATTCCAACTTGGTTTCAATGAATTACCTGAAGAAGAGCAAGAAAAACTCAAAGAATGGATGTACGACCTGCTCTATACCCTCTATGAGAACGAAGAGGGCTATACAGAAAGTCTCTATGACGGTGTTGGTTGGACGGAGGAAGTTAAAACCTTCCTTCGTTACAATGCCAATAAGGCTCTTATGAACCTAGGACAAGATCCACTCTTCCCAGATTCAGCAGATGATGTCAATCCTATCGTCATGAACGGTATTTCAACAGGAACTTCTAACCACGACTTCTTCTCTCAAGTCGGAAATGGTTACCTCCTTGGTGAAGTTGAAGCCATGCAAGACGAGGATTACAACTACGGTTTGGACTAATTTGACCAATCATTCAAAATATCATGGTTTGTTTAAAACAACCATGATATTTTTGTTTTTGTTTTATTTTGTTTTTGTTTTATTTTGTTTTTTCTATTTGATTGATTGAGCGTTTTATGGTAAGATAATAATAGTAGAAATCGAGGTGATAAGGATGCTAAAGCAAGAAAAACTAGATAGTATTCTAGAAGCAGTAAACACAAAAGGCACTATTACTGTAAAAGAGATTATGGAGAGTCTTGATGTGTCAGATATGACAGCTCGCCGCTATTTACAAGAACTAGCAGACAAGGATTTGCTGGTCCGTGTGCATGGTGGCGCTGAAAAACTTCGTACAGGTTCTCTCTTAAACAACGAACGCTCAAACGTTGAAAAACAAGGCTTGCAGATTGCTGAAAAACAAGAAATTAGCCGTTTTGCAGGTCATTTGATTGACGAAGGTGAAACTATTTTTATCGGGCCAGGAACAACCTTAGAATGTTTTGCTCGTGAGCTCCCTATCGATAATATTCGTGTTGTAACAAACAGCCTTCCTGTTTTTCTCATCCTAAACGAACGAAAACTAACAGATTTGATTTTGATTGGTGGAAATTATCGCTCTATCACTGGAGCTTTTGTGGGAACACTTACCCTGCAGGATTTAGCCAATCTTCAGTTTTCTAAAGCTTTTGTAAGTTGTAATGGTATTAAGGATAAGGCAATTGCTACTTTCAGTGAAGAAGAGGGCGAGGTACAACGAATCGCCTTGAACAATGCCAATAAAAAATACTTACTGGCAGACCACAGCAAGTTTAACAAGTTTGATTTTTACACTTTCTACAATATCTCAGAGATTGATACCATCGTTTCAGATTCCAAACTGAGTCAGGAAACATTTGAAGACCTGTCGAAACAAACAACCATTCTTTTATCAAAACCATAAAAATTCCCCTGCCTTTTGGCGGGGAATTTTCATATTAAGATTTAATCGATAAGTTGAAATTTCAACTATTTTTTCCTACGATACAAATTTGTTCCTATAACTAATACGATACCTTCCAATCCCAATATGAACAATATCTTTTGATCTCTCATTCCCGTTTTGGGAAGATTTTTACGTTTATCATTCTGGGTTCTACTACCTTCATCTTTTCGAACCGACTGGTTAGTAGTCACTTTTTGGGAGGAAGTTGATGGTTCTGTTTTAGACTTTGGATCCTCTGATGAAGATAATGGTGGTTCTAGCTTTCCTTCATGGCTATTATCAGTTTGAGTCTGTTCTGACGGGGTTTGGGAATTTTCAGTTGCATCGATTTTTTTCAATTTCCAATCGTCAGTTGTTCCCCAAGCTCCCGCATCTGCTGTAACTGATAGACCCACATTTACCTGAGTCTTTTCAGTAAGTTTAAACTCAACAACACTTTCTTTCCAAATAGCATAACCTTCCAAGTGTAGTTGATTCCCTTCTGAAGTTGTATCATTGAACCTCATATAAGAGAAGATTCTTTCACTACTACCTGTTTTATCCCCTTGCATTTGAATTGAGAAACGATAGGTTCCTGGTTCAAGAGTAACTGCTTGCTCTACTTGATAATCAATACTCTTATCTGACCAAAAATGAAGGGCATATTGACCCGTCTTAGGGGTATCATTCTGACGCTCAACATAGCTTTGACTGATCTTATAGGCTTCTAAGTTCTCTTCTTCAAAACTTCCGTTTTGAAGTAAATTTGTGGTGTCCTCGTCTTCTTTCTCTCTATTTTGATTATCCTTTTTCTCAGGTACTGTGCCATAACCTGTATTGACAAATTTAAATACTTTTAATGATTGAAGGGCTTTCCCATTAAAATCAAATAGTGCTTGATTATCCCATTCAGATCCTCCATAATTTGATTCATCAACGTTAGGATCATAAGAGATGGCATATGATGAAGCCCAGCCAGAACCATATTGCTCCCAAATAGGGAGATTCGAATTTCTATCAGCTTTACCGACCGGTATCCAAGCAGGTTCCCAATAGAACACTCCTAAAGCACCTGCAGATTGACTTGTAGCAATCACATCACGCAAATTATTGGCCTGGCCTTGCACAGTTGGAGGATACCCTCCATTCTTCGTTTGTTGCTCAGATTTGATCACATTCTTCTGACCATCACCATCTTCCAATGTATAAGCATAACTTGTTTCTGCGATTAAAGTTTGTTTTCCATATTTTTCTCTAATCTCTGTCAAAACTGAACTTAAGTTTTCAAGACTTCCATGCCAAAATGAATAGTAACTCGTTGCAAAAACATCATAATCAATCTGATTCTCTTTTAGCTTTTCTGCATAATACAAGATCGTTGATTTCTTTTCTGGATTGGTGAAGTGTAAGGTTATCAATATGGATTTGTCAACATCTCTGACAGCCTGCGTACCCGCTTTAAATAACTGATATCGTTCGTCACCTGCTTCTCCTGCCATGCCACTGCTAGTTGTTTCATTCCCAACTTGAACCATACCAACATCGACACCTGAAGCACGCAGTGTGTTCAAACTTTCTTTTGTAAATTGATATAAAGCTTTAGATTTTTCATCAATCGTCATATTGGCCCAAGCTTTTGGAGAGACCTGTCGACCCGGATCTGCCCAGAAATCTGAATAGTGAAAATCCACCAGAACTCTCATCCCCGCAGCAGTAGCTCTTTTCCCAATTGCAATCGCCTTAGAGAGGTCACTATTACCAGCACCGTACCCATGACCTTTGTCATCATATGGGTTATTCCAGATTCGAACACGAACATAATTGACGCCATTTTCTGCCAGAATAGTGATTAAATCTTTCTCGTTACCATTCTCATCATAATAGCGAACACCACTTTCTTCTTGAGCTATTAATGTTGAAATATCAGCTCCTTTAATAAAATCACTGGGTAAGTTTTCAACCTTTTCGACATAAAAATCATTATCTGCAAAGACATTTTTAACTGGTAAGATAAAGAGGAATGCTAACAGAAAAGTCATCGAGATGAAATTGACCAATTTAGAATTATATCTCATATCATCACCTAAACATTAATCGAAATGGGATAGCACAAATGAAATGGCTCCTTTAGGATCACGTGTTAATTTAATGTATTCAGCACCTTTTGTAGCAGCAAGTTTTATACCGAGGGCATCTGTGTCTTTCTTGATATCTTCATAGAATGAATTTACCTGTGGAGCCAGTATAATCATATCAAAGTTCTTCATGATTTCATAATGAGATCCATAAGCGCCAGCTGATGCTGAAATGGTGGCTCCTGTTTCTTTGGCTCCTTCAGTGATTGCATTTGCAAGCATAGCGCTCGTACCTGCTCCAGCACAAAGGACCAATACATTGATTGATTGATTCCCTAATTTGGTAACAACTTCTTTATTTGATACTGTTTCAGGATTAGACTGTTCTGTGCTTTCTTCGCTTGTTTTTTGTTTTTCTTCTTCAAGAAGTGAGGCATCATAAGCCTTGATAAATGGAAGATAGATAATACTATCTACGAAAATTAAGACAAATACTAAGACAATTGCGAGAACGCTTACACCAGTACCGAGGATCAATCCTATTGGAGCAGGTGTAGCCCAAGGTAGAACGTACATAAAACTATTCATTTTTAAGACATCTACAAAGAACTTGAAGATCCAAACATTTGCAATTGGTGCAAATAGAAATGGTACAAAGAAATATGGATTTAAAATAATTGGTGTGGCAAAAAGTAAAGGTTCATTAACTGCGAAACTTACTGGAATAAAGGAAGCCTTACCTACAGCTTTTAATTGTTTTGATTTTGCAAAAAGGAGGAATAAGAAGGGAACAACTAACGTTGCACCTGTACCACCCATGGTACCAACGAAATTACCCAAACCAACTGTCAAAACATTTGAAGCCTGTTCTCCTGCCTTAACCAATTGAAGGTTTGTTTCAACATTTGCATAGATAACTGCTACAATCGCTGGTTCTACGATAGATGGTCCGTGTACACCTACAAACCAGAAGAGAGCCATCGCACCCCAGATAATGGCAATTCCTAGATAACCATCAGCGGCGCTGAATAACGGTTGCATTAAACTGATTACAGCCTCCGCAAATGAATGACCAAAGAAATGGCGGATAAGCGTATCAATAATGACTGCTGCAAAAACTGCAAATGAGAATGGGAAGATATCTCGGAAGGTTTGGGATATAGTCCCTGGCACTTCTTTAGGCATCTTAATCGTAATATCTTTTAAAACACAGAATTTATACATATTTACTGTGATAAAAGCTGCTACGAATGCTGCTAGAATTCCCTTTGTCCCCATGTAACCACTAGCAAGACCCTTATCTATTTGATCAACACTTAATAGGAGAAAACTAACGATAGAAGCTAGCATCACGGATACTGCATTAATCTTTTTGTTTGCAGGCATTTTTCTATTGACAGATTCAGCTAAACAACGTGCAGTTGTGGCAGAAACTAGAAGAGCAACTACTCCCATTGAATAGTTATATATTTTCCAAAGCCAAGCTGAAACGTCTTCGGGCAATTTAACACCAAGAACATCCGGTATGGAAGCAATCAAGATAAAAATACTTGAAAATAATATCGCTGGCATAGCTGCTAGGAAACCATCACGGATAGCGCCTAGATAAATGTTACGTGAAACCTTCTCGAAAAAGGGTTTTCCTTTTTCAATTTGTTGAATGAGTTTATTCATGTTAAAACTCCCTACAATCAATGCCTAGTAGAAAGGGAGGAAAATTCTACTAAGCATTGGTTATATCCTTTCTTTTAAATTAATGATTTTTATAAAGTTCTATAAAATCCTGAATTAAATCACGAAGCAACAAGGTTGTCATCAGGTGATCCTGACCGTGGATAAAGATAAAACCAATATCCAAATCTTCACCAGCGGCTTCTTCTGCTAATAGTTTTGTCTGAGCATTATGTGCTTTCGCTAGATTCTCGTCAGCATCACGCATAGCTCGCTCTACATTGTCAAAGTTTCCAGACCTTGCTTCTTTTAATAGTTGCAACAGTGTACTGCGAGCGTCACCCGAGTATGCAACAATTTCAAATCCAAGCATTTGTAATTCATTTTTTTTCATGTTTCAGTTCCTCTATTCTACAATTTTGGTCGTACTGATGTGCTTGTACCAATAAGCCGATGCTTTAGGATACCGTTTCTGTGTTTCAAAATCGACATAAAACAGACCATAACGTTTATTGTATCCATTTGACCAAGAAAACAGATCCATCAATGACCATAAGAAGTAACCTTTAACATTAACACCTGCGCTAATTGCTTTTGAAATTGCTTGTAGATAAACTTTAAGGTATTCAATTCGAGGTTGATCCATGATGATTCCGTTATCAAATTGATCTTTATACCCCATACCATTTTCAGTGATGAAAATCTTATTGTAATGAGGATAGTCCGATTTGATTCGGAGCAATAAATCATATAGTCCTTCTGGATAAATAATCCAATCCCAGTCGGTTCTTGGAATTCCCTCTTTGTATATACGTTCTCCAATTCCTTTTACTTTATAAACAGAGGTCCCTTTATCACCAGTACCATTATGGTGAATAGCATTTTCACCTGTATAAGCCTTCACAAAGTGGCATTGATAATGATTAATTCCTAGATAATCATTCCGATGACTTGCCTTTTTCATTTCTTCAAAATCACTATCTAAGAATTCATATGTTGTCTGATTTGCTTGACAAATTTCCTCTAGTGCATCGAGAGTCTCTTTTGAGTAATAGCCTAAGTATGTAGCATCTAGCAAAAAACGAATTGAAAGGGCATCATCTAGAAATGCTGCATGTTTGTCTTCCTCACTATCACTCGCAGGATATTTCGTTTCAAGAGAATGTACTACTCCAATTTCTCCTTGATAGCCACCATCTTTAAACAAGTTAACTACTCTGGCATGTGCATACATCATATTATGCAGGCATTGAATTACTTTTGAAAGGTCATATTTAATTCCTGGTGGAAAAATACCGAGAAGGTATTGGTTTGTTGCTACTGGATAGATTTCATTGAAAGTACTCCAATGTAGAACTTCTGTAAATTCTTCAAAGCAGAACTTTGCATAATTTACAAATGCTTCAATTGTATCCCTATTTAGAAAATCGCCATTATCAAATAATACTTTTGGCGTATCAAAGTGATGGAGGGTTACAAAAGCCGTAATCTGTCTTTTTTTACATTCTGCAAATACTTTATGATAATAGTCCACACCTTCCTGATTCACTTCACCAGTACCATTTGGAAAAATACGACTCCAAGCTATAGACAAACGAAGTCCATTGACACCAAACTTTTCACACAGTTCAATATCCTTTGGATACTGATGATAAAAATCACTAGCGGGATCTGGACTAAAGCGGCCCTGTTCTGACAAAAATTCATCCCAGGCCACCGGACCCTTTCCTCCTTCTTGTGTTGCTCCTTCAACTTGATAGGCGGCTGTAGCCCCACCAAAAATAAAATCTTCTGGTAATTTGTACATGTTTTTCTCCTTATTTTAACAAGCGTTGAATATGTAAAACGAGATATACACGCTCACTTCTCGATAAATCAATGTTTAGTTCTCTTTCAATCACCTGGTGAATTCTCTGTCCAATCTGATAGGCCTTAGGATAATCCAACTTAACATGCTCTTCCAATGGTATTAACGGAGTCATATCTTGTTTATCATTCTGAAGACGATTTACTAGATAGGACAAATGAATCATCAAGCGATCATATAAATTACTATTTTCAGTATTTCTTTCAATATGAAATTTTGATAGTTCATTTTCAACTATGCTTAAAACTCTCTTTGCAACATTCTCGGTTAACTCTTCTGATAATTCATACTCACCTTTTGCATTGATATAATGCAAGGCAATCCTAGCAATTTCATCTTCAGGAAACACAATCGATAATTTCTTATTTAAAATTTTAATTGTATCTCGAGCCATTGAAAATTCTGTGACATATTCATTTGAAATGTCAGGAAGATGACTTTTTTGATATGAACCACTTAATAATTTTTTATAGACGGAGTATAGGTGGTCAGTCAAAGTAACGTAGAGATATTCTTGGATGGGAAAGTGATACTTTTCGACGACTTCATCAATCGTACTATAGCCTATCGTTAGTATATCTAGTGGAATATCTCTTAAGAGAGTCTGAAAGTTTTCTCTGGACTCTTCTGTCTTCATCCGAAAGATCTTCTCTACTTGGTTTTCAGAAATTAAATCCCCCTTCTTCTTTCCAAATGTAATCCCCTTACCAATCACAATCACTTCTTCTCCTTTGTCATTTCTGACAAGCGAGACATTGTGATTCATTGGATTTAGAATTCGATACATGGCAACCTCCTTTTGTATCTTAAAGGTATATGAGTACAAAAAATGACCACAAATGAGGTTAGAAAATCTACTATTTTCTAATTCATCTGTGATCATGCCTAATATTACTTAGTAACACTCACTACTATTAATTTATGGTTTAATTATACCACTAAGACAAAAGATTGTAAACACTTTCAATCAAAAAAATTCCATTTTTAGACGAAAATGATCAAACAGTCTAATTAAAATCTTACACACGTTCAGTCCATGAAGTCGCTGTAGTTTTGAGAACTTTGTTGAGTTCGTCAATGTTCTCAAATCCAGTTGTGCGTAGCCATTCACGAGCTGCTGCTTCACCGTCTTTGATGTAGGCTTCAACTGATCCAGCCCATGTTGCACGTCCACAAAGAACACCATTGAAGTTTGCGCCTGATTCGTGGGCAAAGACAAGCGTTTCTTGGAAGAGTTTAGCTGACACACCTGCACTCAAGTAGATGTATGGCAAATTAGTTGCTTCATCTTGTGCTTTGAAGAAGGCTGCTGCTTCTTCACGAGTATGCACGATTTCACCATCGCCAAAGCCTTCAACGTATTTGACGTTGACTGGAACTTCTACTTTCAAGACATCGATGTTAAAGCGTGGGTCTGAGAAGACTTTCATGGCACCAATAACCTTGTGTGGTTTCACTTTTGCGTATTCTGCAGAGCCAGCATCAGCGATTTTTTCATCGTAAGCCAAGATTTCAAGGAAGAATGGGATATCTTCAGCCACACATTCAGAACCAATGCGTTCAATGTAGGCTTGTTTTTGTTGGTTGAGTTCGTCAGAACTGTCTACATCGTAGTAAAGCAAGAATTTGACTGCATCCGCACCTTGTTCTTTAATGCGTTTAGCAGACCAAATATCCAAGCAGTCTGGTAAGCGTTTAGTGCTTGTTGTGTCGTAGCCAGTTTTCTCATAAGCAAGGAGAAGACCAGCATTTGGATCAAGCGCTTTTGTAGCTGGAAGACCATACTCAGGGTCGAGAAGCATAGATGATGCGTATTTGGTCAATTCATCTGCAACCAATACTTTGAGTTCTTCCATTTGAGCAACTGTTGGCTCTTCCGTTTGGTATTGAGCCATGAGGCGTTTCAAAGCACCACGTTGGTCAAAGGCAAGAGCTGAGATGATACCATTTTCATCAGAAAGTTTCTCTAAGCGTGCACGTTTTTGTTCTGTTAAAGCCATTTTATACCTCTTTTACTATTAATTGATCATATAGAGCTTGATAGTTGGCCATATTGACATGACCTGTCATCTTTTCTTGAGCATTGAGCATACCAAGGACATTGGCCTTGATGAGGAGTTCTGCATCCGATTCCTTATGAAGAAGACCTGATGAAATACCTGCAACAGTAGAATCTCCAGATCCGACAGGATTGACTACCTGAATTCTTGGAATATCTACCTTGTAGAAAGTATCACCATGTTTTGCAAAAGCACCATTTGCACCAAGTGAAACGATAATCCACTCAATCCCTGCAAATAGAGGCTCTTGAAGAACTTCTTTTAATTCATTCAAATCCTCAGAAACTTCTTTTCCAAGAAGCTGAGACAATTCTTCGTTATTTGGTTTGATTACTGTTGGTTTGTGTGGTGATTCAAGGACCGCCTGAAGGGCAGCACCTGAGCAATCCAGAACAACTGGTTTCTCTGCTTTATTAGCAAGTTCTACCAATCTCGCATAATAATCAACTGGAAGGCCAGCTGGAAGACTACCTGAAATAGCTACTACTTCTACAGTGTCAAGAAGATTCTCGAAATGAGCCAAGAAATCTTGCCCTTCTTGTTCCAGAACTTCAGGCCCTTTCTCAAGAATTTCTGTTTGGTTGTCACCATGTAGAATGGCGATACAGTTACGAGTCTCTCCTTGAATCGAGAAGAAACGTTTCGTTACTTTATCATCGATATGCCCTACTAAAAACTCACCAAATTTGCCACCGACCAAACCAGTAGCAACAACAGAATCACCAAATTCTGAAAGAACTCGTGTAACATTGAGCCCTTTACCACCAGCTGTCTTGGTCACGTCCACCACACGGTTGACAGTATCAATTTTCAATTCATCCAAAGGATAAGAAATATCAATGGATGGATTCATTGTGACTGTTAAAATCATGCGTCACCTCTTAGTCGTGGTATTCACCGCGATCCCATTTTTCAAGGAATTCTGTAAAGAAGTTTGCATCTGCTTGATGAGCATTGTGAGTTTCAACGTGCTCAATTTTCGCAATCAATTTTTTGTTTTCTTCTGATGGTTTGTATTCAGCATTGATGAAAGCTTCAATGATATCACACATGAGCAATTCACCAGTGATTTTACCACCAAAACCAATAACATTGGCGTTCAATTGTTCTTTTGCATAAAGAGCTGTTGTCATATCACGAACCAAGGCAGAACGAACTCCTGGAACTTTATTTACAGCGTTGTTGATACCAACACCAGTACCACAGATACATACCCCAAGATCAGCTTGACCGCTAGTTACAGCTTCACCAACTTTTTTACCAAAGATTGGGTAGTGAGTACGTGTGTGGTCATAGGTACCAAAGTCGATGACTTCATATCCTTTTGATTTCAAAAATTCTGAAACCGCCATTTTTTCATCTGTTACGATGTGGTCACATCCAATTGCAATTCTCATTTTTAACTTACCTTTCTTACTGTAATCTAATTAACACATTTTGTTCAACATATCAACACGAATTTGGTGACGACCACCGTCGTATTTACCGTTAACAAAACCTTTAGCAATATTTTTAGCCAATTCATCACCAACAAGTTGTGCACCCATAGTGATCATACGTGAGTTGTTGTGGCCACGAGTCATGTATGCTGAGCGTTCATCTGATACTTCTGCGGCAACCATTCCTTTGATTTTTGTT
The DNA here is from genome assembly GCF_023147855.1 of Streptococcus halitosis. GTDB lineage: Bacteria > Bacillota > Bacilli > Lactobacillales > Streptococcaceae > Streptococcus > Streptococcus halitosis_B. The sequence continues at coordinate 353,307 of NZ_JAHXOP010000001.1, forward strand.
GCGACCATGAATGGACCAGCACCATAAGCATCAATCACGATACCAAGATTTTGTTCTTCTTTGTTTACTTCTGCAGCAACAGCAAGAGTCACATCAACAAAGTCTTGACCTTCAGCTGTAACATCCACAACGTGGAAGTTTTCTTTTTCCAAGAAGTCTTTCACAACTTCTTTCAATCTCAAACCTGCAGCATCTGCACCGATAACAATAGACATATTGTATACTCCTTTTTATTTTTCTAGGCTAGTAAAGACTTTTATAGTTAGCAGTTTACCTACAAAAGACTTTCTAGCAGTTTAGTGATAAATTTGATTGAATGAGATGAATATCACCTTATCCAAGTCCAGGAAATCAAGTTCCTAGAAACAAACTTTCTCCTCGAAAGAGAATATAACAAGTGATTATTTGTTTGTTGCAAACATCATTTGTTGCTTACAAACATAATATACTCCTATTTTTATAAAAAGTCAACAGTAAATGTTTGTTTTTGTGGTTTTTTATCTAAAATATTTCAATATCAAAGCCAATTTGGTCTACTTGACCGGGTTCCAAGAGACAAACGTTTTTCTTATCTTCTAAATGATCTCCTTCTTCAAGAGATGTTGACAAGCCAGACCATGGTTCAAAAGCAATGAATGGTCCCTTATTCAAAGTTGACCAAATGATAAGATTTGAGAACTCTTGGAAGTGTACTTTTAATCCCTTCTCATGCTTACGAGAACGAAGGGCAATTGTTCTGGATTGCAACTCATCCAAAGTCACTGCATCTGTGCTAAACAAATCATAGCTAATGTCTAATTCTTTTTGCCCATCCAACCATGGACTTCTATCTTGGAAGTCTAACATGCCTGTTTCTGGGAAAGGACGTGGAACAGAGCAAGTCTCTTCTTTCTCAAACTCTAAATAGTAATCTTCATAAGTTTCGCCATCTAGAAGAGGACAATTAAATCCTGGATGTCCTCCTATAAAGAATGGCATTACTTTATTGGTTTCTTTATTGAAAATCTTGTATTGAGTACGAACTGTCTTGCCAGTAACCTTATAAGTGATTTCAAGGCGGAAATGATAAGGATAGTTCTGATAAGTATTCTCATCATCTTCGATAGCAAAGGTTACGCTGTTTTCTGTTTGATCAACTAATTCAAATTCTTTTTTGCGAACCAAACCATGTCGAGGAATAGTTCCTTTCGTCTCAGGTCCATCTGCGTGACTGTAGAAGGCTGTATCCTCTCTTAAAGAACCACAGATTGGAAAAAGTACAGGAGCTTGCCCACTCCAATAGGTGGAATCTCCTTGCCACAAGTACTCAACGCCATCTCGATCCTTGATTGACGACAAGGCACCACCAAAAGTTTTAAATTGGACCGTCAATTGCTCTGATTTTATTTCAATTACCATTATTTTCTCCGATTTCTTGATAGTTTATAAAAAACTAGGCTGTCACTCCCCATTAGGAAACTGACAACCTAGTTTTCACAATTTACATTTTATAGGAGCGAATTATTTAGCATTTGCTGCGTATTCTTCATTACGTTTAATCATTTGTTTTCTATACCAAGCAAAGATACCTACATAGAATACAAGGAAGACTACTGCACCAAGGATTGCTTTGATATCACCTGTTGTGGCATTACCAATTGCCCAACCAAGAAGTTTTTCGATTGGTCCTTCAAGAGTTGAGTGAGTAATCAATTGAGTTTGACTCACACCTTCTGGGAAGGCACCCACACCTTTAGCAAGTTCAGTTGCAAATGGTGCAATAAGTGTACCTGAAAGAAGGAAGAGTGGCAACAAGAGAGTTCCAAAGATGATCATACGGAGCAATTTACCACGAGTAACTACCAAGAGAGCTGGAGTTACACCCATTGCGATGATACCTGCAAGTGGCAAGATACCATTTCCGACTTTAGAAAGAAGTACAGCTTCTACTAGCATGATTGGAGCAAGTACGTTGGCACAAGCCCAGATTTCAGCACGACCAGCGATGAAAGGCCAGTCAAGACCGATGTTAAATTTACGTCCTTGGAGACGTTTAGTAGCAACGTTTGTAATACCTTGTGAAAGTGGTTCTACGGCTGCAATGAACCAAGATCCGATAAGTGAGAAGAGCTCCAAGGAGACACCAGCTGTTAAACCAAGGCTCAACCAACCTTTAATAACAAGTTCCCAAGATGCTGCTTCTTCTACTCCAGCAACTGGATGTGGAGTTCCCATCAAACCGATAACGATACCAAGGATGAAACCGATGAAGAATTTAGATCCCCAGAAACCGATTTTTTTGTTCAATTTAGCAGCGTCAAAGTCGTATTTATCAAGACCAGGCAATACTTTATCAAAAATCTTATCCAAAACCATGATAACTGGGTTCATCATGTAGTTCATGTGAGTTGAAGTCATTGGAGATGAACTTGGTGCGTTAAGAAGGTCGTCGAATGTTGGTTTCATCAAGTCAGAGTTGATGATTTTCAAAATACCTACAAGGACAACTGCTGCAGTTGCGATGAAAAGTGAAACCCCTTGGCTAACTCCATTGTTGTCTGCGTACCATTTGATCAAAAGACCAGTGATTGACAAGTGCCAGATATCGAAGATATCAACGTCAAGTGTGTCTGTTTTCTTCATTGCAAGCATCACAACGTTGACAATCAACATCACAAGCAAGAAGTAAAGTGTCCAGGCAGAACCCCAAGTGATGGTAGCAAGTGGTGCCCAACCAACGTCAGTGATGTTCAATTGAATACCAGTGTTTTCAACGAATTTCGCAAGTGATGCTGAGAAAGCTCCGTTGAGCATACCGATGATGGCACCGATACCTGTAAGTGCGATGGCAAGTTTAATACCACCTTCAAGCGCTTTGGAGAATTTCACTCCAAAAAGTAGGGCCAATACTGTCAAAATGATCAGCATGATGATAGGGCCACCCATAGCCAAGATAGGTTTGAAGATATCGTTGGCCAGATTGATAATGACATCCATAATAGTTCCTCCCGTTTTTCTAAGTTATATGAATGTTAACAAGATAAAGAATGAATTAGCTTAGTCCATGTTCTTTGATAGCTGCTTCAATATTGTCAAATACTGGAGCACTCATCGCTGGAATACGGAACAAGATTGGTCCAGCTTCAATTACTGGAATTCCTGGTTCAAAACCAAGGTCAGTTGCAGCGATTGGAGTAAAGATATCGTAGCCCTTGATAAGGTCTTCGTTTACATCTTTCACCATGACGGCATCACAGTGAACGTCATAGCCACGATTTGAGAGTTCTTCTTCTAGAGCACTTTTAATTTGGTGACTTGAGTTAACACCTGCACCGCAGGCAGCAAGAATTTTAATCATTTGGATTTCCTCCGATTTTATATTTTAATAGACAAGATTAAGCTGTTGCTTCAGCAATGTAAGCATAAAGTTTTTCTGGTTCAGAAATTTTTGATAAATCTTCTAGATGATCCTTCCCTGTAAAGAAATCCATCAACTGAGCCAGAATATTCGTTTGACTTGAACTTGAGTTGTTAATGATAAAGAAGAGCAGTGAAACTTCAACCTCTCTATCAGGAGCAATCATGTTGTGAAAAGTTACTGGTTTTTCTAATCGAACAACCACTACTTTCTCAGCTAGATTATGAACAATATCTGTATGAGGAATAGCCACATTTGGTAAATCTTTCCCCAAAAATTCCATATCTAAACCAGTTGGAAATGACTTCTCACGCGCGATCAAGGCTTCACGATAAGTTGGAGTAACGATTTCTCGTTCTTCCAATAAGGTTGCCACCTGATTAAAAAGTTGTTCTTGATTATCCGCTTCTAAGCAAAACACCAGGTTTTTGTCAAAGAAATGATCTAATCCCATAACCTTTTCCCTTCTTTCAATTATCTTTTATGGTATAAGTATAACACTATATGAAATCGTTGTCAATATTTTTTGTTTCATTTTGTTCATTTTTTTGTAATTTTTGTTTTGTTTCAAGAATATAATCAATATCAAACATTTCTGTTTTAAAATCTACAAAAAAGAAGGCTCAAGCCTTCTTCTCTTTCCTTACTCAATAGTAGATAAAATCTCTTCTAACTTATGGTAATCTTTTACACTATCAATTTCATAAATGCTATTGCCTTCTAATTCTTCGACATAGACATCCAATTCTTTGATATTATCCTTAACCATGTTGTCCCAGTAGAGATCCACAAATTCTCCACTTTCGTAAGCTTTGTCAATAAAGCCAACAATCTTCTCTGCAGTTGGAGCATCCCAGAAAGATACACCACTCAAAATACGGCCTGCCTTACTGTCAACAATGATATCTTGAACCTTATAGTCATCACCATAAACTAGGAACCATTCGTTTGTACAGTCTTCACGATAAACGCTAAAATAGGTAGAACGTTTAAGATCGTTTCGAAACATATTCTTGAAGAGATAGTTATCCGCATCAATGACATAGCTGTTAGCCAAATCTTCTTTTACTAGATAAAGTGAGTAAAAGTTATTGTAATCAGCATACTTGTCGTTAAAGACTAAACGGACACCATATTTTTCTTTTAGGTAGTCAAATTGTTCTTTGAGGTAACCGACAACGATGATAATCTCATCAATTCCTCTCTCTTTCAAAAACTCGATTTGGTATTCTACCAAAGGTTTTTGATTAACCTTAACCAAAGCTTTTGGGGTATTTTCAGTCATAGGGCGCAGACGAGTTCCTAATCCCGCTGCCAAAATAATCGCTTTCACACGAATCTCCTTTATTCTTTAATAATAATATAAACACCAGCCATAACAATAAGTGAAGTGATGATTGTCAGCATATCTAGCGGTGCACCCAAGAAAATAACTGCAAATAAGACAGTCCAAACTACATAGCTCACATTCAAACCTGTCGCTTTCGCAGGTTGCAAACGATTAATGGCGATATAATAAGCTAAGTAGGAAATCATATTAAAGGCCGCAAAGACAAGCAAGAGGCCTAGTAACTGCCCATCTGCCACTTCTGCAAATGAATGGTGAGAAAAGAGCACAATCACAAGATAGGACAAGAATGAGGTTACTTGTCGGATTAACAAGGCTTCAATTTCACTTAAATCACTTTCCATAGCATAGGAGCTGAGAACACTTTCACTCCCCCAGGCAATGGCACAGATAAGGGCACAAAGAATCCCAATGTAAAACGAGTTAACTTGTTCAACCTTGTAGGTTTGAGCAATGATCGCTGCAATAATCAAGAAAACACCGAATACTGTATTCTTTGAAACCTTGTGTTTCAAAATGAAGAAGGCGAGTAAAACTGAAACTGCTGGGTAAATAGCTGATACAGATGAAGCTAGTGAACTACCGATATATTTAACCGCATAAAGATTGGCCTGCATACCTATTGGTCCTGCTAGTAAAGCTCCGATAATTACACTTACATTTCGAATATTTAAGAAAATCGAAAGACGAACTTTTCTTTCTTTTACCAAAAGAAAAGCTAACAAGATAAAGATACTCAAGAAATCATGAGCGGCAGCCACAACAAAAGGCGAAAGATTTGTAAAAATTGAAAAGATATAAGCACTAATTGTTAGACCTAATCCCCAGAAGATACCAGAGAGCAGACCAAAGGAAACACCATTTTTATTCTTCATCCTAACCTCTATAATAAGTCAAACCTTCGACAGCTCTTTGGTAACGATTGACACCGTAATCTCCAAAATCAGCCCCTTGAGCTTCTTTGTACACTGTCCACAAACTCCAGATAGTATCTTGCAAGATTTTATAGATACGAATCTTCTCACGTGATACAGGCGTTTTGTCACTTTCATAGTAGGAAAGGAAATCATCTTCCTCTTGCTTTGTAAATTCAGACTCTAAGAAAAGAGCTGCCAAATCCCACATCGGGTCATTCATAGAAGAGTATTCCCAGTCAATCAAATACAAACGACCTTGTGGTGACTCGATAAAGTTTTCTGGTACCAAATCGATATGACAGGATTTTCTATCAACACCCAAATCAGCCAATCTCTTTTCTAGTGAAAATACATCTTTTCTTACAGCTTCATAGTTTTCATAAGGGATAGGTCCCTCAATCAAGGATTCATATTTGCTGATTTCCTCAAAAGGAGCAAATTCTCCTCTTAATTCTTTCCCTGAAGCGTGGATGGTTTGTAAAATTGGTGCAATCTTTTCAAACTTGGACTTGATGGATGTTGAATCAAGAGTTACTGCTGATTCGATGTACTCATTTACTTTGATCCCTGACTCAATATCAAAGAGGTAGTTTTTGACATCTAAATCTAAATCCTCTAAAAGTTCAAGATTGTACTTTTCATTTTGACGATTGATGAGTTTTTCAGTCCCTTTACCAAAAAATTTCACAATATACTGTTTGTTGGTTGTTTTAACCAAATAGTTTTGGTTGGTCATACCTCCCAGCTGTTCAACACTGAGTACTTCCTCTTCATCAGATAGTAAAGAAGAAATTTTTTCTTTGATGAGTTTCTCCACAATTAACCTCCATCTTCTACACTTCCCACTTGAATACTGTTTTAAAAGCAGTATTCAGGTCTGTAGCAAAGACACGGTGAATGTCCTTGATTTCTCTCACAGGCTCTTCAACATAAAGGATATTCTTCAGACGATTCGCAAACTTTTTAACTTCCATCATTTGAATGGCCTTCTCAAAATCGACGCGTCCTGAACGAGATGATCCTACTAATAACAATCCTTTTTCCAAAGCATCTCGTGTATTGATATTAACCTTGTATTCACTCACTCCCATCATGAGAATCGTTCCCTGAGGTCGAATGTAACGAATTAAATCATTGATAGCTGGACCTGTACCATCACCACCACAACACTCAAACCCATGATCAAAGGTCAAATCCTCTGGGATATTATCCGTGATGTAGCACTCTTTTGCAAAAGAGAAGAGTTCCAGTTTTTCCCAATGGCGACCAATCACGATAATCTCTGCTTCTGGTAGAGTGTAATTGATAATATTGGCAACCACAAAGGCCAAACTACCATCTCCAATAACAGCGATGCGCTCTCGCTTGCTATGAGCAAGATGCAGGAATCGATCCATAGCATGCATGCCAACACTTACAAACTCAGTTATGGCAGCAACTGTATCTTCGATATCATTATAAGAAACGACTCGGTCTTTTGGAAGAGAGACAAATTCTCGCATAAAGCCATCATAACCACTAGATAGGAAGTAGGTTCCTGTCATGTAGTTCTCGTAGAACTCCTTGTCACTCTGCATAGGCGGTTGATTGGGAATCATAACTACCTTTTGACCAACTTCATAAGTCCCAGTGGGATCTGAAATAACAGTTCCACAAGACTCGTGAATCATGGCCATTGGAAGCTTTTTAGCCAATATCTTTGGATCACGCTTCCCTTGATAGTAACGTTGATCCGCATGACAAACCGCCATATAATTTGGACGAATCAGGATATGATTCTCCTGATCAATGTCCTCTTCTTGGTATTTTACATTGATAAACTTTGGTTTGGTCAGTTGATAAATTTGATTAATCATAGCCTTAGTCTTTCTCAATCATGCTTTTCGCGATTTTCAAGTCCGTCACAGTCGTGATTTTAAGGTTTGAATATTCCCCTTTAGCTAGAGCAACATCCTTCCCTTTGATAACAAAAATCTTACATGCGTCCGTTAGGATTTCCTTTTCTTGATCAGATAGGGAACCATACAAATCCATGAAATCCTTACAACGGAAAGTCTGAGGCGTTTGACCTTGATAGAGGTGAGCACGATTTGGAATATCCGTGATAAACTGACCATTAGTACTTTCAACAATGGTATCAACTGCTTCTACTACTGTGTCAACCGCATCATGATTTTGCGCCAGTTTGATATTGTCCTGAATCATGCGAAGTGTGATAAAGGGACGAACAGAGTCGTGGGTAATCACAATATCATCTGGAGTGATTGGACGATAGGCATCAATAGCTTCTATAATCTTCTCGATACTGGTATTGCGATCAGCACCACCCTTTGTAATGATGATACGATCCTTGTGGAGAGAAAGATACTTGTCAACTAGGTCCTCAGCGTGTGACACCCAATCTCCATGAACTCCAACTACAATTTTTTCAATACTTGGTTCCAAAACAAATTTTTCAATTGTGTGGATCAAAATAGGTCGATCACCCAACTCCAAAAATTGTTTTGGTAAATTACTGATTCCCATGCGTGTGCCAGTTCCTCCGGCTAGGATTCCTGCATAGATCATTTATATTCTCCTTTAGTTTATTCTAAAAAACTCATTACCATCTATTATATCACAATCTGTCTCCATCATGAAGAAAAGACAGAGTGTCATTTTGTCTAATCAACACACCATTTAAGGTGAAAAGTGAACAATGTGTTACTAAATCTGGAAAGACCATAACAAATTAAGAAATAAAAATAGGTTATCCTCTATATTATCCATTCAACGTTCGGTTAATATAGAGTTCTTTAGAATATAATAGAAACCTTAAAGAAAACTTAAATGAAATTATTTGTTTAGCAAAGAATATTAGGTGTGCATAGTAAATTTCTTAAAAGTTGTTTGAAGTACTCATTATAAAAGCTCATATATCTCATGAAATAAACTAATAATAGACTTTTGCTCCTAAAATTGGTAAAATAAAAAAGAAAATAATAGAAAAAGGAAACTGTAAACCGCCATGATGAACATGCAAAACATGATGCGCCAAGCACAAAAACTTCAAAAACAAATGGAACAAAGCCAAGCAGAACTCGCTGCCATGGAATTTGTTGGAAAATCTGCTCAGGACCTTGTCCAAGCGACCTTAACTGGTGACAAAAAAGTTGTCAGCATTGACTTCAACCCAGCAGTTGTAGATCCAGAAGATCTCGAAACCCTTTCTGACATGACTGTGCAAGCGATTAACGCTGCACTTGAACAAATTGACGAAACGACTAAGAAGAAACTCGGTGCTTTCGCTGGAAAATTGCCTTTCTAATCCACAAAAAAAGAGAAACAGATGTTTCTCTTTTTTTCTTAGAAATCAAAGAATTCCATTGCTTTCTTTAAGAGTAATTCCGTGTATTCCGGATCGTCTTGAGCCATTGTGACTTGTGACTGGACCATTTCAAGATCATCCGTTATCACGCCATCTGCTCCAAGTCTGACTGCCTTATCAAAGGACTCAGAACTATTCACAGTCCAAACATATAGTTTCTGATCTGTTGTCCAGAGCTTGTTGACAAAGTATTCATCCAAAGTTGAATACTCCATGGTATAGCCAGTCGCCTTGGTTCTCGGAAACACACTATTATATGGCAGAATGAAGTACACTGGAATTTCAGAATCATAAGCCAAGACCTTATCAATCACATGATAGTCTAGTGATTGCATCTGATGGCCATATTTCTTGATAGTCGCTCCATACTTTTCGAGAAAATGGTCCATCATTTGTGGACTATCTTTTTTACTGGTTTTAATCTCAATCAGCAATTTTTGGTTTAAAGCATTTGCGCGTTCTAAATAATCATCAAAACTTGAAATCTTTGTTTGATAGCCATTCTCGTAAATATCTGTATTTGTTAATTCATCCAGAGTTAAGTCTTGCGGTGTAGCATTAATTCTTGCTAGCGATTTAAGGTTAGCGTCGTGCATCACCACGAACTGACCGTCTTTCGTTTCTTGCACATCCATCTCGACGAGGTCTGGTTTTAGTTGGGCTGTCTTTTCTAAAGACTGTACCGTATTTTGAACACCATTTTTATTACTTACTCCTCTGTGTGAAATCACTAAAGGTGTATTGGTATCCGGAGACTCCAGATAGATATAACCTTCTAAAGCAAAAAAGATACTTGCACACCCCATGACTCCCCACCTCATCAGATGGTCTTTCTTTCGCCTTGGCATGATCTCCAACTCTTCTCCTGTCAGGAAGGAAACAAACTTCACTAGGAAATAAGTCAGGGTCATGTAATGGAGGTTTTTAATCAAGATAAAATTAATCACACCAAGAATCAAGGATTCTTTTTGAGTAAAATTATCCATTACAGCCTGAGCAAAGAGCAAGGGAATTAACAAGACAAAGAAGAAGAGATAGGTTTTAATGATAATGAGTAGGAGATGCCAAGAGAAGAAAAGGACGTTTTTCTTCGTCTTTTGGAGACTATATTTCACACTTTCTCTTACTGTCTTTCTTTCAAAGAGAATCTTAGGAAGAGCAAACATGAAACGAACAGAAATGTAGAGAAAGATCCAAGCGGATGCTATGATCAACAGCCCTACCAGCCAGTTCTTATCTTCTAGGTATGTAACGATAAAATCAGGGATAATAATCTTATTGAGATAGTAGATTTTTAAAATTTTCCTAATAAAAGGAAAAAGTAGAGCTACATAAAAGAAGACAAAGGCCATCTTACAAAAGCTCAATCGTTTGACAAATAGAAAGCTCTGGTGAAATACTTTTCTACTGTACTCAATTAAAGTTCTCTTTTCATGATAGAGAAGGTGGCGAGCCCCAATAAATAAAAGACAAATCTGGAAATAGGCAACCAGGAGATTGATTGCAATTAAGATGAGAAAGGCTAAACTGATAAAAGGCGAGCCTTGTATAATCGCCCAAAAGTTATTGTAGGAGATAAACAAGTAACCTGTTTGTCTCAGAAGAATGCCAGCAATCCATGAATTTAATGGTAGCCAGACAAACTCAACCATCATAAATATCAAGAAAAATAGAAATAAAATCTTATCTAGGTTATAGTATATCTTCCTAAAACCTAGTTTTTTAGGTTTTTCAGGTTTCATAGGCACTCCTAGTCTAAAAATTGGGATAAATCTAAGCCACTGAAAGGATTATTCATAGAAAAACTACTCTGGTCTTCTATTAATAGCTTTCCTTCATCTGATTCCAAAAAAGCTTCGTAAACACGCGCCGTCATACGGGCATCCTCTAAACTATTATGAGACTTCCCGTGAAAGCCTAAAAAATTCGCTACAGTTTGCAATTTAAGATTGGCTATGCCGTGTAAGTCAGAACTACGCCGTTCAAAAGCCTCCTCATATAAATCAACCTTATACTGGTCATGATAGTCCAAGCCATGTTCCAAGAGAATAGGCAGATCACTTTTGGCCGCATTGTATCCAACCATAGGTAAATTGCCAACAAAAATCTGAAAATCCCTTAAAACTTGTTCCACCATTGGCGCATCTTTTAAGGTTTCAGCTGTGATTCCAGTCAAGCCATTGATAAAACTCTTCAAAGGTGCTGTAGTATGAACATAAAAATCAAAGGCACCTATTTCTTGACCATTTTGAAAGCGAACTGCTGATACTTGAATCAAATGGGTAACCCCTTCGTATTGATTGAACTCCAAATCAAAGGCAATATAATCTCTTAATTTTTCCATCTTTTACCTCGGTTCCGACTCAATTTAAACCATAAATAATAAAAGAAGCTATCAGGTTAGTGAATAACCCAAACAGCTTCTTTATTTTCCTCCAAATAAGCGAGCAAAAAAGCCTTTTTTGGTAGCTTGAACTTCTTCTTTTGCTTGGTCCAACTCTAGTTTCAAACTTTCTTGATCCTTCATAGCTTGAAGAGTTAATTGTTGCTGTTGGTCCAATTGTTTGTCCTTTTCAGCAATCTGTCGATCTTTAACACGCATCTGTTCATCTTTTTCTGCCAACTGCTGGTCTTTGGCCTTGAGCTGCTCATATAAACGAAGAATTTCAGCATTTTTCTCATCGACTAAGATTTCCATCAGTTCGCGTTGTTTGACATCATCACTGACTGGTTCATCTTCAAAAATCGTTTTTTTATAGATTTCTTCTAGCTTAATCAAGCCACTTCGAGTAACTACAGTTACACCTTTGTCATTTTTTTTCGTGTCCTCTTCTGGAAGTTCTTTGACACGATTGTTGATTGCTTGACGAGAGAGTCCTAAGACCTCTGCAATCTCACTGACGGTCATTTCAATACTCATAATATCCTCTGAAACGTTTTCTAGCTTTTCTTTACTTAAATCTTATCATAAGCTAGATAAACTGTCAAATTTCCGCTTAATCCATAGCCTTTAAAAAGGCCAGTAAAACTTGGGCAGAACGACGTCCAGCTTCGATAATAAACTCATCAAAAGAGATAGAAGCTTCGTGATTGGCATTATCGCTCATAGCACGAATGACTAAGAAAGGTAGACCAAGAGCCTGAGCCGCCTGTGCAATCGCTGCCCCTTCCATTTCAACTGCTAAAACATCTGGAAAGTGGGATTTGATACTAGCAATCTTATCATCTCCAGCTATAAAGCTATCCCCTGTGGCAATCAATCCTAGGTGCCAGGTCTGTTCTAATTGAGATAAATTCTCTTTAATCCTAGCGATAAAGTTCTTATCGGATTCAAAGTAAAGAGGTTGACCAGCCATCTGACCATAAGCATAGCCAAAAGCAGTTACATCCACATCATGGTAAGCCAATTTATCCGCAATTACTACATCTCCAACGGCAATCCCTTCTGCAACTGCACCTGCTGATCCTGTATTGATAACGGCATCCACTTGGAAATGGTCAGCTAACACCGCTACACTCATAGCTGACATGACCTTTCCAATCCCACTCTGAACTAGAACAACTTCTGTCTTGCCAACAGTGCCAGTGTAGTAAGTATTTCCGAGGACTTGGACTTCTTGCGCTCTATCTAAATTCTTAGTCAAGTGTAGGAGCTCTTCTGGCATTGCTGCAATGATTCCAATTTTCATTTTATTTCCTTTTCTATTACAAAAGTTTCATCGCCAACACAAGTAAAATCAAGAGTAGGATGACTGTAAATAAGATTCTGTTTAGTTTCGAGTTAAAAACATTCCTCTTAGTATTCTCAATGCGACGGCTCTTATGAATCGTTGGCTCTACTTCAATTGTTAAAGTATCTTGAATAGAATTATAGTCTCTAGAACGTGAATAACCAAAGTTTTGTGAAGAAGTTGATAAAATTTTAGTTTCCTCGTCATCTTGAAGAGGTGGCCCGGAGATTTTCTCCCCACGATTGGCACGTTCGATTATTTCATCTGTTAACAAAGGTTTTCCCATGGGCTACTCCTCTATTTCTCTTGCAATTTCCAGTACTGGATTGCCATAATCGTCTTAGCATCACAGATATGGCCAGACTGAATTAAGTTTTTTGCTTCCTCAAGGCTAACCTCTAGAACTTCCAAGGTTTCATCATCATCCTGCGGACGAGGATTTTCCACCTTAGTTAAATCTCTTGCGAGGTAGAGTTTTAATTTTTCATTACAAAAACCAATAGCAGAGTAGAAATCATATAGCAGCTCTAACTTACCCGTATAGGCAACTTCCTCCTCCAATTCACGAAGAGCCGCCGACATGGGATCTACATTTTCACCAATTTCCAATTTACCAGCAGGAATTTCATAAGAGATGGCTTCAATAGCTTTTCGGTATTGCTTAACAAGGACGATTTTATCCTCAGCTGTCACAGCTAGAACACATACGCCTCCATTGTGAAAAATCAGATCACGTTGGGCAGTTCCCTTCCCTTCGGGTAGTTCCACCTGATCTTGCACTAGCTTAAAAATAGGACCTTGATAGATTTCCTTCCGGCTAATCGTTTTTTCTTCAAATTCCATGATAGACTCCTACTGATTCTTAGGATGATGAGGCAAACGTAATGCATATTCATCTTTATTAACTTGACGTCCACGTCCAATAGCAATGGCGTCAGCTGGAACATCTTTTGTAATCGTTGAACCAGCTCCAACTAGTGAATTATCACCAAGTTCCACTGGAGCAATGATAGTTGAGTTTGATCCAACAAAGACATTATTGCCAATGACCGTCTTGTACTTATTCTTCCCGTCGTAGTTAACTGTAATCGTACCTGCACCAAAGTTAACATGGCTACCCACTTCACAGTTTCCGATATAGGTCAAATGACCTGCCTTGGTATTTTCACCGATTGAAGATCCTTTTACTTCAACAAAGTTTCCAATGTGAACTTGGGAAGCTAGACTTGAGCCTGGACGAATATGAGCATACGGACCGACTGTCACACCATCTGCAACTGTACTTTCCTCAATCATGGAATTCGTAATCACAGCTCCAGCTCCGATAGCGCTATCCACGATATAAGTTCCATTTGTTAAAACAGTTTCCGCCCCAATCTTCGTTTGACCTTTCAAGGTAACGTTGGCTTCGATTTGGACTTCAGGAGCAATCTCAACATCAATGTCGATGTAAGTTGCTTCAGGATTGACAAAGCTAACACCATTAACCATATGCTTTTGGTTGATACGGCGACGCATCACTGCTTCCGCAGTGGCAAGAGCTACACGGTCATTTACACCAAGGCTTTCATCAAAATCCTTGAGAGTATAGGCGCCAACCTTCTCACCCGCATTACGGAAAATACCAATCACGTCAGTAATATAGTACTCACCTTGGGCATTGTTGGTGTTGATGTTTTTAAGGGCTTCAAAAAGACGTTCATTGTCAAATACATAAGTTCCTGTATTGATTTCCTTAATTTGCTTTTCAAAGTCTGTAGCATCTTTCTGCTCCACAATGCGAAGAACTTCAGCATTATCATTGCGGACGATACGACCATATCCAAAAGGATCAGCTGCTTCAGCTGTTAAAATCGTCGCCACATTTTTGTGATTGATATGGAAATCCAAGAGATTTTTCAAGCTTTCACCTGTGATTAGAGGAGTATCCCCAGCGATAACCAAGGTGTGGCCAGAGCGATTTTGGAGAATGGGCTCTGCCATCATGACAGCATGCCCTGTGCCTAGTTGTTCTGATTGGGTAACAAAGTCTGTCTGACCAGCCAATACTTGCTCAACTAGCTCAGCCTTGTGACCAACTACAGTAACTGTTTTTTCAGGTTGAATAGCACCAACACTACGAAAAACATGTTCCAACATCGAAATTCCTGCTACTTTGTGAAGTACCTTTGGAAGATCTGATTTCATGCGAGTACCTTTACCCGCTGCTAAGATAATGGCATAATTTGACATACTATTCTCTTTTCTGTAAAAATTCCCTTATATTATACCATAATTTACTTCCTTAGGAGTAAACAAACAGAGAAATAGGGGAAAACATGCTAGTTCATTCATCTTTTCAACGTTTTCTTTGATTTTTTTATCTATTTACGTTAAACTAATTAGATATGAGAAAAGAGATTCATCCAGCTATTATTTTTAGTCTATTCACCATTGTTATAGCTATTTTAATCTTTAATAAACCAGCTTATGAAGACCATTCGGTCAAGTCAAAAAGCAACACTGTCCAAGTTGAAAACCAGGCCTTGCATAATCTTGATAAACCCATTATTGACATTTCTGGTTGGCAAAGACCGGAGGAGATAAACTACGATATTTTATCTCAAAATATTTCTGGAGCTATTGTTCGTGTGCACAGTGGTACTCAACACACGGAAGCAAATGATGCGGCCTTTATCAACGGAGTTGATAAATCCTATAAAAATCACATTTCAGAATTTCAAAAGCGCAATGTCCCCGTAGCCGTTTATGCTTATCTAGCTGGTACGAACAAAGAAGAAATGGAAAAAGCGGCTGAAGTTTTCTACAATTCTGCTTCTCCATACAATCCTAGTTATTACTGGCTTGACGTTGAGGAAAAAACAATGGCCGATATGAATGACGGAGTCGAAGCTTTTCGGGCTAAACTTGAATCGCTGGGCGCTAAAAATATCGGGATTTACATTGGTGTTTATTTCATGCAAGAACATAGCATCAATACGGAAAATTTCTCTGCCGTCTGGATTCCTTCTTATGGGACAGACTCAGGCTACTTTGAGGCCACACCCAATACTGATTTAGACTATGACCTCCATCAGTATACTTCCAAAGGAAAAATTGCAGGATTTGAACATCACCTAGATATCAATCTCATTTCTACTGATAAGGAAAAAGAAGAAACCTTCAGAAAGCTATTTTTAAGACCATAAAGTAAGTGAAAATCGCAACTTTTTCACTTGCTTTTTCATTTTTTTGCCGTCTGTGTTATAATTGATAAGACAGAGAAAGAAATTTATGAAATTGAGGAGTCTAATATGTTTTCATGGATTGCAAGAGTTATTAAAGGAATCGTCATCGCCTTAGGATTTATCCTACCTGGAATTTCTGGTGGTGTTTTGGCAGCGATTTTGGGGATCTACGAGCGAATGATTGGCTTTCTTGCTCATCCCTTTAAGGATTTTAAAGAGAATGTCCTTTACTTTATCCCAGTAGCTATCGGGATGTTGCTAGGCATTGGTTTGTTTTCCTATCCGATCGAGTATTTGCTAGAAAATTACCAAGTCTATGTTTTGTGGAGCTTTGCTGGAGCTATCATCGGTACAGTTCCTAGCCTCCTTAAAGAATCTACTAGAGAGTCTGATCGTGATAAGATTGACCTAGTTTGGTTCTGGACTACCTTTATCATTTCAGGATTTGGCCTCTACGCTTTAAATTTTGTTGTAGGTTCACTCAGTGCTAGTTTTGTAAACTTCATCTTGGCAGGTGTTCTTTTAGCTCTTGGTGTTTTGGTGCCTGGTTTAAGTCCATCAAATCTACTCTTGATTTTGGGACTGTACGCTCCAATGCTAACTGGCTTTAAGACCTTCGATTTATTTGGTACCTTCCTTCCTATCGGGATTGGTGCAGGTGCAACTCTCATCGTTTTTTCAAAATTAATGGACCATGCCTTGAACAACTACCACTCCCGTGTTTATCACTTTATTATTGGAATTGTGCTATCAAGCACCCTCTTGATTTTGATTCCAAATGCTGGAAGTGCTGAAAGTATCCAATACACTGGACTTTCCATCGTAAGCTATGTTCTCATCGCCTTCTTCTTTGCACTTGGCATTTGGCTTGGTATCTGGATGAGTCAATTGGAGGATAAGTATAAATAATGGCAAAGAAAGTTAAGATTAAGAAAACCTTGGTCGAACAAATCTTGACCAAAGCAGGAATTGAGCACACAGGGATTCAAATCAATGCGCTTGAGGGAGAACTTCCTTCGGAATATGATCGAACACATATCTTTAAAACCTTGGCTCTGCTGGGGGACAAGACAGGCCCAATTATCGGAATCGTTCCCATAACAGAACACCTCGCTGAAAAAAAATTAGCAAAGGTTTCTGGTAATAAAAAAGTGAGTATGATTCCACAAAAAGACCTAGAAAAAACGACAGGCTATATTCATGGGGCAAATAACCCCGTCGGCATTCGCCAAAAACACAACTATCCTATTTTTATTGATAAAACAGCTTTAGATTTGGACAAAATAATCGTCTCTGCTGGGGAAGTCGGGCATAGTATCATTATTGCTCCACAAGACTTGGCTAGCTTTGTGAAAGCAGATTTTGCAGATATCTTGGAGGAAAACAACTGATGAAACTCTATTTTGTGCGTCACGGCCGAACTATCTGGAATCTTGAAGGACGTTTCCAAGGTGCTGGAGGGGACTCACCTCTTCTTCCTGAGTCTATTGATACCTTAAAGGCGCTCGGTCAATATCTCAGCAATATCCCTTTCGATGAGATTTATTCAAGTGATTTACCAAGAGCGGCCAAATCTGCTGAAATTATCCAAAGTCAACTCCAAACACAATGTCCTTTAGAGACTATTCCTGACCTGCGTGAATGGCATCTCGGAAAACTAGAGGGATTAAAAATTGCAACATTAGAGGCCATCTACCCACAACAAATCAAGGCCTTTCGTACAAACTTAGCTAAGTTCGATACAAGAATGTTTGAAGCGGAATCCCTCTACTCTACAACTCAACGCACCATTCAATTTATCAAATCTCTGAAGGGGAGTCAGGCTAAGAGAGTTCTAATTGTTGGTCATGGTGCAAATCTCACTGCTAGTCTTCGTACCCTTCTCGGTTATAAAGAACCCCTTCTTCGAAAAGATGGTGGTTTAGCCAATGCTAGTCTAACAGTTTTAGAAACCAAGGATTTTGAAACCTTCACTCTGGAAAGGTGGAATGACACTTCCTATCAAGGAAAATAATGGAACTTGATCTTAATAGTCAAGTTCTTTTTAGTTTTCAAAGAATATCCGTGAATTTCTTGACTATTTATGATAAAATGGGAGTATCGCAAAAAAGACTCATCGTATCAAATTTTGAGTAAAATTAGGAGGATTTCATGTCTACAGAACATATGGAAGAACTAAATGACCAGCAGATCGTTCGCCGTGAAAAAATGGCTGCGCTTCGTGAACAAGGAATTGATCCTTTCGGTAAACGTTTTGAACGTACTGCTAACTCTCAAGAACTAAAAGACAAATTTGCAGAACTCGATAAAGAACAATTACGTGAATTAAATGAAACTGCTACTATCGCTGGACGTTTAGTTAGTAAACGTGGTAAAGGTAAAGTCGGCTTCGCCCATCTTCAAGACCGAGAAGGTCAAATCCAAATCTACGTTCGTAAAGATGCTGTTGGTGAAGAAAACTATGAAATCTTTAAGAAGGCTGACCTAGGAGACTTCCTTGGTGTCGAAGGTGAAGTCATGCGTACAGATATGGGAGAGCTCTCTATCAAGGCAACCCACATTACACACTTATCTAAAGCACTTCGCCCACTTCCAGAGAAATTCCACGGTTTGACTGACGTTGAAACAATTTACCGTAAACGTTACCTTGACTTGATTTCTAACCGCGAAAGTTTTGAACGCTTTGTCACTCGTTCAAAAATCATCTCTGAAATCCGTCGTTATCTAGATGGACATGATTTTCTTGAAGTGGAAACACCTGTACTTCACAACGAGGCCGGTGGTGCTGCTGCCAAACCATTTATTACACACCACAATGCTCAAAATATTGACATGGTGCTTCGGATAGCTCTAGAACTTCATCTCAAACGTCTAATTGTCGGTGGTATGGAACGCGTCTATGAGATTGGCCGTATCTTCCGTAACGAAGGAATGGATGCAACTCATAATCCTGAATTTACTATGATTGAGGTTTACCAAGCTTATGCCGATTTCCATGATATTATGGATTTGACAGAAGGTATTATCCAGCATGCTGCAAAGGCTGTCAAAGGTGATGGTCCAGTCAACTACCAAGGTACTGAAATCAAAATCAATGAACCATTTAAACGTGTTCACATGGTGGATGCTATCAAAGAAATTACTGGTGTAGACTTCTGGAAAGATATGACTTTCGAGGAAGCCAAAGCTATCGCTGCTGAGAAGAAAGTTCCAGTTGAGAAACACTACACTGAAGTTGGTCACATCATCAATGCCTTCTTTGAAGAATTTGTCGAAGAAACCTTGATCCAACCAACCTTCGTTTATGGGCATCCAGTAGCTGTCTCTCCACTTGCTAAGAAAAACCCTGAAGACGAGCGCTTTACTGACCGTTTTGAGCTCTTTATCATGACTAAGGAGTACGGTAATGCCTATTCTGAGTTGAACGACCCAATCGATCAACTTAGCCGTTTCGAAGCTCAAGCCAAAGCTAAAGAACTTGGGGACGATGAAGCAACAGGTATCGATTACGACTACATCGAGGCTCTTGAATACGGTATGCCACCAACAGGTGGTTTGGGTATCGGTATCGACCGTCTCTGCATGCTCCTCACTGATACAACTACTATCCGTGATGTATTGCTCTTCCCAACAATGAAATAAACTCTTATCCTCTGGTACTTGCCAGAGGATTTTTTGATGCAAAAAGAGATTGAGTTTCTCCTCAATCTCTTTTCTTATTCTTGATTTTTAACTTGACTGGTGGCTACATCTTCCCCAAACCATTTTTGGCTGATTTCCTGGAATTTTCCTTCTTGGTATAGTGAGATAAAGGCTTGATTCAGAGCAGCTAGCAACGTTTTATCAGCATGTCTAACACCGACTGCAAAAGCTTCACTTTCAAATCCTGCTGAAAAGATATTGTAGTCATTTAATATTCCTTCAGACTGGAGATAATAATTAGCATATACTCGGTCAATCAACAAGGCATCAATCCGGTCATTTTTCAAATCAATTAAGGCTTCATTAAAACTTTGGTATTGGTTGGCTTTCTGGTCTTTGACACGATTTTTCAATAAGTCTGGCTGGGATTCAAAATCCAAATAACCAGAAGATCCAGCCTGGGCCCCTAAAACTTTGTCTGTCATATCCCGAATTGAGTGGATATTTTGAGACTTTTTAGAGACCAAAACTTGTTGATTTTCCATGTAAGGAATAGTAAAGGCAACCTTCTCTTTCCGTTCATCTGTAGCTGTATAGCCATTCCAGATGGCATCAATGGTACCATTTTGTAGTTCGGTTTCTTTCATATCCCAGTCGATGGGTTGAAATTTAATCTGAATCCCTAGCTTTTCAGAGACAGCTTGGGCTAGGTCAATATCAAAGCCCGCGTACTGGCCATTCTTTTCCTCAAATCCCATGGGAACAAAGGTATTGTCAAAGCCAATGGTAATGCTACCCTGCTTTTGATATTTGGCCCAGTTATCCTGATTTGGATCACTTACCTTCTGAGCACAAGCCGTCAGGAAGAAGCTAAAGAACAGAGCAAGTACAAGGGCAATTTTCTTTCTCTTCATAGACACCTCCTACTTTGGATCAACCTTAAGGATCTGATCAGCAATATTTTCTGCAAACTGAAGGTCGTGGGTCACAACAATCTGGGTCATCCCACGCTCTTTATTTTGAAGGATAAGTTTTTCTACTTCTAATCGCAATTCTGGGTCTAAGGCCGATGTAGGTTCATCATATCCAATAATTTCTGGGTTTATCATCATGGCGCGTGCTAAGGCCACCCGTTGTTTTTGCCCACCAGATAATGAGAAAGGAAAGGCATCTGCATGCCCAGCTAACCCAAGTTGTTCTAACAAACCACGCGCCTTCTTCTCAGCAACTTCCTTCTCCATGCTCATGGTTTTTATGGGCGACAGAGTTAAGTTTTCTAGAACTGACAAATGCGGAAAGAGTTGAAAATCTTGGAAAACAAATCCCAGAAGATTGCGCTTTTCTAGTTCATCTATAGCTAGCGATTCGCCGTTATAGTAGATTTCTCCAGAATCGATGGTTTCCAATCCAGCTAGCATACGTAACAAGGTGGTCTTGCCTCCTCCTGATGGACCTACGATTGCGAGGATTTGCTTTTCAGGAATTGATAGGCTGAAATTGGTTAAGATTTGTTTGCCACCAAAGGCTTTATTGATATTTCGTAATTCTAACATAGCAATCCTCCTATCTGTAATAACTGTACTTCTTCTCAAGTTTTTTCGCTACAATGGTTACAAGACCAATCATAATCAAATAAATCGCTCCAGCTAAAAACATAGGCACAAGACTGGCATCTCGATTAGCTGCAGTCCGACTAGCCAAAATCAAATCTGAAATCCCCAAAGCATAGACCAAGGAAGTATCCTTGACCAAACACATAATTTCATTAAAGACACTCGGTAAGACAATCTTTGTAACCTGAGGAAGGATGATATAGCGAACTGTAGCAAAGGGGCTAAATTTCAACACTTTTGCGGCTTCATACTGCCCTTTGGGAATGGTTTCAATCCCACCACGAAAGATTTCTGCAAAGTAGGCTGCATAGTTCAATACAAAAGCGATCACAGCAGCAGGCAAACGATCTAAACGTATCCCAATGCTAGGAAGAACATAGTAAATAAAGATTAATTGCAAGAGCAAGGGAGTTCCTCGCATCACCCAAATATAAAGGTCAATCAGATAATGGAGGGGTTTCCAGCGAACTTGTAAAGCAAAGGCAACAACAATACCTAAAGGAATTGAAAAGATCAAGACCAGAGCAAATACTTGAAGTGTCATACTTGCACCGTTTAACAAACTTGGTAATATCTCAAACATATAAGACATACTGCACCTCCTAAAAATAATTGTTCCTATTATAGCATAAATAAACAATTTAGCAAGAGTAATTGAAAAAAATTCTATTTCTTCCAAAAAAACGTATCTGCCAAATTGACGGATACGTTTTTAGAGAGATAACTTTTAAAGTGTTTCTAAGAGTTCTTGCATCTGAACATCATCTGGAACGAATTTTAAATAGGCTTCAGCTTGCACTTTAGCTTCTTCAAAATATCCCAATTCACGTAGGAGATAAGTATACTGCTCCAGAAATTCAGGATTATCCTTGAGGTCAGACGATAGTTCCTGATAGAGTTCATAGGCCTTATCTAAATCCTCAATTTTCTGATAAGAACGGGCAATCATCCACTTGGTCAAGAGATTTTCAGGTTCTTGACTTTGGAGAGCAATGATATCTTCATACCGCTCTTGTTCCATATAAATAGTTGCAAGGCGAAGGAAAATTTCTTCTGTATCCTCTGCATCATCCTTAGCAGTAAGGAGAAACTGCTCTGCAGCACTAGGATCATGCAATTCGTACGAGAACTGAGAAGCAGCTAGTAAGAGCCGAGTCTCAAATGGATTTTTCTCCAGTCCTTTTTTAACGATACGAAGGGCCTCTTCCACCTGATGTTCCTTATGCAAGGCTTGACTATAACCATATTCATATCCTTCAAAATCTGGTGAAATGGTATCAATCTGCTTAAAGTAAAGAACAGATTTTTGATACTCTTCTTGGTCAAAGTAAAGACTAGCCAGTTCAAAGGCAGTTTGGTCATCATATTCTAATTCTAAAGCTTTTTCTAAGAATTCTGTTGCAGCTTCAAACTTACCTAACTGGGCATAAGCATAGCCAATTCGCTGATAAGTTGAGACACCCGTTTGCTCATAGATGGAGCGATTGTCTAATTTAGCATAGCCCTGAATGGCTTCCTGATAATTCCCTAACTCGCTATCCAACTCAGCCAAACCAAAAACTAATAAGGCATCATCTGAGTAATTTAAGGCTTCCAGTAACTTTTCACGTGCTACATCTGTCAATCCTTCCAACTGATAGAGGTCTGCCTTCAAGGCCAAGGCCGATACATACCAGTCACTTTCAGGTTTGATTTCCTCAAGGTAAGCAAAGGCTTCCTCAACATTGCCATCCTCGCTAGCAATACTAGCTAAGTTCAGATTCACTTCTGGAAATTCTGTAACGATATTTTGGTAAATTTCTTTTGCTTGAGGATAAAAGCCAATTCCCTCTAGATAGCTTGCTAGTTCATAGAGAACCTCACTTGAATCTGTTTCAAGGGCTTTGTGAAAATACTGATCTGCTTTGCTTAAATCTTGGTCATCCAAAGCTTGGAGCATGCGTTGACTATTGTTCACTCTTGATTTCCTTCCCTTCTTCTTCATACAAACCGCTGACTTTTTTGTACCAGTTAAAGATAGCTGAGATAACGACCTTAGCAGAGGCATAGACAGGAATTCCCAGCAAAACTCCCCAAATACCAAACATAGACCCTGAAGTTAGGAGAACAAAGAGGACATTGATCGGATGGATGTTTAGCTGACTACCTAAAATAAGCGGAGAAACGAAGCGACCTTCAATCGTTTGTTCAACAATAAAGACAATAATCACTTTCAAAAGCATGACAGGCCCCGCTATTAAGCCCAAAACCAGAGCAGGCAACATCGCTAGAAAACTACCTAGGTAAGGTACTAGATTGAGGATGCCAGCCGTAATCCCCAGGGTCACAGCATATCTGAGACCAATAATCTTAAAGAAGATAATAAACATAATCGCCACGATAATAGCAACTGTAACCTGTCCTCTAACATAGTTTGACAACTGTTTATTAACATCTGACAAAACTTGTCCGACAGGTTCTTTTAACTTCGTTGGAATAAACTTGGTCAAATAATCTCGCAAACCTTTTCCATCACGTAAAAGATAAAAGAGCATGAAAGGTACGATAATGACCGCTACAATAACCTGAGATACACTGCTGACAAAGGCACTCACCCAGTTAACGGCTTGGGAAGAGATTTTGCTCGCCCACATCGTCGCCTCAGTAGAAATATTCGCAAGAACCTGCTCCAACTGCGGCCTAAAATCATCTGGTAAACGTTTGGTTACAAGATCATTGATAACCTTATCAGCATCTTCCAAGTATGTCGGCACATTCTTCGCAAAATTTAAGACCTGACGTTGCAGATTTGGAATAGCAACCGCTAGCCCCCAAATGATAAAGAGACCAATTATAACAAAGAGAATACTAATGGCAAGAACACGATTGATTTTGTGTTTCTCCATCCAATCAACAATCGGATTGAGGAGATAATAAAGTAAACCAGATAAAATAACTGGCAACATGACAACTCCTAGAAAATCCAAAACCGGTAAAAAGATAAAACTAATCTTACTTAGAATGAAAAGATTCAAGCCCAGTAACAAGGTCACTAAGAAAACAGTAATAGCTTTATTATCTAAAAACCACTTGAAGAACCAAGATAGGCTAAAATGTTTCTCTTTATGTTCCATAAATACATCCTTTCTGTCATTCTCTCATTATACCATTTTTAGACTAAAATAACTCTTTTTTAAAGTGCTTACATAGATAGACAAAAAGAAAAATCTCCTCAATTGAGGAGATTTATTTAATCTTTAATATGACTTGATAGTTGTTTTTGGTATTCTTCGTTTGATTTTGCTTTTTCTTCAGCAAATTTCTTGCGGAATTCTTCCATTTCTTTACTTGTCACAATCTTATCTTGAATCTTCAGATATTTATAACTGTTTTCGCCTGTTTTATCACCGACCCAACCATCTGCTCCTGTTCCTGGAACTTTCTTTGTAACAAGCATTTGGGCTCCATCAGAGTTAACAGGGATGATCAAAGCACTATCTGTCAACCATGCTTGAGCTTTAGCATATTTTGAATAGCGTTTTTCGAGATCTGTTTTCTCACTGTTAGCATCATCAAGTAATTCTTTGTATTTATCCAATCCTACTGCCTTAATGGCTGAACTATCTGATCCTGGTGCAATACCAAGTGCTCCAAGAAGAGTTGGTCCAGATGTTGGATCAAATGCATCAAGATAGGTTGATGGATCTGCATAGTCTGGGCTCCATCCACTGTTTGGATTGATATCCCAGTCGATATTGTCTTTTGAAGTTGCAAGAACGGTCATACTTCCCAATTCATCATCAGAAACTTGTTGGATATCAACCACGACATTTTCAACTCCAAGAGCTTCCTCTATTGATTGTTTATACGATTGAGCTTGACGTACAAAATCCGTTTGAGTAGAGGATACTGGCAAGTCCAAATGAATAGGGAACTGAACACCGTCGGCTTGAAGAGTTTTCTTAGCCGCTTCAAGTTTAGTTTTAGCTTTATCTACATTATGAAGTGAATCTTGTGCATCATCTAAGCTAACATCGCTCCAAGCAGTATCCAACTTGTCAAGTTCTGTTTTTGTTACTTGACCAAAAGATTGATCCCCAATTTGAACAAATGTTGGAGGTGTAAAGCTAGTACGTAATTTACGAGGGGCAACTTCATCACCAAATACTTGAGAGACAGCAGCCTTACGATCTGCTCCAAAAGCCAAGGCTTGGCGGAAATCTTTGTTCAACAAAGCTTTCTTAGTAGATGTTTTTTCTTCGTCCGTTGTTTTAGAAGTATGGTTATAGGCTACACGGTCAATATTAGTTGAAATGTAGTAGCTACCTCCTCTTTGTTGACCATACACAATGTTGTCTTTGTATTTTTCTTTGAATCGCTCATAGTTTGCAGAATTCTTAAAGAGCGGAGCTGCTGGGTAGTGTCCTTCATCAAAACCACGACCAAGAGAGTCTGCATCTTGACCATCAAAGAAGGTCAATTTTATATCATCAATGAAGACATTTCCTTTATCCCAATAGTTTTGGTTTTTTGTCATCTCGATTGAAGATTTCGATGTGAGACCTTTCAGAAGGTAAGGACCATTGTATAGAATACTTGTAACATCAGTAGGTTTACCAAAATCATCCCCTTTAGAGGCTAAAAAGTCTTCATTGATTGGTGCTAAAACACCCATCGTTGTCTTGGAATTCCAGAAAGATTCAGGATTATTAAGCGTATAAACGAGTGTATAATCATCTGTCGCCTTAATTCCAACAGTAGAAAAATCATCTGTTTTCCCGTTAATATAATCATCCAACCCTTTGATTGAATCCTGTACAAGATAGAGGGCTTGTGATTTCTTAGCGACAGCATGTTTCAAACCTGTCACGAAATCCTGAGCCTTTACTTCACCATATTCTTCGCCTTCATTAGTGTACCACTTAATTCCTTTCCGGATTTTATAGGTGTAAGTCAAACCATCTTTAGAAACACTCCAGTCCTCTGCTACAGACGGTACAAGATTTCCATATTGGTCATTCTCAAGCAAACCATCAATGACATTCCCAGTCACCTGTTTGGTACTGGAATTTCCAGAAACTGTGTAGTCCAAAGTTGCGGGATCCGATGAGAAGACATAAGTATAAGTCACAGGTTGGTTGGCATTTTTACCACCAGACGAACAAGCTGCTAGTAGTGCTGATGACAATACTGCTACTGCAGCCGTTAGAAAAATACGTTTTTTCATAAAACACTCCTTTAAATCAAATATATGATTATTATATCACTTTGATTTTTGAAAGCAAGGTAAAAACTAAATAAATCTCCCTAAGATGTTTTCTGTAATTTTCAAAAAATGATGAAAGTCAGTTAAGAATTTCATTTTGTGGTATAATAAATTTATCATTATTAAGAGGTATGGACATGAAAGAAACTGTTTATTTTGGAACTTACACTCGTCGCTTATCTAAAGGGATTTACAAGGCAGATTTTGATACAGAAACAGGCCAGCTTGCAAATCTTGAACTCTTTGCTGCTGAACCAAGTCCGACCTACCTTGCCTTTGACCAACAGCAACACTTATACACCGTAGGGAGCCAGGATGGCTTAGGTGGAATCGCTGCTTACAAGACAGATGGCGCTTTGCTAAATCATGTGGTTGAAGAAGGCGCTCCTCATTGTTATGTGGCAGTGGATGAAAAGCGTGATCTCGTTTATGGGGCCAACTATCATAAAGGTCAAGTTCTGGTTTATAAACGTCAAACGGATGGTAGCCTCATCCAAACGGATCTGGATCAGCATAGTGGACAAGGCCCTCATGAAAACCAAACTTCCCCACATGTACACTTTACAGATCTAACACCTGACCAGTATCTCGTCACATGTGATCTAGGTACGGATGAAGTAACGACCTACGATGTTAGCCCAGAAGGAAAACTAAGTAAACTCTATACTTATCATAGCCAAGCTGGAGCAGGTGCTCGCCATATCGTTTTCCATCATCATTATAAGATTGCCTACCTCATCTGTGAACTCAACAGTACCATTGAAGTCTTGATTTACGATGGTGTTGGTGAATTTGAACGCATGCAAGTCATTTCGACTTTGCCAGATGGATATGAGGGATTTAATGCTACTGCCGCCATTCGTCTTTCAAAAGATGGTAAATATCTCTATGCATCAAACCGAGGTCATGATTCCATTGCTGTATTTAGCATCCTAGCTGATGGTAGTCTGGAGTTATTAGAAATTGTGCCCAGCCACGGACAAAATCCGCGCGATTTCAATCTTACTCCTGACCAAGAATTTCTAATTGCAGTTCACCAAGATTCAGATAATGCAACCGTCTTTAAACGTAATCCCGAAACTGGTCGATTAGCTGAGCTTTCTAACGATTTCCAAGTTCCCGAAGCTGTTTGCATCACATTTAAACATTAATGTAAAATAAAAATGAACTCGCTTAAGCAAGTTCATTTTTATTTTACAGTTTATTTCCGACATTGATACGGTTAATGGCACGTTGTAAAGCAACCTTAGCTCGCCGTTCTTGGTCAATCAAGTGTTTATCTTGTGCTTCTTCAATCTCACGTTCAGCACGAAGTTTAGCACGTTGGGCACGGCTAATATCGATATCACGAGCACGTTCTGCTGAGTCTGCTACAATAGTAATGATGTCATTGGCAATCTCGATAATTCCTCCGTTCACTGCAATCCAGTTCACATGAGTATCGTCATCGATTCGTTTTACCTTTACTTCATCAACCGCTAAAACCGCAATCATATTTTCATGTCGTGGCAAGATCCCCATCTCACCATCCAGAGTTCGTACCGATACAAAGCTGGCATGGTGATCATAGACGAGGCCATCTGGTGTCACGATCTGGACAGTTAAATGAGCCATAGATCACCTCTTAAAATCCCATTTTCTCAGCTTTTGCAATCACATCTTCGATTGAACCGACACCACGGAAAGCATCTTCTGGTAGATGGTCATGTTTTCCTTCAAGGATTTCCTTAAAGCCGCGAACTGTTTCCGCCACTGGTACATAAGAACCAGGTTGGCCAGTAAATTGTTCGGCAACGTTAAAGTTTTGAGACAAGAAGAACTGGATACGACGGGCACGAGCAACCAAAGTCTTTTCTTCATCAGAGAGTTCATCCATACCAAGGATAGCAATGATATCTTGCAATTCATGGTAACGTTGAAGGACACGTTTGACCTCAGCAGCAACTGCATAGTGCTCCTCACCAACAATCTCAGGTGCCAAGGCACGAGAGCTTGAAGCCAGTGGATCAACGGCTGGGTAGATACCCAACTGTACCAACTTACGTTCCAAGTTTGTTGTTGAATCCAAGTGAGCGAAGGCTGTTGCTGGCGCAGGGTCAGTATAGTCATCCGCTGGCACATAGATAGCCTGGATAGAGGTTACAGATCCCTTCTTGGTTGATGTGATACGTTCTTGCAATTGACCCATTTCCGTAGCAAGTGTTGGTTGGTAACCAACGGCTGAAGGCATACGACCCAAAAGGGCAGATACTTCTGAACCAGCTTGAGTGAAACGGAAGATATTATCGATAAAGAGAAGCACATCTTGGCCTTCTACATCACGGAAGTATTCAGCAATTGTCAAACCAGTAAGGGCAACACGCATACGTGCTCCAGGTGGTTCATTC
Source organism: Streptococcus halitosis (assembly GCF_023147855.1). Taxonomy (GTDB): domain Bacteria; phylum Bacillota; class Bacilli; order Lactobacillales; family Streptococcaceae; genus Streptococcus; species Streptococcus halitosis_B. The sequence goes on from NZ_JAHXOP010000001.1 coordinate 382,181, forward strand.
ATCTGACCAAATACCATGGCTGTTTTCTCGATAACACCTGATTCTTTCATTTCCCAGTAAAGGTCGTTCCCTTCACGAGTACGTTCCCCAACACCAGTAAATACTGAAATACCACCGTGTTCTTGGGCAATGTTGTGAATCAATTCTTGGATCAAGACAGTTTTACCAACTCCGGCACCACCAAAGAGTCCAACTTTCCCACCTTTAAGGTAAGGGGCAAGAAGGTCGATAACCTTGATCCCTGTTTCCAAGATTTCAGATGAGGTAGACAATTCATCAAAAGTTGGAGCTTTCTTATGAATTGGCTGACGCTCAGCGTCTTCATCGAAAGGAGCATCCAAGTCAATGGTATCTCCCAAAACGTTGAAGACACGTCCCAAAGTTTCTTTACCTACTGGCACAGAGATTGGACGGCCCGTGTCCAAAACTTCCATTCCACGAGTCAAACCATCTGTTGATTCCATGGCGATAGTACGAACCATACCATCACCCAACTCCAAGGCTACTTCAAGGACGATTTTTGTTTTTCTTTCGTCATTTTTGTAGACGACAAGTGCATTATTAATCTCAGGAAGTGTTTCACCTGCTGCGAACAAGACGTCGACAACGGGTCCAATAACCTGAGCAATTTTACCTGAACTCATCTCCTTCTCCTATTCTATATAAGATACTGTCGGTTCCTAGTTCACCTAGGTCCTAAGTTCATTTTGATACGAGGGAGGCAAAGCCTTATTCTAAGGCACTAGCCCCCGCTACAATTTCTGTAATTTCTTGTGTAATCGCCGCCTGTCTAGCACGGTTATACTGTATTGTCAAATCATTGATGACTTTCTTGGCATTATCAGTCGCCGTTTGCATGGCTGTCATACCTGCAGCATTCTCAGCTGTCTTAGCATCGATGATAGCCCCGTATATCATACTTTCTGCAAACTGAGGTAACAACTGCTCTAGAATCTCATCACGACTCGTTTCCAACTCAAATGTCAAGCTATACTCTTCATCCGCTTCATTTGGATCTAAGTCAACAATCGGCAACATTTGTTCCACACGCATTTGACTTGTGAGAGTATTGACATGATGGTTGTAGCAGACATACAATTCATCAAAAAGTTCGTTTTGGTACATCTCAATCGTTTTTGAAATAATTTTACGAACTTCATCAAAACTAGGTTGATCTGCCAAGCCACGTAGTTCATAGATTGGCTGAATACCACGTGCCTTAAAGAAATCAGCTCCCATACCACCGATACAGATGATCTCAAAATCTTTACCATCTGGATGGTATTCTTCTTTCAACTCCATAACAGCTTTAAGAATGGAAGCATTATAACCTCCAACCAAGCCACGGTCTGAAGTGATAACGATATAGCCTGTTTTCTTAACTGGACGACTAATGAGCATCGGATTGGTAGAACCACCAGATCCGTTACCATGCAGAATATCCGTCAAAAGCTTACGAACTTTCTGAGCATAAACTTGGAAGTTGTGCGCTGCTTCTTCAGAGCGACCTAGCTTGGCAGCCGATACCATTTGCATGGCATTGGTGATTTGACTAGTATTTTTTGTTGAGGCGATTTTTGTTTTAATATCATTTAGAGATACTGCCATCTGACACCTCTATTCTTATTGGAAGCTGGATTGTTTGAGAAACTCTGTAATCGCAGCATCCAAGACTGCCTCTTCTGGCAAGTCTTTTGTTTCACGAATAGTTTCCAAAATCTCTGGATGTTGTGCATCAAAGAAATCATGAAACTCTTCCTCAAAACGAACAATGTCATCTACAGGAATCGTATCCAAGAAACCACGTGTCAAAGCATAGAGAATGGTTACTTGTTTCTCAACAGGTAGTGGTTTGTGAACAGGTTGTTTCAATACTTCCACAGTACGACGTCCACGATTTAACTTAGCTTGAGTAGCCGCATCCAGATCAGAACCAAACTTAGTGAAGGCTTCCAACTCACGATATGAAGCAAGGTCAATACGAAGTGTACCAGCAACCTTCTTCATAGCTTTGATTTGTGCAGAACCACCTACACGAGATACTGATGAACCCGCATCAATAGCTGGACGAATACCCGCATTGAAGAGACCATCACCAAGGAAGATTTGTCCGTCAGTGATAGAAATCACGTTGGTTGCGATATAGGCAGAGATATCTCCCGCTTGTGTCTCGATAAATGGTAGGGCTGTGATTGATCCACCACCAAGCTCATCAGAAACTTTAGCTGAGCGCTCAAGCAAACGGCTGTGAAGGTAGAAAACATCCCCTGGGAAGGCTTCACGACCTGGTGGACGACGAAGCAAGAGGGAAAGCTCACGATAAGCGACCGCTTGTTTTGAAAGATCATCATAAACGATCAAAACATGCTTCCCTTGGTACATAAACTCTTCTGCCATAGCTACACCAGCATAAGGAGCTAGGAAGAGCAATGGAGAAGGTTGTGAAGCAGAGGCTGTCACAACGATTGTGTAGTCCAAGGCACCGTACTGACGAAGTGTTTCAACTTGCGTACGAACAGTTGACTCTTTTTGCCCAATCGCTACATAGATACAGATCATATCTTGACCTTTTTGGTTCAAAATAGCATCAATAGCGATGGTTGTTTTCCCTGTCTGACGGTCACCGATGATCAACTCACGTTGACCACGACCAATCGGAACAAGGGCATCAATAGCTTTCAAACCTGTTTGCAATGGTTCTGATACAGACTTACGTTGCATAACGCCAGGAGCCGGCGTTTCTACTGGACGAGACTTGTCAGTATGGATTTCTCCAAGACCGTCAACTGGACGACCAAGCGGGTCGACAACACGTCCGATAAGACTCTCACCAACAGGAACTTCCATGATTTTACCTGTACGACGAATGGTATCGCCTTCACGGATATCTGTAAAGTCACCTAAGATGATAATCCCAACGTCTGTAGACTCCAAGTTTTGCGCCATCCCATAAGAGCCATTTTCAAAAATCAACAGCTCTCCACTCATGGCATTTTCAAGGCCGTGAGCACGCGCAATTCCGTCCCCGATATAGGTTACAACACCTGTTTCCGATACATCAAAATTGGGTTTGAAATTTTCAATTTGTTGCTTAATTAAAGCGCTGATTTCTTGTGCGTTAATTGCCAAAAGAACACCACTTTCTATTTCAAATTTTCTTTAACAACTCGAAGTTGTTGTTTAATACTCACATCAATTGTCTTGTGATTAGCAAAAATGACAAAACCACCAATGAGTCCTTCATCAATTTGTTCTTTGACGCTCCGCACTTTCAGAGACATTTTTTTCTCTATCAATGGGAGCAGACGTTCCTTCTGTTCATCTGTTAAAGGATGGGCTGAAGAAATAGTTACTACAAAACGATTGGTCTCTTTTTCAAGGCGATTCAAACAATCTGCAATTACTTCATAAAAAAGATTTGCTCTGTGATTGTAAACCAGAACTTGAATAAAGTTTTGCATTAAAGGTGACACAGAGTCTTGAAAGAAACGAACTGTTTTTTCCTTATCTGACTCATCAACTGCTACCTGAGCTAAAAAAGAAGGTAAGCCCGTTTCTTCTGCGACTTGCTTGATTTGATCCAAGTCTGAAAAAATCCGGTCCTCTTCTCCTTTTTCAATCACTAATTGGACAAAAGGCATGCTGTATTTTTCAATTACCTTTGCTGTTTTCTTGTCCATTAGGCTTCTCCTAGCTGATCGATATACTGATCAATGAGTTCCTTATGGGCATGACTGTCAAGGTTTTGTGAGATGATTTTTCCAGCTAGACTAACTGTCAAATCTGCCACCTCGCCCTTAACACTTTGTAAAGCCTCAGCTTTGTTTTGCGCAATTTCTTGGTTAGCTTTTTCTTTCAAGCGACCAGCTTCTAGCTTAGCTTCAGCCAAAATATCTGATTTACTCTTTTCAGCTGTCTCTTTAGCATTTTCAATGATAGTTTTAGCTTCACTACGACTACCTGCTAATTCATCTTCGCGCTTTTGAGCAAGAGTCTCTGCTTTTTGACGAGCTTGTTCAGCGCCATCAATATCAGCAGCAATCTTTTCAGCTCGTTCTTCAAAGATACTTGTCAAGTTTGACCACGCGTATTTTTTGACTAAGACGACCAAAAGGATAAAAGAGCCAGCGATTAAAATAAAGTTACCAATCAATTCACCTACTGTTACGTGCATCATTTACTCCTTTCTACTCTTCATCATTAATTTTATTTCCTAGATACATTGAAGACAAGACTGTGAATACATAGGCCTGAACACAGGAAATAAACACAGAGAATGCCGTCCAGACAAGATTGGTAACAAATGCCACTGGATACCAATAAAGAGCCTGATGAGAAAGAGTAATAAGCAAGCTTGCCATCACTTCTCCGGCAAAGATATTCCCGAACACCCGCAAAGCAAGTGATAGGAAATTCGTGACTTCTTCAAGGAGATTCATCGGCGTCATGAAACCTGGGGTTACAAAACCTTTTAAATATTTTTTAATACCACGACGACGAATTCCTTCTATATGGGTCATCAGGATAATTCCAAATGACAAGGCCAAGTCAAACTGGAGATTTGCAGTTGGCGATGTCCAAAGGTTTGTCCCATCTGTAGTTTGAAGTTTCGCCATCAAACCAAGATTGTTTGCGATAACCATAAAAAGAAATAAACACAAGTAAAAGAGTGAGTAATCTTTCATGTACCGAGAACCTACGTTGGGTTCTGTAAATCCGACTACAAAGTCATAGAGATACTCTAGTACATTTTGCTTTCCTTTGGGCTTCACAGTCATATTACGACTTGCCCAATAGATAAAGCCAAAAATCAGTGCCACAGACAACAAAGTCAATGCTGTCAAGGTTAAATCAAAGGTAACAGGACCAATATTGATGGTTGGATTGATACTTTCTTCCATCTAGAATCCTCCCTTTTCCATTTTATACTTCTCTTTATTTGATGATAAATGAAAATACGAGAGTTACAAAGAATGTTCCTTCGATAAAGGCAATCCCCATGATCATCAAACTACGCAATTGTGGGATGATGTCTGGTTGGCGTGCTGCAGACTTGAACAAACCGTTCATCAAAAATCCTTCTGCAAGAGATACACCCATACAGGCAAGACATAGACCGAAAAATGTTAAATTCATGATGAATTCTCCTTTTATTTAAAATTTACTTACTTAGTTTAGTCCTAAAATTTGTTTTTGTCAACTTTTTACTTACGTTGGAAGCGTTTCAGATGATTTATTTCTATTTTTGCTATTTTTATACTACTGTATAGATAAGTTTCTCATTTTATGATGAAATGTGTCTCCACTTTTTCTATATTTTCCGAAATAAATTGAAAAATCCAAGTTTAGAACTTGGATAGATTCATTTTATCTGAAATAGTAAGAATAGTGTTGTTTACACCCTGGATTAAATGGAGATTTGCAATGAGGACAGGATATCTGCTTTTGATATTCTTGAAATGTTATTGTCCTCTTACAAGCCCCACATAAAATCGGTCGATCCTCCGCAAGCGTCAAGGGGTAAGGTGAAAACAAATGCGTTTCTATAGCATTGTGGCACTGATAGCAAGCATAATATTTTTTACACTCATAGCACTGAAGAGAAACGATGTCCTTTTCGTTATGATAATGAATACATCTACTCTCATCATCAACTAACAATCCTTGCGCTTGAATCATTCACTTTTCCTTATCTAGGCACGAACTGTGACACTTGTCCCGTCTTCCTTATAGAGATTGATAAGACCTTCCTTGAGAGCGCGGACCATGTCCCCTGCTTGAACAGGTTGTGGAACCTTAATAGTCAAGAGTTCCATTGGATTTGGGGCGCGATCGATTTTATTGCCCTTGGCATCATGAAGATCTTCAATATAGGTCTCAAAATGACGGAAACCTGGTCCATAAAACTCCACTTGATCGCCTTCGTTGATGACATTTCGTTGACGAATGGTTGCCGTTTGAGTCGCATCATCATACGCAACCACTTCAGCGACAAACTTATATTCAGGAATTTTACGACGAGCGCCAAATAACTGTTCGTTTTCTGTAGGTGTACCGTAATAGAAACCTGTTGCCAGTTCACGCTGAGCAACCTTCCACATCTCGTCCACCAAGTCTTGTTTGATGGCTTCAAATTTTTCTGGGCTTTCAAGGTAAGCATCCACAGCCGCCTTGTAACAGTTGGTTACTGTTGAAACATAGTGGATTGACTTCATACGACCTTCAATTTTTAGACTATCTACACCATTTTCAATCATATCTGGGATATGGTCAATCATAGACATGTCAACAGCTGACATTGAAAATTCTTCTGGAATTTCACCTTTAAGACTCTTACGTTCTTGACCAAAAGGCATGTCGTAAAGGTCGTATTTCCAACGGCAAGACTGTGAACAACCCCCACGGTTGGCATCACGCATACTCATGTGGTTCGAGAGCGTACAGCGACCTGAGTAAGAAATACACATGGCTCCATGGACAAAGGCCTCAATCTCAACATCAGTACGTTTGCGAATCTCCGCCAATTCTTCCATTGAAACTTCACGGGCCAAAACCACACGAGTTAGACCAAGTTCTTTCCAAAACTCTAAAGTTTCATAGTTGGTCGCACTGGCTTGGGTTGAAAGGTGGATTTCAAGACCTGGTGCTTCTGTTGCTGCAATCATAATCAAGGCCGGATCTGACACGATAACTGCGGCAATCCCGATGTCACGCAACTTACGGAACCATTCTCCAGCACCAGCTTCGTTTCCTTCGTGCATAACCATGTTAGCAGCCACATAGACCTTGGCACCGTACTTAGCAGCAAACTGCACGCCTTCTTCCATCTGTTCAAAGGTGAAGTTTCCTGCACGGCTACGAAGACCATAGGCCTGTCCACCGATGAAGACTGCGTCCGCACCATATTGAACAGCTACTTTCAGCTTCTCTAAAGTCCCTGCAGGTGATAAAACCTCAGGACGTTTTAATGTTTTTGTCATGTTTTCTCCTATTTGCAATATAAAAGTTTGACGTTTTTCCTTCTCATTTTATAGTAAATAAAGGATAAAATCAAGCCTAGACAGATTGTTTTGACAATTCTAATCTTTTAAAAAACAAAAAACTAGCCTTTCTAAACTAGTTATTTTCAAGATAAAATTCAAAGCGTTCGCCCACGTATTGACTTTTTACATATTCAAAAGCCGTCCCATCTTCAAGATAAGAAACCTGAGTCAAGGCTAAAATGGCATGCCCCTTTTCAACTTCCAGATAGTGAGCAATCTTTTCCTTAGCCAATCTCGCATAAATAGTCTGTTGGGATTTGCCAATATGGTAGCCATGTTGCTGCAAGGTTTGAAAGAAGTGACTGGTGATTTCTTCTTTTTTGAAATCCTTAATGAATTTCTCAGGAATAGATGCGACTTCATAGACTAGAGGAACTTGGTCAGCGTAACGCACCCGTTCCATGCGGATAATATTCTCTGTTGGAGTAATCCCCAACTTTGCGACCTCTTGCTCATTTGGAATGGTTCTTCTGTAAGAAATGAGTTGGCTGGAAGGTACTTTCCCCTGAGATTTGACAATCTCCGTAAAACTGGTTGTCCCCCGCATTTTTTCTTGGACACGAGTGCTAGAGACAAAAGTCCCACTTCCTACACGACGCTCCAAAACTCCTTCCTCAACCAAGAGAGAGATAGCCTGGCGTAATGTCATCCGGCTAACTTGAAACTGTTCAGCTAAATCTCGCTCACTTGGAAGCCTCTCACCAATTTTCCAATGATGCTCATCTATATCCTTTTTGATCTGATCGTGGATTTTCATATAAGCTGGTAACATGATTCTCACTTCTTTTCTTTATTTTCTCCATTGTACCGTATTTGCTAAGAAAAAGTCAAACTTTGCCTTGTTTAGTTGGTAATTCGCCCCTATTTGTGATAAAATATTGAAAAAGATATTTCTTTTGAGAAAGGAAAAAGATGAGCAACATTTCAACTGATTTGCAAGATGTCGAAAAAATCATCGTGCTGGACTATGGTAGCCAATACAACCAGCTGATTTCACGCCGTATTCGTGAAATTGGTGTTTTTTCTGAGCTAAAAAGTCACAAAATCTCAGCTGCAGAGGTTCGTGCGATTAACCCTGTAGGGATCATCCTCTCTGGTGGACCAAACTCTGTATACGAAGATGGTTCATTTGATATTGACCCAGAAATTTTTGAACTTGGCATTCCAATTTTGGGAATCTGCTATGGTATGCAACTTTTAACTCATAAACTTGGAGGAAAAGTTGTCCCTGCAGGTGATGCTGGTAACCGCGAGTATGGCCAATCACCACTTACCCATACCACTTCTGCCCTCTTTGAAGGAACTCCTGAAGAACAGATTGTGTTGATGAGCCATGGCGATGCTGTTACAGAGATCCCAGCTGATTTCGTTCGTACTGGAACTTCTGCTGACTGTCCTTATGCAGCCATTGAAAACCCTGACAAGCACATCTATGGTATCCAATTCCACCCAGAAGTTCGCCATTCTGTATACGGAAATGATATCCTTCGCAACTTTGCCCTTAACATCTGTCAGGCAAAAGGCGACTGGTCAATGGACAACTTCATCGATATGCAGATCAAGAAAATCCGTGAAACTGTAGGTGACAAGCGTGTTCTTCTCGGCCTATCAGGTGGTGTTGACTCTTCTGTTGTTGGAGTTCTTCTCCAAAAAGCAATCGGTGATCAATTGATCTGTATCTTTGTAGACCACGGTCTTCTCCGTAAGGGAGAGGCTGACCAAGTTATGGACATGCTTGGTGGTAAGTTTGGTTTGAATATTGTCAAAGCTGATGCTTCAAAACGTTTCCTTGACAAACTTGCTGGCGTTTCTGACCCTGAACAAAAACGTAAAATCATCGGTAACGAATTTGTTTATGTCTTTGATGACGAAGCTAGCAAGCTAAAAGATGTAAAATTCCTTGCTCAGGGAACGCTTTACACTGACGTAATTGAGTCTGGTACAGATACTGCTCAAACAATCAAATCACACCACAACGTTGGTGGTCTTCCAGAAGACATGCAGTTTGAATTGATTGAACCACTCAATACTCTCTATAAAGACGAAGTCCGTGCCCTCGGTACAGAGCTTGGTATGCCAGACCACATCGTATGGCGCCAACCATTCCCAGGACCAGGACTTGCTATCCGTGTCATGGGTGAAATCACTGAAGAAAAACTAGAAACCGTTCGTGAGTCTGATGCTATCCTGCGTGAAGAAATCGCTAAAGCTGGTCTTGACCGCGATATCTGGCAATACTTCACTGTCAACACAGGCGTTCGTTCAGTTGGTGTTATGGGTGATGGTCGTACTTATGACTACACAATTGCTATCCGTGCGATCACTTCTATCGATGGTATGACTGCTGACTTTGCCAAAATTCCTTGGGAAGTCCTTCAAAAAATCTCTGTACGTATCGTAAACGAAGTGGACCACGTTAACCGTATCGTCTACGACATTACAAGTAAACCACCTGCAACCGTTGAGTGGGAATGATTTATAAACATGATTTGAAGTGAAATGGTTGATTTAACAGCATTTTCAGTTGTTATAAAAGGTTAAAAATAAATCAAAATTGATTGGTTCCCCACCAAAAATCCCACCAGAAATATTCTGATGGGATTTTTTTATATTAAATTTTATTTTTCTATTATTTGATGCTTTACAAGCTTTCTTAAGACCTAGTTGGAAACATTTTTATTTGAATAAGTTTCAATATCCGCTTAAAATCAATGTTTTCCCACATTTACAGAAAACAGAATTTCATCTAATTTGAATCAATTTCAGTTGAATGGTGTGAATTTTACCCTAAAAATACACAAATTGAGCTAGATTTTACCAAAAAGTTCACACCATTGGTTCAATTATTTTTTGTTACGTACGTTTTTCTTAGATGATAGACTTCCTAATGTATTTCTTATAGCATTTGAGCAAACCTCCGTTAAAGGTTCTCCTATTGCCTCCTTGTAATTAAATCCTAATAGTTGCATAGTCTTTAAAGTATCCTTATTAAGTAGAGCAACCAATTGTTTCATTGAATCTTCTTTCCCATCTTCAACATTAGTAAATGAAGATAGAAGAGAAATAACCCGTTCTAAAGTGTTGTGCAAATACTCAATATCTTTATCATCAATATGTACTTTTTCATATTCTTCTTTATATGCCTGAGCAATTCTGATTGCCTGTTCTCGTTCCGAAAGTAACTCATTTACAATTTCATCATAAGTATTTCGTAATTTATCGGCGTTACGTTCTTCCTTTAATGATTGAATTTTACTATTCACTAGTGTTGTTGTTCCCTTAAATGTTAGAGTTCCCAATTCAATCCCTGCTTTTACTAAAGCTTCTGTAATATATGGCTCCATGCTATACCTCTGTTATTTCTTTTTATAATAAAACTATTTTATCATAAATCTACATTAAACATACTATGTTTTTTAGTCTCTATCCCTTTAGGTAAAAATACCGATTTTATGGTATAATAAAGGTAACGTTATATAAGGAGGTGTGCCATGACTCTTGATGTAAATAAAGAAGAATTAACAATTTTAGGGATTCCCTTTGATAATTTTTCAGATTTCGATACCGTCTGGTATGCTATTGGATCATCAATGATTGAAAATTATGAACCTACTGTTCAAGATGTGATTGATTTAAAAACTTATGTTGTCAATAGACGAAAGGAATTGAATATTGGTTAAAAATCAATACGAAGGCTATAAGTACATTGACCCTAATCACCAATATACCTATCCAAATTCCACAGTCTTAATCAACAAACAAAATGTTACAAATATTGAAGAAGCCTACCGAAATGAACACTTATTCGTTACTAAAAGACTTGCAGACTTGCGCTTGAAAGCCATTGAAGTCTATTCCATGAGTAATATTTTAGCCATTCATAACTATTTGTTTCAAGATGTTTATGCCTGATCAGGACAATATCGCAAGGTGAATATCTCTAAAAGTGGTAATCCTTTTATGTCGATACAGTCGTTTAATGCTGCAGAAACTTATATAAATCATCTCATTCATTCCTATCATCAAACTGCCAACTCAAAAGATGAAATCATTAAACATTTAGCAAAAATTCTTGATAATCTTAATTATTTCCATCCCTTTCGAGAAGGAAATGGACGAACTCAACGAGAAGTTATTCGTTCCTTAGCACTATTAAAAGGGTATTCTGCACAAATACGAGTGGAACAAGATGATGAAGTTTACAACCTTTATATGGACGGAACTGTCTATGGAGACTTAGGGAAGCTAGAAGAATTATTTGGTAAAATATTAAAAGAAATATAGATTGTAATACTTGATAATTACAGAAGTGAAGTAAGCATTCAATACGAATCAATACATAAGAAAAACGCTGATTTCAAGCGTTTTTTCTTTTTCAATTTTAATACATTTCACTATATTTCAGTCCAAACTCTACCTTTTTCTCTACCTTTTTTAGATAAATATATCATCTGGATATTGAAGTTAAGCCCTGCTATCATTTCGATGGCAGGGCTTTTTAATATTTGGTACACTAACTTCTTATCTATATTTTGGTGGATTTTAAGTTGACATCTACAAAGTTTAATGTTAGAATACATTCAAAAATATATTTGAATGAGGTATTTTATGATTCAAAATGTTGTTACTTCAATAATCCTGTATTCTGGGACAGCCGTAGACTTACTTATTATTCTAATGTTATTTTTTGCCAAAAGAAAAAGCAGAAAAGACATCATTAACATCTATTTAGGACAGTTTCTAGGCTCTGTTAGTCTAATACTGCTAAGTTTACTTTTTGCATTTGTCTTAAATTATATTCCTAGTAAAGAGATTTTAGGCTTGCTCGGTTTGATTCCAATTTTCCTAGGACTCAAAGTTTTGCTTTTAGGAGATTCTGATGGAGAAGCTATTGCAAAAGATGGTTTGCGCAAAGATAATAAAAACCTGATTTTTCTAGTCGCTATGATTACTTTTGCAAGTTGTGGTGCTGACAATATTGGTGTTTTTGTCCCATATTTTATTACCTTAAATTTAGCGAATTTGATAGTGGCTTTACTTACCTTTCTAGTCATGATTTATCTCTTGGTTTTTTCTGCCCAAAAATTGGCACAAGTCCCTTCTGTTGGAGAAACTTTGGAAAAATATAGCAGATGGTTTATTACCGTTGTTTATTTAGGATTGGGGATGTATATCCTGATTGAAAACAACAGCTTTGACATGCTAAGGACTGTGTTCGGCTAGGAGAAAAAAATATGAAAAAAGATAGTATATGCCAGGTGAATATTATAAATCAACAAAATGTTACAACCGCAACGAACTACCTTGAAAAGGAAAAAGTCCAAAAATCACTTCGTATTTTATCAAAGTTTACCGATAATAAACAGATAAATATCATCTTTTATCTCCTTGCTGTTGAAGAACTCTGTGTCTGTGATATAGCCTTTTTACTAGATCTCAGTATGGCATCTGCATCCCACCATCTTCGTAAACTAGCCAATCAAAACATTTTGGATACTAGAAGAGAGGGGAAAATTATATATTATTTTATAAAAGATGAGGAAATCAGAGATTTTTTTAATCAACTAGGATAACAACTATTTTTACTACTTTACCATTCACTCTACCTTTTATTATGTAGCATTCTAAAAACATTGATGTACCAACGTTTCTAACAGCTAAAATAGAAATTATTTAATCTTTTTATAGAAGTGAAGTGATTAGATATATTAAAAGCCTATGAAATCAGCATTTCAAAGGCTTTTTTCTTTTAATTTTAGCAAAACAACTGAATTTTAACTGATTATATCACTTTAGGAGAGCAATAACAGATATAATGGTAGCAATAATGGAGACTATCGTAGCAACGATAGAACTTATGGTATTTGCCTTTGTGTAATTTATCTCTGTAAGCATATTCAAATAGGAATAATTTTCTTTAATTACATTTCGATAATATGACAGATTTTTATGAAATAAATTTTCTAGTTGAACTTCGTCATTTGATACAAATATAGTCCAAGAATCTTCAAAGTCTTTTTTAAAATTAGAAATATCTATTCTGTTTTCTGACTCCGATAGGCTTTGTATCTTTTTCAAAAGGTTTAAAAAATTTTTATTAAACATTATGTTCTTTCTTCCTGATACATATTTCGAAAAATCTCTTTCAAAAATGTGAAGTTCTCGCTCTCCAAATAATAAGTAATAGAGCTCGTTCCCATATTGCGATATAGACCCTAAAATACTAAATCCAGGAATGAAATTATTTCCTGAGTATAGAACATAATTGCTATCATTAAAACTATTTGAAATATAGTAATTGCCTTTTTTATTATATAGACTATAACTAATATCCCCGAAGTATATTTTATCTATATCAACTTTGTCTTTTCGAAAAGCAACTGTTAGATTAATTAATTTGTTCATTTTCCCATTTTCGCTATATAAAAACGTAGTTATGTAATGTTGACATATCAAAGAAGGAAGTTCATTTGTCATCTGATCAATAGATAGATAATTAAGCTTATCGTCCTCATCATCCAGAATATACCAATTAATGTAATCTTTTTTACTCAAGTTTTTGATATTATCAGAAATAAATAATTGAAGATTAGACTCTGTCAATACTTGTTTTAAATGAAATCTATATTGAAAAATAGCATAATAATTATTTACCGTCGCCCAACTTATTTCAATACTGCTGAAAAAATTATCTCCAATTATCTCAATTTCAGCAAAAATTCCGACTCCATGCCTTAAATATTCTAAATGGACATAGTCGTATTTTTTAAATATAGTAGGTTTTTTATAATAATTTTTCACTTTAAATTTCGACTTTGGCAACGAATATAAACGCTTCGTTAATTTATTAACACCCTCATTTGAAAGTGTATCTAAAATAATAAACTCGCCAATTGAGAATTCATCAAAATAGTCTGTCCGTGTCCTCCATTCGGGATGTTTTTCTTCAATGCACTTTTTATGAAATTCTAATCCTTCCTGCTCATGTCTTTGATAATAAGATTGATATTCTTCTGTTGCAACTATTTTTAAATAATAATCAAAAAACTTCTTAGCTTGTCTATTTATCATACCTACACCTAATTGATACTTTATATCACTATCATATCATTTTTTTAATGAAACTGAATCAATAACCACAACTATTACTCATTTTATGATTTTAGCTAAATCTATCATGGCTTGTTCAATTTTATGTTTTCCTTTTTGCATGACATGAAGATAGATTTTTTCTATATCTCTACTATCTTCTGAATGTCCTACAAACTCTCTAATAATGTTTAGGCTTACAATCTTATCAGCCATGACTGAAACAAAACTATGTCGGAACATATGGGGAACTATGTGAACAGGTCTATCAAAATCGACTAGATCGTCAATATCCTTATAGGATTTTCTACTTTTCTTATTATACTTAGCGGACTGACTAGTTCCACCTCTTAAGAACATTGAAATTTCTATATGATACAATGCTCTGCCCTGTTTGTTATTTATAGAAGTAAAATAGGGATTCACTACACGTCACTAGACGGTATAGACCTTGATTCAAAGCGATTTCTGAAATTCTAAATTTCACTACATTGCAATATAAATCAACCGAATCACTACCTTATTTGAAATAAAAATGATGATTCGGATTTTTAAAGGAAGAGGGACTGAACTACACCCCAAAAGTTAGTTTTTTCTGTCTAACTTTTGGGGTGCAGTTTGCTTGGTCCCAGTATGTTTATTTCATTTTGGATAACTTCATCAATAAACTTAAGCGTTCATCATTTTTGAGCTCTGATAACAAGCAAATCAACCGCTCATATCCAAGTTCTTTCTTCTGCTTGATTAATGAATTCATCACAGCCACCAAATCTTCTGGCGTAAAATTCCTTAAGTAAAGTGTAATATAACTTCCACTATTAGAAAATAGGCTAACATGAATTGCATTATGTTCTTTTTGTCTAATTTTCATTCCTCCTGTAGACTCCCTGATATGGAACTCATACACTGTCTTTTTGGGGTAGCAATCAAATGAGTTTTCGAATTCTCTGCGATTTTTATAGAGAATATAGTTAATGAGTGAATAATATTTTAGAAACATAGTGGTTTCCTCCGTAAGTATTATTATAATTTTAGTATGCCATAAATTCCAAAATAAAAAAAAATAATTAAGAAAAAACGATACATAAGTTGTTTCTCTTATTAATTTTTTTTGTAGTTTTTCCTCTTTCTCTCATCCCTCAATTTTTTTGCGATTCTGATTTTTCTGTGTGTTTAGCGTTGACAGGAACGTATGTGTAAGTCACGCTAAACACACAGTACTAGGTAAAAGTGAATAACGTAAAAAATCTTATCCTAATTTTTTTATTTTAAAATTTATGGCATACTAATAATATCAAGATAATTGATTGAGTAGAGACGTAACTAATATAGCTACGTTTTTTATGTTTGAAAGGAGGTAGCTATCGTGGAAACAGTAGGTTTAAGCTGGGTTAGGAAAGAACCAGTTTTGTATTTCATTAACTAAAAAAAAATAAATGTATAGATAATAAAAAAGATGTCAATAGCAGTTTAAAAAAATTTTTTGATCGTAACAAAGTAAAGAATAGAAGTAAAAATCGAAAGTAAATAACAGGAACCAATTTTTGTATTTCATTTACCAATAAAAAATAAATGTATAGATAATAAAAGTAATGTCAACAGCAGTTAAAAAAATTTTTTGATCATAACAAAGTAAAAAATCAAAGTATAAAAACTAAAGTAAATAACAAAAGTCTAAAAATCAAATACAAAAACTAGCTTAGCTCAGTCGCTAAATTCAGAGCATTTAAACCTGAAAAAGACTAACAAGAAAAAACAACAGATTTTTATCTGCAAGATGGAACTCTACATCTTATTTGAATTGAGTCAACTTGTCATGTTGTAAAATGACTTGGTTATCTTCTTAGCCATCAATTAAGAAGCGCCCTAAGCAAAGGGAAGATACTACATCAGTGAATATAAGCTTAAGTCACTGCACTACTTCAACTTGAATTAAAAAGACCTTAAGAATTTTCTTAAGATCTTCTTTAAAAGCACATTATCTACTATAGAAAGGAAAGAACGATGGCAAAGAAGAAACGTAGTCGTGCTGAACGACGAAAAGCTAAAGAGAAAGCTAAGAAACAACAGATAGATTCTCTAACAACTTTTGAGGGTCGGAAACAATTCGTCCAATCAAAAGGATTGACTAATTTAGTCACGCGCTTTAAAAAAGGAAAGGGTATCAAGCGAAATGAATCCAAAAAAACGGGAGAAGACATTCATTTAATCCATACCGACCGAACTCTTCATAACTACGCTGGTTCCTGGAGCAGATTCGCTTCCTTTGTTGCCTCAATAACTACTGCCGAAGATCTAGAAACTCTTGAAAAATCTAACGATATTGAGGGATGGATTGACTTAGTAAATCAATACTTGGAACATTGTAAGAAATTAGGGCTTTCTGCTCCAACCCAGTCAACCTATAAAGCAGCATTAGCCAAAGTTTTAGGAGTACCTTCTACCGCTTTTATTGCAACGGATATTCGATATCGAGCCGACAAAAAGAATAATCGTTTGAAGTCTAATGACGACAGGATGTCTGAAGAAACAAATAATCGCTGGTTCTCAATCGTATCTGCTACTGGGTTACGTAAAAATGAATTAAAAGCTATTACAGGTGATTCTCTACATAAACGTGAAGATGGTCGATACTATCTTAAAATCATTGGTAAAAAGCATAAATCAAAAGGAGCACGAGACCGATGGATTCCGATTATTACGCGAGATAAAGAAGAATTAGAAAGGCTTGTTGAAGAATTTAAACTAGTTGGTAAAAAGCGTGTGTTTCAAGTTCCATCTGCTTTAAAACCTCATAAATATCGTGCTGAATACGCAAAACGACTTTATCTTCTTGTCGTACGAGATCCCAAAGATATCAAAGATAAAAAAGAAAAAATTTATCTACGAGGCGAATTAAAAGGTGTTGTCCTTGATCGAAAGGCTTGTTTAATTGTATCACGCGCTCTCGGACACAATCGTCCAGAAGAGTTTCAAAAGTCCTATGCTTATAAGTTAATCGCACAAGCAAACTAAATAACTTTTTGGTAGTGTAAAATAAGTTGTGTAAACACAAAAAGGAATAAATCCGTTTAGGAAATCTACTCGAGTCAAACCAGGTCAAAAAGCGACATCCCTTATCAAAACCCCAACAATTTTTAGACTTATTTTTCCAGCACCTATGACAGAACAAAGAGGCTCAGAAATTTCCTGAACCTCTATTGTCTAATCTAATTTCCTAAACACTCACTTTGACCTGACTGCGTCCATTACCTGTTTTCTTTATGACTAGCTGCTGGCGGATAGTGGCCTTCATCTCCTCGATATGGCTGATAACTCCGACCAAGCGATTCTCACCGATTTCCTCCAGGACCTGCATGGCCTTCTGCAGGGTCTCCTGATCCAGCGAGCCAAAGCCCTCGTCGATAAAGAGGGCATCGATTGGCACCCCACGCGAAGAGTTTTGCACGACTTCACTGAGGGAAAGGGCGATGGACAGAGCTGCAATAAAGGTCTCACCGCCTGAAAGGGTGTCCGTTGAGCGAGATTCACCAGTCTCATTGTCATAGACATTGATATCGAGACCCCGGTTACTCCTGCGGTCACGCGCCTCTTCTGGCAGCTCAAACTGATAACGATTATTGGACAAGTGATTGATAAAGTGGGCATTGGCATAGCTAAGGATCTGCTCCAGATAGCTTTGGAGGACATAGGTCTCTAGATCCAGCTTGTCTCCCCCTGTCTTTCCAAACATAGCATCGTAGAGCTGTTGGAGAGACTGAAAGGCAGCTTTGGAGTCAGCCTGCTGGCTCAAAATCTTCTCAATCGCCTTGAACTCTTTTGATGCCTGGGCTTGAGCTACCTCAGCCCTGGTCACCTGGCTAGCCTGAATTTCAGCCGCCTTAATCGAATCCTGTCTGCTTTTCTCTAGGCTGACTAGATCAGGACGCTCTTGGTCTGACAAGCTCTCTTCGAGCTGCTGGATATCCTTTTTCAATCGCTCCTCATGAGTCTCGTACTGGGTGATCTGCCTGTTCAGCTCCTCCAGCTCTTGGTCGGCATCTATCCAGGTTCTAGCGACCGCTTCCTCATGGGTCAGAGCATCCGCTGCTGCTAATTTTTCGGCTAATTTCCTGCCTGTCTCCTCAAGGACCTGACCAAGGTCTGCCAGAGTTGACTCCAGAGTCTTGATCTGGCCTTGATAATTACTAAGCTGCTCCTGATTCTTATTCAGCTGGCTTTCCAGTTGCTCTTTTTGCTCCTCATAGCCTTGAACTTGCTTTTGGCAATCGCTCTGCAGGGCCTCTAGTTCCTGACTGCCAACCTTGACATCCAGCTCTGCGATTTCTTCTTCCAGGCTCTCAATCTTCGAACTAGTCGCATTCAGGTCCTTTTGTACTAAGTTAAGAGCCTGGTCTAGCTCTTGGAGACTAGCCTTAAGCTGACCAGCCTGAGCCTGCAGTTCTTGGTTTTGCTTCGACTTAGCCTCAAAGCTATCCTTCTGCTCTTTGAAGCCTTCCTGAATAGCTGCTAGGTCAAAGTCGTCTGAAAATTCCCCACCAAACCTGGCTTGGAATTGCTTATAGCTGGCATTCAACTGATCCTGGTAGTCTTGGTATTCCTTATTCTGCATTTGAAAATCCTCTTCTTGTCTAGCAATCGATTCCTGCAGAACGTCCAGTTCTGACCGTTTCTGGTCATACTGGGCTTGGGCCTGGTCGACACTTTGGATCAGATCGATCAACTCTTCATTGGATACCCTATGACCATTTTCAGCCAAGGGATGGTCCTCCGCTCCACAAACTGGGCAGGCCTGACCTTCAACTAAATCCTCCTGGAGCTGGGCAATCATCATCTGGCGCCGATTCCTCTCCTTTGCCTGAACTTCCCGTTGAGCCTGTTCAAATTCCTCTTTTAGCTGAGGCAGTTTATTTTGATAGTCCTTCCATTTTATCTCCAGTTGTTTGGCCTTTTTCAGAGCACTGTCGCAGTTCGCTGCCTGGGGCTTCAGCTGCCCATCAATAAAGCTAGACATGGCATCAAGTCGAACTTTTTCTGCATCCAGTAAAGCTGAATCTAGTACATTTTCCTCTAGCTGAGCCAGTCTATCACTCTGCTCTTCTTTTTGAGCTTGATTTTCTTTAAGCTGAGCCTGAAATTTGCTTAGCTCCAGCTGGGCTTGATCAATCTTGTCCTGCTTGTCTTTGGACTGCTTAGCTTTAAAGATCTGAGTCGGTAGCTTTTTTAGTTCTTCTCGTAAGCGATCGATTTCCCTTTCCCTTTTAAAGAGCTCGCTCTTCCGCTCAACCAGGTCTTTTATGGCCTTTTTCTGATCCTGGCTTTCCGCTTGGAGTACCTTTAATTTATCTCGGTTAGCCTTCTCATCAGCCCTAGCCTGGTCGATTTTAGCAACATCACTAGCTAGTTGCTCTGCCCAACGCAGTTGCTTCAGACGACCTTTTTTTTCAGCCTGCTCATCAGCTTTATCCAGAATTTGCTCCTGGTAGTCCGCTTGCAAATCCTCTAAACTCTTAAAGTCCCGCGCCAGTTTCTGACCTGTCTGATAGAGCGCATCTATCCGTTCTCGCTCTGCTGTTGCCTCCTGATGGGCCTTTTTAGCCAGCTCATGACTTTCCTTACGCACCTGGAGGAGCCCACGAACTGTCTCCTCCAACCGGTCTGCTTCCAAAGCATCCTCAATCTTATCCTGCTCTTCTGGGGTCCATGTATCTGACTGGTAGTGAGTCTGGAGCGCTCTTGTTGCCTCCTCGTCTGCTGACTTGGCCAAAATATATCGATCCTTAAGCCGACTTTGGAAGTCCTCAAAAACCTCTGTTCCAAAAATTTTTTTGAGGATCTTCTTTTTCTCCTCTGACGAGTCCTTGAGAAAGCGAGAAAAATCATTTTGCGGTAGGAGAATGATTTTCTTGAACTGCTCATGGTCTAGGCGAAGGATGCCTGCAATTTCAAGCCCTACATCCTTGGGCTTGCTAGCCAGACTCTGAAGTTCCTTGCCATTGACCCCATTAACAATGGCCAGAGAGGCCTCAGGCGCTTGATCTCTGACCTTACGCGTGCCCATAAGCGTCTGCTCTGGCGAACGCACGACTCTATACAGATGACTCCCCTGCTCAAAGTAAAAGGTCACCTGGGTCTTTTCCTCAACAGTCGCAAACTGACTCCGAACCTCTTTGGGACCACGACTCCCTGTTGTCGCCCCAAAAAGAGCATAGGACATGGCATCCAAAATCGTTGACTTCCCAGCTCCCGTATCACCAGAAATCAGAAAAATTGGTGATTCTATAAAGTTTCGAAAATCAATATCTGCTGACTCAAAAGGCCCAAAATAAGATAGTTTTAAAGCAATCGGTCTCATGATTTCTCCTTACTCATCTTCGTCAAAATATCCTCTACTAACTCCAACTGGGCCGAACTACGAATGGTCTCCTGCTTGTAGCTATAGTCTAGCTCCACAACTGTCCCATAGATTTGCTCCAGCTGGGCTCGCAGGTTCTTGCCCACATGTTCATTGCGATCAAAGTCCTGCACCTGGATGGCAAACCAAGCTTGATGACAAGGCTGAGTCTGATAAAAGCCAGGATCTGTCAGAGTCTCCCAATCCTCCTTGAGAGCGACCAGGTCAGTTTCCTGCTCCAGCTTGACAAAACGACTTTCTACCCCCTTTTCATCAAACTCAAGGATATAGACTCCCTTATCAGTTCCAGCCTCTTTGACGTTAAATTTGACCGGACTACCCGAATACTGCACCGTCTCACTAGGGGATGCATGATGGGTATGGATATGCCCCAGGGCCACATAGTCAAAGTCTGAAAAAATCGCTGAATTCAGAGTCGCAAGGCCACCTACAGTCGAGCTGGTCTCACTCGTCAAGTCTTGAGGATCCTTGCCTGAGGCAGTAACCGCAAAGTGGGTGACGAGGATATGCTTTTTACCAGGAGCAAACCGGGCCACCAAGAGGGGAAGCAAGGCCTGCATGGCATCCACCAGAGTCCGAACCTTCTTGGCCTCCTCATCTGACCAGCCCTGCTCTTCTTGTAGGTAGATCCGAGCATCCATCGGGTCAAAATAAGGCAGGAGGAAAATCTGACAGTCCTCCGTCTCGACTGGACTCATGGCCTCTTCAATAAAGGTATTGAGATAAAGCTGTTGGTGCTGCATCCATTCCCGGCTAAAATTAAGCCGCTTGGCACTATCATGGTTACCCGAGATAGCATAGATAGGCAGTTGGTGCTCCAGATTCATCTCCCTCAGCATCTGCTCAAAGGTGGTCACAAAGTCCGCTTTGGGCACCGAACTATCATAGAGATCCCCCGCAATAATAACCCCATCAACCTTTTCTGCCAAAGCAATCGCCAGTATCTGCTCAAAAGCGTACTTCTGCTCTTCCAGCAGACTATAGCCATTCAAGGTCCGGCCAATATGCCAATCCGATGTATGTAATAATTTCATTTTTGACCTCTCCTCTCTTTCTGTTTCTATCATACCAGATGACCTAGACACGTCAAGTCCATCCCCTAACCTTCTAAAAAAATTTTTTCAAGAATCCATTGCAGTCCTCTCCCTTGGCGATTACGATTGTAATAATAATTGTAGGCCTGGTTTCTAAGGCAAGAAAGCCCAGATAGGGCGTTATTTCACAAAAAAATGTTTTTCCCCTTGTCAAATGAGTTATTTTCAAGTATAACGCGATATTTAGAATTAAATGGAGATGAGAACTTTTGCAAACATTAAATCAGCTATCAAACGCGCTGAATTGAACGTCAAACAAAACGAAAAAAATTTAACTAAATAAGAATCGTACTAAAATTATTGAACTTTTTCTCAACATCCTAAATTTAAATGAAAAATAAAAAATTTTATAAAAAAAAAAGTAAAGTAGATAAAAACTTACTTTTTCCTTCAAAACCTTGTTACGACGCGTTTTTAAAGCACTCAAAGATTGAGTGCTTTTTTTATTTTTTAAAAAATTTTTCATTTTTTTTAGAAAATACAAGTTTTCATGATATTTATGGCATACTAATCAATGAAACAAAGAAGGAAGTAAATAAATGGAAACTTAAAAAAATTAACTAACCTTTAGAAAAAGATGTTGATCTTAGCCAAACAACATACTTTATCAAAATACTATATGAAAGGAACTTAATAGAATGGCTAGAAGAAAATTAACACCGGAAGAAAAGCAAAGGCTTTTAGAAGAAGAAATCAATAATGAAAATAGTATATTAGATGTTTTCTCATCAATGCCTTGTTTTGCTGGAATAGATAAATGTAAATTATCCCTACAGGATTTTTCTGTAGAGCGTGTAGAAATTAAGAATTTAAATCAGGATAGTTCATGTAATCTAAAAACCTCTATAGATGGAGAGTTACTTAGTTTAGATATTAAATCAGAATTTTTCGGGAAAATCACTATTTCTTTTGATACATCAGATTTTAAAACACCCTACTGTTACATTGAATTAATTCATGGAGGTTTAAATTTCGAGACGGTTGGTATTAAGGAGATTAAAAATAGATTATCAAACGCAATCGATTTTATTAAAAATAATTACGGTATTATCATTACATACTCGACTGCTCTTTTTATCGAAATTGAGCTCGCTTATACTATTGCTTTTGATAAAACTCCCAACCTTCAACTCAGAAGTTTTCTACACAAATGTCTTTCATCAGGAAACTCTCCGAATTTTGGAAATGAGAAAAGTAAAAAGGACAACTATGACTATCCAATTTTGAGTTGTAAGATTAGTACTGATGAATTAACTGTTTTTTACGATAAAATTGAAAAAGCAAAAAGAAAAAGACAAATTAGAAGAGAGGGTTCAAAACTAGAAAATATTAATGTCCAAAGATTTGAACTAGTATTAAAGAAAAATAAAATAAAAGAATTATTGGGAACCAATTCCTTAGATTTACTGAATGATGCACAATTGATAGAATATTTGGAATCAAAACTTCATTCAACAATAAATGTGTATATAAAGTTAATTGAAAAATCAAGTAGCAAAACTAAAAAAGTACTTGAAGATGTGTATAGAAAATACGGTCCTAAAAAATATATTAAAGAATTTTTAATGCAAGTAAACAACTACTCTCTTACAACTTTGTCCCCTTTGGTTTTAGACGAAGAAATTTTAGCATTGATAAATATTGGTTTTAGCAAAAATAAAGGTAGAACCAAAAAAACAATAATAGAACATTTTCAAAATAGCGAAAAATATTATTCTGAAAAAAACGAGACTGGATTAATGATTACTTGGCACGTTCGAGATATATTTAAAGTATTTTATGAATCACTAGACGTTGCTAGAGAAAAAGGTTTAGGATGTCATAAAGATACTACATCGACTCATACACATAAACATTCTTTAAAAGATTATACATTAGATTATAGAAATAATATTTTTAAGAAAATTATAAAATCTAATACTCGAAATCAAAAAAATAAAATTAGAAACCATGTTTTAGAAAAATTCCCTGATAAAGATTTAGAGATCAATAAAAATAAAGCAAATTAAATAATAACTTTTTTATATTTATGGCTGTAAACCTTGATATAACAATAAGCATATATTTATATGTAAACAGTTTGAGTTTAATATTTGAGAAAGGAAATAGTTATGTGTGAATTTTTTAGAACTAAAAAAGAGCTTGTTTCCAAACTTTGGTCGGTGTCAGAAACAAACTCAAAATATACTAGTAATAATATCTATTACCTACTTATATTATCGCAATAAAATATAGAAATTTCAAGAGGATTATTAATTATGAAACAAACATTGAACAAAGAAGATTTAATTAAAATGGGTTACAATCCCTATACTGCCGTTTCAATTATTAGACAAGCTAAGCAAATTATGGTACAAAAGGGGTATGCCTTTTATAATAATCGTCGTTTAGGGCATGTCCCTATCGTTGCTGTTGAAGAAATTCTGGGTGTTTCACTTCACAAGGAGGAATAATGCCACAAAATCAACAGAGAACTAAATTTCCTGGAGTCTATACTGACAAAGACGGAAAATATTTTATTCAAACCGAATTTGGTAGAGATAGAGTAACCGGGAAACGTGTACGAAAGAAATCAAGGGTAGATCAACACGGAAATCCATTTAACTCGGCAGCAGATGCAAATAAGGAATTAACCCGACTGAAGCATGAATATCATCAAGCTCAAGGTTATTCTAACTACCGTATGAAATATAGGCAATTTATGGAAGAACATTATATTCCATATTACAGAACAACAGTTGAGCATAGCACATTTTCAGTTAGAGAGAAAAATCTTTTACAGCTTTGTGAGCGTTTTGGTGACACCACACTCCGTTCTATAACACTTGAACAAGTCCAGATGTTTCGTACATGGTTACTGACTAGTCAAGATGAGGGTGGTGCCGGGTATTCGCAAGGATATTCTAGCCTCATCTTTGGCATGTTTAGGAAATCATTAGACTATGCTTTGCAAATGGGATATGTGGAAAAAAATATTTCTAAGCAATCTAATGCCATTCCTAAAGGGAAAAGTAATATCCCATATTGGACAAAAAGCGAATTTGAAGCTGTTATTTCGCAAATTTACATTGAAGATGTATATGAACATTTAAACTTCGTGATGATTTGGGTATATTTCATGACTGGCGTACGTGTAAATGAAGGCTGTGCCCTTCAATGGAATGATGTTGACTTTGATAAGCAACGCCTACGAGTTCATCATATGCTTATTGTTAAAAACAAAAAAGAATGGACTCGTAATTCCTACACAAAAACCAATGACGGGAAAAGGATGATTAGTTTAGATAAAGATACAATTGATGTGTTAAAAAAATGGCGTGAAGCTCAAAAAAAGATTGGACTAGGACACGAGAACGATTTTATCTTTTCATACGATGGCTTACCTATGCTGAAGTCTACAATCTCAAGGATTATTAAAAGGTACGCCAAGATTGCTCACGTAAAACCTATCCAAGCAAAGGGTCTCCGCCACAGCCATGCCTCGCTGTTAATTAATGAATTAAATGTTTCTGTACTTATTCTATCAAAACGTTTAGGACACTCTTCTCCTGAAATCACCTTGAAACACTACTCACATCTATGGGATGGTGCTGATGAAGTTATCACTAATGAAATGGTAGGAATTATTAATGTTTCTTTTCCATCTTCTAGCTTAGTACATTTCAACGGGAACCAATCAATTTTAAAATAACATTCCCACCAAAAACCCCACCAAAGAATTACTAACTCCTTAAAAAGCCTATTATATAGCGATTCTCAAGGAGTCTGCAACCGTTGAGTGGGAATAGGCCAATCGCACTAAAAAAGAACTCTGAATCCGATTCAGGGTTCTTTTTATTGGTAAGGTAAGCACTTCTACTTTCCTTTTTTATTTACGTTTTTTCTTCGCTTTTTTCATTTTGTTTGCCATACGTTTCATAGACTGTTTCATGGCAAATTCACCGATTTTACCTTTGAGACCTCCACCAAACATCTGGCTCATATCTGGCATGCCTGCGCCTCCGAGCCCCGACATATCGGGCATTCCACCTTGTCCCATCATGCCTTCGAGGGCAGACATATCCATCCCTCCCATATTTGGCATATTTTTTGGAAGGTTATTTGGATTGATTCCCATCTGCTTCATCATCTTGTTCATATCTCCAGACATGACACCTTGCATGAGCTGTTTGGCCTGGTTAAAGTCTTTGATGAATTTATTGACTTCGACAAAGGTATTTCCAGAACCTGCAGCGATACGACGGCGACGACTTGGATTTAACAAATCAGGATTTTCACGCTCTTCGGGTGTCATGGAAGATACAATGGCACGTTTACGCGCAATCTGACGCTCGTCCACCTTCATGTTTTGAAGGGCCGGATTGTTAGCCATACCTGGAATCATCTTGAGCAAGTCTTCCATTGGCCCCATATTTTGCACCTGATCCAATTGATCGATGAAATCATTGAAATCAAAGGTGTTTTCGCGCATCTTCTCAGCCATTTCAAGGGCTTTTTGCTCATCGTATTCCTGAGAAGCTTTCTCAATCAAGGTCAGCATATCCCCCATACCAAGGATACGGCTAGACATACGGTCTGGATGGAAGGTTTCGATATCCGTAATCTTTTCACCCGTACCAGTAAACTTGATTGGTTTACCCGTGATATGACGAACGGATAGAGCCGCACCACCACGTGTGTCCCCATCAATCTTGGTAAGGATGACACCAGTTACTTCTAACTGAGCATTGAATTCACGGGCAACATTAGCCGCTTCCTGACCAATCATGGCATCAACGACGAGTAGAATTTCGTTTGGTTGGGCCAATACTTTTACGTCACGAAGCTCATTCATTAGGAGCTCATCAATCTGTAAACGACCTGCCGTATCGATCAAGACATAGTCGTTATGATTGGCTTGTGCTTGCTCCAAACCTTGACGAACAATCTCAACAGCTGGAACCTCTGTCCCAAGCGCGAAGACAGGAACATCAATCTGTTCCCCCAAGGTCTTAAGCTGATCAATGGCAGCTGGACGATAGATATCCGCTGCAATCATCAAAGGACGAGCATTTTCTTCCTTTTTGAGTTTATTAGCCAGCTTACCAGCAAAGGTTGTTTTACCAGCCCCCTGCAAACCGACCATCATGATAATAGTTGGAATTTTGGGTGACTTGATAATTTCTGCCGTATCAGAACCTAAAACAGCTGTCAGTTCCTCATCAACGATTTTGATAATCTGTTGTGCAGGATTAAGGGTATCAATGACGTCGTGCCCTACTGCACGCTCACGAACCTTCTTGATAAAATCCTTTACAACAGGCAAGGCAACGTCAGCTTCCAGCAAGGCCAAACGAATCTCTTTGGTTGCTTCTTGGACATCAGCCTCAGAAATTTTTCCCTTTTTACGTAGATTTTTAAAGACGTTCTGCAAACGTTCTGTTAAACTTTCAAATGCCATTTTTCTTCCTCTTATTCTCTATTATCAATGCTTGTTAAAACTTCTATCTGCTCCTGCAGAAAGTCATCCTTAGGATAACGCTCCAAGATCTGGTCAAAAATCTGACTGCGGACAATGTAGTCCGAATACATGTGCAGTTTCATCTCATAATCTTCTAGAATCTTTTCCGTCCGCTTGATATTATCATAAACAGCTTGACGACTGACACCGAACTCTTCAGCAATCTCAGCAAGACTGTAGTCATCAGCATAGTAGAGTTCAATATAGTTCATCTGCTTGTCTGTCAAAAGCGCAGCATAAAATTCAAAAAGCGCATTCATACGATTGGTTTTTTCGATTTCCATAACCTTTATTATACCAAAAAAACGATTATACTGCTAGAGTAGGAGCACTTTAAATAGATCAAGAACAAAAAAAGAACCTTGCAAGGCAAGATTCTTTTAGTGTCTGACTTAAATAATTGTTCTTCTGGGAACTTAATCGAATTAAGCTTCGATTTCTGTAACCATACCTGAACCAACAGTACGTCCACCCTCACGGATAGAGAATGTAGTACCTTGTTCTACGGCGATTGGGTGGATCAACTCAACGTCGATAGTCACGTTATCACCAGGCATTACCATTTCAGTACCTGCTGGAAGTTCGATTGAACCTGTAACGTCAGTAGTACGGAAGTAGAATTGTGGGCGGTAGTTGTTGAAGAATGGAGTGTGACGTCCACCTTCTTCTTTAGTAAGGATGTAGACTTCACCTTTGAATTTAGTGTGTGGGTTGATTGAACCTGGTTTAGCGATAACTTGTCCACGTTCGATTTCGTCACGTTGAATACCACGAAGAAGTACACCTACGTTATCTCCGGCAAGACCTTCATCAAGTTGTTTACGGAACATTTCAACACCAGTAACAACTGCTTTTTTAGTTTCGTCTTTGATACCAACGATTTCGATTTCGTCGTTGACACGAACAGTACCGCGGTCGATACGTCCTGAAGCAACAGTACCACGTCCAGTGATTGAGAATACGTCTTCGACTGGGAGAAGCAATGGTTTATCTGTATCACGTTCTGGTTCTGGGATGTACTCATCAACAGTATCCATCAATTCCATGATGATGTCTTCATATTTAGTATCACCTTCAAGTGCTTTAAGAGCTGAACCTTGGATAACTGGAAGATCGTCGCCTGGGAAGTCGTATTCTGACAAGAGGTCACGGATTTCCATTTCAACCAATTCAAGCAATTCTTCGTCGTCTACCA
Source organism: Streptococcus halitosis (assembly GCF_023147855.1). Lineage (GTDB taxonomy): Bacteria > Bacillota > Bacilli > Lactobacillales > Streptococcaceae > Streptococcus > Streptococcus halitosis_B. The sequence goes on from NZ_JAHXOP010000001.1 coordinate 410,517, forward strand.
AGTCAATTTTGTTCATGAAGACGATAAGGTGTTTAACACCAACTTGACGTGAAAGAAGGATGTGTTCACGAGTTTGTGGCATTGGTCCGTCAGTTGAAGCTACTACAAGGATAGCTCCGTCCATTTGAGCGGCACCAGTGATCATGTTTTTAACGTAGTCCGCGTGTCCTGGAGCGTCGATGTGAGCATAGTGACGTTTTGCAGTTTCATACTCAACGTGCGCAGTGTTGATAGTGATACCGCGTTCGCGTTCTTCTGGAGCAGCATCGATAGACGCATAGTCTTTAGGTTGGTTAACTGCTGAAGGCAAGCGACGTGCCAAAACAGTTGTGATAGCTGCAGTCAAAGTAGTTTTACCGTGGTCAACGTGTCCGATAGTACCAATGTTAACGTGTGGTTTACTACGATCGTATTTTTCTTTTGCCATTTGAGTAAAAGCCTCCAATAAAATATATTTTATAGATAGACAGTAGGCAATACAGTCTAACTTTCCTTACTATTTTATCAAATTTCTGCTAAATTGCAAGTGTTTTACACATATTTTATGAATTAATCTGAATCTTACAAAGTGCTGTTCTTCTGCTTCTTTATACAATTCAAGCTTATTTCATTCTAGCGGTATTATGCTCACAAAAAAATCAGGTTCCCCTGATTCTAAATGGATTCTGATTTTTCCAGTTCTTTAGCTTCCTTATGATTTTCATATAATTTCGCCAAGAACTTAGTGATTTCTTTGAGAATAGAGTAGGTTGGCACTGCTACAATCATCCCTATGACGCCGTAGATATTACTTGACAGTAAGAGGAGCACCAAAATCGTAATCGGATGCACTTTCATAACCCCTCCAACGATACGTGGATAGAGAACATTTCCATCGATTTGCTGAATAATAAGCATATAAGCAACCGCAATCAACATACGATGAGGATCCGTGAACACATTGGCAATCACCATTGGAATCAAGCCAATACTTGGACCAACATAAGGAATTAAATTTGCGATTCCAGAGAAAATAGCAAAAACAAGAGCGTACTTTAATCCGATAACGCTATAACCAATATAGGCTAAACATCCGATAATAACAGCATCAATCGCAATTCCACTGATATAGCGCGCTATGGTTGTATTGAGATTGGTTAAAAGGCTAGAAAGATTCAATTTGTCATGTTTTAAGACAGTACGTTCCAACATTGGTAGCAACTTATGACCATCCAACAAGAAATAAATCAAGAATACAGGGGTCATAATGAGAATCAGAACTGTACTAAACAAGGCTGAAAGAACACTTCCTAAACTATTGCTGACGCTATTAAGGATATTCTGGAGGATATCCACATAGGAGAGGTTAAGTTGTTGAATGGTTTGTTGAATATCTATATTTTGGAAGACTGGATTCATGGACAAATCAATGATTAAATCTTGTAGTCTACTATAGATATTTTGACTAGAAATAATCAAGCTAGTCAACTGATTAATCAGAATCGGTAAGAGATAAACAACGCCTACAACGATAGCACCAATTAAAGCACAGAGAGTGACCAAGACACCAATTAGACGATTAATCTTACATCTCTTTTCCAAAAAGGTAACGATTGGATTGGTAATGTAGTAAAAAAATCCACCTAACAAAAATGGAATCATGATGGTATTCACAACTGTCACGAAGGGAGTAATGATGGCTCCCATCTCTCTCCAAAGATAGAAAATCAGTGTTAATAATAAAATTTCAGCTGTCCAAAAAAATAATTTGTTTCTACGGAACATAGGCATCCTCCTCTATTTATTTTATCATATTTCTTCAAAAGATAAGATGGCTTTAGTATAAAATCGAGAATATTTTTTTTCTTTATGATAAAATAAAGCTAATATGAAAAAAATAATTCTATCTTTTATAACACTTTTTGTTTTTGGAATAGTTTCTACTGTTTCTGCTCAGGAGTTTGATGTTGCTGCTAAACATGCCATTGCTGTCGAGGCTACAACTGGAAAGATCCTCTACGAAAAAGATGCAAATCAGCCTGTAGAAATTGCTTCTATTACGAAACTGGTTACAGTTTATTTGGTCTATGAAGCTCTGGAACAAGGAACTATCAGCCTATCTACACCTGTTGATATTTCGGACTATCCTTACAAACTTACAACTAATTCTGAGGCCAGTAACGTCCCTATGGAAGCTCGAAATTATACTGTTGAACAATTATTAGAGGCTACAATGGTATCCAGTGCAAACAGTGCTGCGATTGCGCTAGCAGAAAAAATTGCTGGTTCTGAGAAAGATTTCGTTGATAAAATGAGGGCTAAACTTCTTGAATGGGGAATTCAAGATGCAACTATTGTAAATACAACTGGTTTAAATAATGAGACCCTTGGTGATAATATCTATCCCGGTTCTAAAAAAGATGATGAAAACAAGTTGAGTGCCTACGACGTTGCAATCGTCGCTCGTAATCTCATCCGAGATTATCCTCAAGTTTTGGAAATCACCAAAAAGCCAACTTCTACTTTTGCTGGACTTGAAATCCACTCAACCAACTATATGTTGGAAGGAATGCCAGCCTATCGTGGTGGTGTCGACGGTTTGAAAACAGGTACTACCGACAAAGCCGGTGCTTCTTTCGTTGGAACAACTGTTGAGAAAGGGATGCGTATCATTACGGTTGTTTTAAATGCAGACCAGCAAGATAGCAACCCTTATGCACGTTTTACTGCAACTTCTTCACTTTTAGATTATGTTTCTGCGAACTTTGCTTTAAAAACTGTCGTTCAGAAAGGCGAAACCTATAAAGATAGTAAAGTGACAGTCCTTGATGGGAAAGAAGATAAGGTAGCTGCAATTGCTAAGTCAGATATTGCAATCGTCCAACGGGTTGGAAGTGAAACAACATCAGCTCTTCAATTCACACCAAAATCAGAAATAGCTCCACTGGAAGAAGGCAAGGTTGTCGGTACTCTAACCTATGACGATCAGGATTTGGTCGGTCAAGGTTATCTCACTTCTGAAAAACCTTCTTTTGAAATGGTCGCTGAAAAGAAAGTAGAAAAAGCCTTCTTTTTGAAGGTTTGGTGGAATCAATTTATCCGCTTTATCAATGAGAAACTATAAAAAAATCGCGAACAATCGCGATTTTTTCTTTATTTCATTTCATCTCTTTAAAAGCTGCTTCCGCATCTGCATTGCTAATAGCACCGAACTGAACTTTCCCGATTTTACCTTGACTGTCAATCAAGTATTCCGTTGGGATACTACGAATTTGGTAGGCTTGAAAGGCAGTTGCTTGGGTATCATACAAGACTGGTATATCCTTATACCCTTGCTCTTGAAACCATTTTGGAAAGTCTTGAACTGTTTTTTCACCTTGTAGACCTGGTGCAATGACACTCAAGATTTCAAAGTCTCGATCTTGTTTGGCAGCTAATTCCATCAGCTCAGGCATGCTTTTTTTACATGGTCCACACCAAGAAGCCCAGAATTTCAAATAGACCTTTTTCCCTTTGTAGTCTGATAACTTGACTTCTTTGCCATCCATAGACTGTAAGGTGAAGTCTGGTGCATCTTTACCGACTGCGATTTGTTGTACAGCAGGTTGTTTTGGACTGCTTGTCTGTTTGGTTTCTTTTTCACCACAGGCAATCAACAAGAATAGAGACATGAGGCTCAATCCAGCAAAAATAACTTTTTTCATTTTTTCTCCTTTTATCCAAGAATTCCTGACAAGGCATTTAACTGCCCTAGCATTAATAATAATCCCATCAAAATAATCAAGGCTCCCCCAATTTTCTTTAGTAGGATCATATGGGGTTTTAGTTTACTAAAATAGGGCATGATCCAGCCCGAAGCTAAGGCCAAAACAAGGAAAGGAAGAGCCATCCCCAATGTGTATACTAATGTTAACACGGCTCCTTGCCAAGCACCATTCCCTCCTGAAGCCGCTAGAGCTAAGACCGAACTTAAAACTGGTCCGATACAAGGAGTCCAGCCAAAACTAAAGGTTATCCCAAGTAAAAAGGCTGATAGATAGTGATTTGGCTTTGATTGTTTGAAGGTGACTGTCTTTTGAACTTCCAGTTTATTGAAATGCAAGATTTCCATCTGGTGAAGCCCTAAAAGAATAATGACTGTCCCCATAGCATAACGAAACCAGTCTGCATAGAGCATGTGCCCTAGGAATCCAGCTCCAAATCCTAAAATAAAGAAAATGAGGGAGATTCCTGCAATAAAACACAAGGTCCGAATTAAGCCTGACCAGGCAATGTCTCTTCCAAAAAAGCGGAAACTTTTCGAATTTCCTTGATCATCCAGTAAAATACCAGCATAGACAGGTAGCAAAGGAAAGATGCAGGGTGAAAAGAAGGACAGAATACCTGCTAAAAAAACGGATACTAGAAATATAATCGACTCCAACGAATTACCTACTTTCTCAAAATTCTAATCTTATTTTACTATAAAAGAAAAAAATTGTAAGAAGTCTGCTACGCTTATCTTTTTTATCTCGACTAGATACAAAAAAAGGAGCTAAGCTCCCTTTATTTTAATACGTTCCTTCTTCACCTTGACTAGTCAAGATAACTGGACCGTCTTTGGTAATCACGAACTGGTGTTCATACTGGCAAGACAGTCCACCATCTATAGTTTTATGAGCCCAGCCAGTCTTCATATCTGTATCAATTTCCCAGTCACCAGTATTGATCATGGGTTCAATGGTTAGTACCATTCCTTCACGGAGACGGAGTCCACGACCTGCAATACCGTAGTTAGGAACCATTGGCTCTTCGTGCATTGTTGGACCAACACCATGACCAACCAAATCACGTACAACCCCATAACCGCGACTTTCAGCGTATTCTTGAATGGCTGCACCGATATCACCGATACGATTGCCAACAACCGCTTTCTCAATCCCTATATACATAGCTTCCTTGGTCACGTCCATCAAGTTTTTCACTTCTTCAGACGGTGTACCAACCGCATAAGCCCAACATGAGTCTGCTAAACCACCAGTATAGCTTTGGGTGTATTTTTTCATTTGCTCAACATTGTTGAAGTTAAGTTTAGATACATTGAGGTCGGATTTGGCAATCGGACCACCCAGTACCATGTCAACCTTGAGCAAATCGCCATCTTTCAAGATGTAATGACGTGGAAAAGCGTGAGCTACTTCGTCGTTGAGAGAGCAACAAGTGGCATAGGGGTAATCCATGACTGCACCATCCACACCAATCTGTAAAGGAAGAAAATTCTCCTCTTTGCAACGTCGACGAACATACTCTTCGACTTCCCACATATCTACGCCTGGCTTAATCAAATCACGTAAGCCGATATGGATACTTGCTAGAAAATCACCAGCCTTGTCCATGGCTTCGATTTCACGTGCTGATTTTAAAGTTATCATTTTTTCTCCTAGATTCTAATTAATTTTAACCGTAACATTTGCTTTTGAAACAATCTGATGACCATGATAAATATCATAATCAATAATAGCTGAGCGTCTCGTGTGGTGAATAATACGAGCCTGAATCCGCAGAGTATCATCTATCTGTACAGCCTGCAAGAAATAAATCAACATCTGTTCAATGATGAGATTACGTCCGCTATTGACAACGAGGTCTTGGGTCATATGGTTGAGAATTTCAGCCAAGACTCCATTAGCAAGGACACCATTTTTCTCCAACATGAAGGGCTCAACAGTTATGACGACTTCATCATGATGGTAAGAGAGTTTTTGTCCAATTTGCTCTGAAAAAGTCGGCAAAGCAGAAACCTGAGAACGGCTCATCTTTTCCATGACATCTCGTCGTGTTACAACACCGAGTAGGGTTTGGTTGCTTCTGACTACCGGAACCATCTCAAAGTCTTCTGCGATCATTCGTTGACTGACATTGGCAATATTGGTCGCCAATCCTGTTACGAAGATGCTGCGCGTCATCACCTTGTCAATCGTCGTACTGGGAGACTTGTCTCCTGCGTCACGCATAGTAACAACCCCAACAACCACTTGGTATTGGTTAACGACTGGAAAACGGCTACTTCTGTTCTTACGAACCAAGTCTAGATAGTCTTTGACTGTATCCGTTTCTCTCAAAAAACCATACTCGTGACTGGGACGATAGAGCTTCTCGACCGTCAGAATATCGGTTTTGATTTGAACATTTGAGAGAGCTTTGTTAATCATGGTCGCTACTGTAAAAGTATCATGTTTACTTCTCAGGACTGGAATATTTTTTTTATTGGCCAACTCAAGAACATCATCCTGAACATGAAAACCACCTGTAACGAGGACCGCATTTTCATTTTCCAAGGCTAAAAGTTGAATGCGAGTGCGGTCACCTACGATCACAAGACCACCATCATGGAGATAGGACAGGATATTCTGCTCTGTCATGGCCCCAATGGAAAATTTGCTAAACTCTCTCTCTAGCCCTTCCTGGCCGGCTAAAACTTCAGAGGAGGTGACTTCAGCAATTTCAGCATAGGTTAGCCGTTCAATAGCCACTTTTTTTGGCTTAACTCGTATGGTTCCACTACGTGGTCGAGTTTCAACGATGCCACGATTTTCAGCTTCTTTGATAGCTCGGTAGGCGGTTCCGTCACTAACACCTAGATGATTAGAGATACTGCGAACACTAACTCTTTTCCCAATTGGCAACTCTTCCAGATAGGACAAGATTTCCTGGTGTTTACTCATTGAATTCTCCTTTTATATATCGAAATTCAAGATAGTCCCTCATTTTTCGTGTATAGCGGTCGCTCCCCTTAAACTGTCGGAAGAGACTAAAGCCTGATTTTAAGGCTACTTTTTGACTAGCCTGATTCTCCAGATGAGTGATGATGGATAATTGTTTTAAACCAAATTCTTCAAAGGAAAGCTGACAAAGCTTGGTAACTACTTCTGTCATATAACCTTGTGACCAAGAATCCTTTTTTAAGAAATAACCAATTTCTGCTTCTTTTTTGATTTCATCAATCTTTTCAAATTTAATGGAGCCAATCATTTCCTGATTTCCTTGGAGACAAATAGCCCAAACACCTAGAGGAGCCTTCATAAAATAGTTGGCAAGCGCGTATTGACTTTCTTCTAAACTTGCTTGACTGGGAAAAATAAACTGCAAATTTTCAGGATTGGAAGCAATCTCGAAAAACGCTTGACTGTCACTAAAAAAGAAAGGACGCAAATACAAGCGCTCCGTTTCAAAAAAAGAAAACATTGCTAATTTGGTCCAAATATTCATAATCACCTCAACGGTTTAGTCTTCAACGAGTGTAATATCCGCTCCAAGACTACGCAGTTTTTCAATAATATCTGAGTAGCCACGAAGGATAAACTCAATATTCGTAATTTCAGTTTTACCTTCAGCCATCAAACCAGCAATAACAAGCGCTGCACCAGCTCGCAAGTCTGTAGCTTTTACGCTTGCCCCGTGCAATCTACGACCACCGTTGTAGATAATATGATCATTCGTAGTCGTAATATCCGCATCCATTTTTGCTAATTCAAAAACATGGTTAACACGTTTTTCATAGATCGTATCAATAATGGTTCCACGACCTTGAGCAGTCAGCAATAGCGGAGTTATAGGCTGTTGCAAATCGGTTGCAAATCCAGGATAAGGAGCTGTTTTGATATTGATGGCCTTCAAATCAGACTGTTCTTCAACGAAGATGCTGTCTTCTGAGACCGTCATATGAACGCCCATTTCCTCTAGTTTGGCGATAAAGCCTTCTAAGTGTTCATAGAGAACGTTGTTAATGCGAATTCCTTTTCCTACCGCTGCAGCAAGTGAAATATAGGTTCCAGCTTCGATACGGTCTGGAATGACTTGGTGACGCGTTCCATGAAGTTTCTCAACACCATCAATAATGATAATATCAGTCCCCGCACCACGAATGTGGGCCCCCATATTGTTCAAAAGGGTAGCGACATCGATAATTTCCGGTTCACGAGCCGCATTTTCAATGACAGTGCGTCCCTTAGCTTTAACCGCAGCAATCATGGTGTTAATCGTTGCTCCAACGCTGACGGTATCCATGTAAATACTTGCTCCGTGAAGTCCCTTACCTTGGGCAGATAAATTCATATTATCTCCCTCATAGCTGACCTTAGCACCCATGGCTTCAAAGGCTTTTAAGTGAAGGTCAATCGGACGAGGCCCCAGATCACATCCACCAGGAAGTCCAACTGTAGCTTCACCAAAGCGACCTAAAAGACTTCCGTAGAAATAATAAGAAGCACGCAAGCTATTAATCTTACCATAAGGCATAGGAATGTTTTGAACGCCTCTTGGATCAATCTCCAAGACATCGTCATAACGCTTAACAGTTGCCCCCATAATCTCCATGATTTCGACAAGACTAGCAACGTCTGAAATGTCTGGAACACAATCTAAAGTGACAATATCATCTGATAAGATAATAGCTGGAATAAGTGCTACAACACTATTTTTAGCACCACTAATGGTGATCTCACCTTGCAATGGACGTCCACCATTGATGACAATTTTTCTCATGTTTTACTCTTTCAAAATTTACTAAAAAGGTCTTTTCGTTCTATTATACCACAATTTTCATTTTTTTCCCATTCCTATTGATTAAACATTCCATTTCGATAAAAAAACCTATCATTCAAGCTGAACAGCTTGAATGATAGGTTTTAATGTTAGATTAGCGTACTGTACGGATGCGCATTGTGTTTGTACGAACAGCTTCTCCAACTGGTACACCTGCAACGATAACGATATCGTCACCAGATTGTACAAGACCTGCTTCAACTGCTTTACGTTCAGCAATTTCGAACATATCGTCAGTTGATGATGGAGCATCTGTCAACATTGGGATAACACCCCAGTTCAACATCAATCCACGTTCTGTCAATTCGTCAAATGTCAATGCCAAGATATCAGCATTTGGACGGTATTTAGAAATCAAACGTGCTGTGTGACCAGTCTTAGTAAGAGTTACAACCAATTTGATGTCCATTGAGTTTGTAGCATCTTTAACTGCTGAAGCCATAACTTCTGTCTTAGAGTTACGTTCGAAAGTATCTGAGTTCAAACGTCCGTATTCGTTAAGAAGAGTTTGTGCGTTCTTGTCAATTGTAGCCATTGTTGTTACTGACTCAAGTGGGTATTTACCGTTTGCAGACTCACCTGAAAGCATTGTAGCGTCAGTTCCGTCGATAACAGCGTTAAATACGTCTGATACTTCTGAACGAGTTGCACGTGGTTTTTCAGTCATTGTTTCAAGCATGTTTGTTGCTGTGATAACAACTTTACCTGCTGCGTTCACTTTAGTGATGATCATTTTTTGGTAAACTGGAACCATTTCGAATGGTACTTCGATACCCATGTCACCACGAGCGATCATGATACCGTCAGCAGCTTCAATGATTTCATCCAAGTTGTCGATACCTTGTTGGTTTTCGATTTTAGCGAACAATTGAACGTGGCCGTTACCAGTTTCTTCACAGATTGCACGAACTTCGTTAACGTCTTTTGCAGTACGGACGAATGAAATCGCAATGAAGTTAATACCTTGTTCAAGACCAAAGCGGATATCATCGTTATCACGTTCAGCAAGAGCTGGGAAAGGAATTTTAGTGTTAGGGATGTTTACACCTTTTTGTTTAGCGATCACACCGTCATTTTCAACTTCAACTACAAATTCACGAGTTGCATCGTCTTTTTCTACAACGCGAAGACCAAGTTTACCATCGTCAACCAATACTTGGCGACCAACTTCAACGTCATCATAGATGTCAAGAGCACCAGCAACGTTCAAAGCAATCACTTCACGAGTTGATTTGATTCCTTGTTTAGTTGCAACACGGATTTTTTCACCAGTTTTGTATGAGTACTCTTTAGCTTCACCTTCGAACAACTCAGTACGGATTTCTGGTCCTTTAGTATCAAGAAGGAAACCAACTTTCTTACCTGCAAGTTTTTCTGCAAGTTTAACAGTTGCCATACGTTCACCTTGTTCTTGGTGGTCACCGTGTGAGAAGTTGAAACGGAAAGTGTTAGCTCCCGCTTCAATCAATTTAGCAATGTTTTTTGCTGAAGCTTCAACGTCAAGTTTTTCACCCCAGTATCCGTCATCACCGAATTTCTTTCCACCACGGATTTCAACCGCAGGACCCAAAGTTGCAACGATTTTTACACGTTTATTCATGATTTGTGACTCCTTTATATAATTTGACCTTTTATGGTCATTTTACCAGATTAGTTAAAGTTGATTATGACAAGCTCTTGTTCAAGCTAGCAAGTCCAAGGTCAGCTTTGTGAGGGTTGTTAACAACGATTTTGCCATCAGCTGTTAGGCTGAACAAGGCTCCTTCTTCTGCTGTTCCAAGAATTGGATTCTCAACCATTTTTTCGTTACGGATACCAACAGCGACACCACCGATTCCTTGTTTGAGAAGTTTAACAGCGTGTGCTCCCATACGTGACGCTAATACACGGTCACGAGCGGTTGGTGAACCACCACGTTGGATATGTCCAAGCTCAGTCACACGAAGGTCACTAGTATCTCCTGCTTCCTTGAGTTTCTTACCGAATTCATCGGCTGACATAACCCCCTCGGCCAAAACGATGATGTTGTGTTTTTTACCACATTCATAACCAGCTTTGATACTAGCTACGATATCTTCCATCTTGAAGCCTTCTTCAGGGATAATGATTTCATCAGCACCAGTTGCAATACCTGCCCAAAGTGCGATATCACCAGCATTACGTCCCATTACTTCAACAACGAAAGTACGACGGTGACTTGATGATGTATCACGAATCTTATCGATTGCATCCATTGCAGTCGTAACTGCAGTATCAAATCCGATTGTGAAGTCAGTACCTACGATATCGTTATCGATTGTACCTGGAAGCCCAATAGCAGGGAATCCATGCTCAGTCAAGCGCATAGCTCCGTGATAAGAACCATCACCACCGATAACAACGACACCTTCGATACCGTGTTTTTTCAACTGCTCAATCCCTTTAAGTTGACCTTCAAGTTGTGCAAACTCAGGGTAACGAGCAGAGTGAAGGAAAGTACCACCACGGGAAATGATGTCTCCTACTGAAGCAGCATCAAGTGGATAAATTTCGCCGGCAACCATACCTGCATACCCATCATAGATACCAAAAACTTCCATTCCTTCTGAGATTGCTTGGCGAACTACCGCACGGATGGCAGCATTCATACCAGGGGCGTCTCCACCACTGGTCAAAACAGCAATACGTTTCATTTGGTTTTTGCTCCTTTTCCTTTTAACATTCTTACTGATTATACCACATTTAAATCGAAAATTCTTCTATTTTTCGTATTTTTAGCGATAAATCGTTTTCATGGTAATTTCCTTTAATTTCTCCTGTAAAGCAGGCTCTTTTTTTACAAAATGCCGTGTAGAAACAACCGTTTTTTGCTCCTCTTCATACCTGATAATGACAGGAATTGGGCCTTTGTATTGTTCTAGGATATGTGAAATCTCTTTATCGTATTCATGATTTTTAACTTGAATCCAGAATCGTTCCGCCACTGCTTCTTTCAAATCTTGTGCAATCATTTGCAGACGACCATCTCGAGATTGAACCTTCCCATTGATATAGTAAAATTTCCCTTCGGAGAGGATAGAGGAGAATTTTCTATATTGGTCTGAAAATACAGTCACATCCATCCGAGACTTACTATCATGAACCTGTAGAAAGGCCATGTTCTCGCCCTTCTTGGTTCGAATCACTTTTAGTTTTTGCAATTCAACTAGGAGAGTAGCTTGAGCTCCCTCAGTAAGATTAGCAATTGACACCGTCGGATAAATGGCTTGTTTGGCAAGAGTTTGGAGAGGATGGGCACTGATACCTACTCCAATCAGTTCCTGCTCCTTGTAAAATTTCTCCGCCTCCGTAAAATCATCAGCTTCAGTCCAACTATAGTTTGTATCCGCAAAGAGTCCACCTAACTCCTCAACAAAAACAAATAAGTTTGGTAGGTTCACTAAGATTTTCTGGCGATTCTTGTCAAATTCATCAAAAAGCCCTAGTTCAACCAAAGGAGTCAAAAGCGACAGTTTCTTGTAATTCTTGGGAAGACGTGTGACGAAATCTTCCACACCTGAAAAAGGACGATTTTCGATGATCCAGTAAGAAAAATCTCTTGGCATGCCCTTAATGGCTTTTAGACCAAGATATATTTTCTTCTGAGTAATTTTATTGTGATAGGGAATGCTATTGATTGCTAACGGGGCTACTTCAAAGCCCATCTGCAATGCATCCACAATGTAATCGCTACTGGAATAATTCAACATGACTTGGAAGAAAATAGCAGGATAGTGTGTCTTGAAATAAGCAAGCTGGAAAGCCAGCGCTGAGTAGGCATAGGCGTGGGATCTGTTAAATCCATAGCCTGCAAACTTTTCCATCACTGCAAAGACTTGGTTAGCTTTTTCTTCTGAATGCCCCAATTTCATAGCTCCCGTGATAAAATCTTCCTTCATCAAATGCATCTCTTTAGCATTTTTCTTACCCATGGCTCGTCTGAGAATGTCAGCTTTACCAAGACTGAAACCTCCAAAGCGTTGAGCAACCTGCATGACCTGCTCTTGATAGAGCATGATACCATAAGTTGATGAAAGGATGTCTTCCAAGGCAGGGTCTAACACTGACACCTTTTCTTGGCCGTGCTTACGAGCGACAAAATTATCAATATAATCACTAGCACCTGGTCTGTTGAGGGAGGTCGTGGCTACTACCTCTTCAAAGACTTGTGGCTGAACTCGTTTCAAGAGTCGAATGGCGCCAGGTTGTTCAAATTGGAAAATCCCCTTGGTATTTCCAGCAGCAAAAAGGGCAAGAGTTTCCTTGTCTTCCAAATCAATCTCTTCGATTTTCAGATGAATACCTTCTGACTCAGCCAGTAATTCCTGCATTTTTTGGACAAAAGTTAAGTTACGCAGACCTAGGAAATCCATTTTTAAAAGGCCATTAGCTTCAACTGCATGTGCATCATATTGAGTGATCAGCATATCCTCACCGTATTTAAGTGGAATATAGTCTGTCAGGTCTTGGTCACTCATAACAACTCCTGCCGCATGGATAGAGGTCTGACGAGGATAACCTTCAATCTTTCGAGCAATCTCAAAAGCTTTTTGGTATTCAATCTTGCTATTGATAATCTGCCTAAACTGCAAATTCTTTTCATAGGCTGTCGTTAGCGTATCTCGGAAACTGATTTTTTTCGTAATATTGGTTAATTCATACTCAGGAACACCATAACGTTTGAAAACATCACGAATTGCTTGTTTTGCCCCAAAGGTCGAATAAGTGACAATTTGCGCCACATGCTGACTACCATAGCGATCACGAACATAGCGAATAAACTCCGGCCTATAAAGGTCAGGGATGTCGATATCGATATCAGGCATGGTGTAACGCTCACGATTTAAAAAGCGTTCGAAAATCAAGTTCTTTTCAACTGGGTCAATTCCTGTAATATCCAGTGAGTAAGCTACTAGACTACCAACCGCAGAACCACGCCCCATTCCCATGTAATATCCTTGGGAACGTCCAAAACGGAGCAAATCCCAAACTACAAGAAAATAGTCGTCAAAGCCCATATCATGAATCACAGCTAATTCTTCATTTAGTCGCTCACGATAGATAGCTGAGGTTAGCCCCTTGTCACTCAAGCCTTGCTCAGCCCTCTCTCGAAGTTCTTCTACTGCTGGTCTTTCAGGATTAAAGCGAGGGAGTTTTAAACTTGGGTCGAGTTGGTAACTAACATTCTCTATCAAATCTTGGAGATTAGCAAGTGCCTGAGGGAAGTGATTTTTAAACCGTGCTTCCAAGTCTGAGGCAGGTAGAAAGATTCCTTGTTGTGAATGCACATCCACTTCTCTTAGGCTGACATTATCCTTGATTGCCGATAAGATTTGTAAAACTTGAATATCTTCTTTTTCAAAAGAATTGACTTGATAGAGTGGAAGAATGGGCCTAGTAAAGACTTCTTGAGGAGTATCTGGACTAACACCGATATAATAGTCATAGCCTAAATCTAACTGTTCGATCCCCTCAAAATAGGGAACAATAATGGCCACATCCTCGAGGTGGGGGGTGAAGTCAGACCAATTTTTCCGTCCAGTCATTTTTAAAGTGGATAACTTCATCAACTCTTGATAACCTTTAGTGGATAGGGCTAGAAAACGAAGAGAAATATTGTCCTCATCTTTGACCAAGGTCATTTCTAGACCAATTAAAGGTTGAATACCATGCTTACGAGTTGCTTCTAGAAAATGATAGGCTCCATAGAGATTATCCACATCCATGATAGCAAGGTGAGAATAACCGTATTCTTTAGCCATTTGTACGTATTTTTCAATCGAAACCACACTTTCCATAAAACTATAAACAGTCTTGGTGTCGAGCTGTGCAATCATTCCATCTCCTCCTTGCTTTAGATATAATACTATTATACCATTTTAAGTTGGATATTGAAGCAACTCGGATGCTTTCTTTTCAACATCAGCATTTACAACCTCTCCGTCTTTCTTCCCTTTAATTTTTAATATTATAAGATGGATTTGAATATCATTTTAGACATTTTTATACTAAGTAAAGTATAATAAAGCCGGACTCTATATGCAATTTCACATATAAAAAATTCTAAGAAAGGGCTTTTTATTATAGTATTTATTCATCATTTTATAATAACTTACTAAATAGGTATTCCGCTTCACGAAATTTCTTGCATCAAAGTTTATTTATTCCATTTTTCCTTATTTTTTGATATAATAAATTCAGTCTGTTTTCAAAGGAGAGAACCATGCGTTTTAATCAATTTAGCTATCTTCCGACCACTAGTTCTCAACAATTAGATGAACTAGCAAGTCTTGGTCTGGAATTGTCACCTCAACTGCCCTTAAAAAAGCAATTTGAAGATTTCATCCGTTGGAGTTTTTTCACTTATTCTAACACTGATTATGCCCTATCCACTTTGGCCGCGGATAACGAAACAGATCTATTAACTTTTTTCCAATCAGAGCGTGATTTAACTGTTGATGTTTTCTACACGGTAGTTTTTCAACTTTTAGGGTTTAACTATTTTGTTGACTTTGAGGACGCCGAACAATTCCGTAAAGAAACTGGATTTCCTATTGTTTATGGAGATCTCATCGAAAATCTTTATCAGTTACTCAATACGCGAACTAAAAAAGGAAATACGCTCATCGACCAACTTGTTAGTGACGGACTCATTTCAGAAGACAATCACTACCACTACTTTAACGGTAAGAGCTTGGCAACCTTCTCTACTCATGATGTCATTCGTGAAGTCGTGTATGTCGAGAGCCGTGTGGATACCGATAAAGACGGTCTCCCTGACTTAGTCAAGGTCAGCATTATTCGCCCGTGTTATGATGGACAAATTCCTTCAGTTATGACTGCCAGCCCTTATCACCAAGGGACCAACGGCAAAGCTAGCGATAAAGCTCTCTACAAAATGGAAGGGGAGTTTGAGGTCAAACCTGCCCACACCATTCAGCTTGAGGAGCCCAAGCTGAATTTAGTCGAGCCTATCGGCCAAGCTGAACTCGTCTCTGAAGCTAAAGAAAAGTTAGCTCATATCAATAGCTCATACACTCTCAACGACTACTTCCTCCCACGAGGATTTGCCAATCTCTATGTATCGGGTGTTGGAACTAAAGATTCTCAAGGTCTCATGACCAATGGGGACTACCAGCAAATTGAAGCATATAAAAACGTGATTGACTGGCTTAATGGTCGTTGCCGTGCTTTCACAGACCACACGCGCAAACGTCAAGTCAAGGCTGATTGGTCAAACGGCAAAGTTGCAACAACAGGAATTTCCTATCTAGGCACCATGTCCAATGGTCTCGCCACCACTGGTGTTGATGGCTTAGAGGTCATTATCGCTGAAGCAGGTATTTCCTCTTGGTACAACTACTATCGGGAAAATGGTTTGGTGACTAGCCCAGGTGGTTATCCAGGTGAGGATTTTGACTCACTTGCTGAATTGACCTACTCCCGTAATCTCCTAGCTGGTGATTATATTCGTGGTAATGGAGTTCATCAGGCAGACTTAGAGAAGGTAAAAGAACAATTAGATCGCAAGACTGGTGACTACAATCAGTTTTGGCATGACCGCAACTATCTACTCAATGCTCACAAGGTTCAAGCTGAGGTCGTCTTTACGCATGGTTCTCAGGATTGGAATGTCAAACCTCTTCATGTTTACCAGATGTTTCATGCTCTTCCAACTCATATCAACAAGCACCTCTTTTTCCATCATGGTGCCCATGTCTATATGAACAACTGGCAGTCAATTGACTTCCGCGAGTCCATGAATGCCTTGTTAAGTAAAAAATTGTTAGGACTTGACTCAAACTATCAACTTCCTACTGTCATCTGGCAGGACAATACTACACCGCAAACTTGGCAGAGACTTGATGACTTTGGCAAACAGGACGAACTGCATACCTTCTCTCTTGGAGTTGAAGAAAAGGTAATTCAAAACCAGTATGATCAAAAAGATTTTGAACGTTATGGAAAGACTTACCAGACCTTCAACACTGAACTTTACCAGGGAAAAGCCAATCAAATCACCATTGACCTTCCAGTAAGTCAAGACATTCACTTAAATGGTCGAGTGGAGCTGAAACTTCGTGTCAAATCAAGTACGAATAAGGGATTATTGTCTGCTCAACTTCTCCAACTAGGACAACAGAAGTACCTTCAACCCTATCCAGCGGTTCAATCAGTCCGAACCATTGACAATGGTCGTTACCACATGTTAGAAAATCTCTGTGAACTGCCATTCAACCCAAGTGCCCAACGTGTCATCACCAAAGGCTACCTCAATCTTCAAAACCGAGATGATCTCTTGACAATCGAAGAAATTCAACCAAATGAATGGATGGACTTCAAGCTAGAACTTCAACCAACTATTTACAAACTTAAAGAAGGAGATATTCTCCGCTTAGTGCTCTACACAACAGACTTTGAGATTACAATTCGAGATAATACAGACTATCGCTTGACTGTTGATTTAGCACAGTCTACTATCACTATTCCCTCATAAAAGGAGCTATTAACACTTATGAACAAATCTGAACACAGACACCAACTTATTCGTGCCCTCGTTTCAAAAAATAAAATCCATACCCAAGCGGAATTGCAAGCCTTGTTAGCCGAAAACGATATCCAAGTTACACAGGCAACCTTATCACGCGATATCAAAACCATGAACCTTTCAAAAGTACGAGAAGAAGATAATTCTTACTACGTGTTAAATACAGGCTCTATCTCCAAGTGGGAAAAACGTCTTGAAAATTATATGGAAGATGCTCTTGTTATGTTGCGTCCTGTCCAACACCAAGTTATTTTGAAAACTTTACCCGGTTTAGCCCAATCATTTGGATCTGTAATTGATTCCTTGGACTTTCCAGATGTCATTGCAACGCTTTGTGGAGATGATGTCTGCATGATTATCTGTGAAGATGCTACAAAAGCGCAAGCTTGTTTTGAAAGCCTTAAAAAATACGCACCACCATTTTTCTTTGGCGAATAACACAAATCCCGTGATCAAAAGATCACGGGAATTTTTTATTTCTTGGACTGTGTTTCTTCTTTCTTTGTGCGTGCCAATCGAAGAGCACGTTTAGGGTTGAGACGATTAAACAATTCTTCTAGTTTCTTTTCATTCCATACATCTGCTGCAGAAACAAAATTTCCATCTGCATCTCGGAATGATATCGGTTTATCTCCCATATCAATCTCCTAGTCTACAAATTCAAACTCAAATTTACCGATGCGAACCAAGTCGCCATCTTTAGCTCCACGCGCACGAAGGGCTTCGTCAACCCCCATACCACGAAGCTGGCGGGCAAATTTCATAACTGATTCGTCACGGTCAAAGTTGGTCATGTTAAAGAGTTTCATGAGTTTTTCACCAGAAAGTACCCATGTCGCATCATCATCACGACTAATCTCAAAGGCCTTTTCTTCCTCGTCAAAGCCGTAGTAAGCCTCTTCTTCCATATCGGATTCATCATAAATCGGAAATTCTGGAGTCTTGTCCAACAATTCAGCTGTCGCATCTAAAAGAGTTGCCAAACCTTGCTTGGTCAATCCAGAAATAGGGAAGATAGCTGGAAGTTCCTCAAACTCGTCGTAGTTTGCTGCCAACTTTTCCTTGAAAGTTTTAAGATTTTCCTGACTTTCAGGCATATCCATCTTGTTGGCTACGATGATCTGCGGACGTTCCATGAGACGAAGGTTGTAGGATTCCAATTCCTTATTGATAGCAAGGTAATCCTCATAAGGATCACGACCTTCGCTAGCAGACATATCGATGACATGGAGGATAACTCGTGTACGTTCGATATGACGGAGAAACTGGGTTCCAAGACCAACCCCTTGACTGGCCCCTTCAATCAAACCTGGAAGGTCTGCTACTGCAAAAGATTCACCTGACTGTGTACGAACCATACCCAAATTAGGGACAATCGTCGTAAAGTGGTAAGCACCGATTTTAGGTTTAGCTGAAGTGATGACACTAAGCAAAGTTGACTTTCCAACAGATGGGAAACCGACCAAGCCGACATCTGCTAAGATTTTCAATTCCAGTTGCAACTCACGTTCTTGCCCCGGTTCTCCATTCTCAGAGATTTCAGGTGCAGGATTTTTGGGAGTGGCAAAACGGATATTTCCACGACCACCTCGACCGCCATGAGCCACGATAAATTCCTGACCATGTGCAATCAAGTCGGTAATGACTTTTCCTGTTTCCGCATCACGTACAGTAGTCCCCTGTGGTACGCGAACACGAAGATCTTCTGCACCACGTCCATGCATTCCTTTGGTCATCCCTTTTTCACCGGAATCAGCCTTGAAATGACGGTTATAGCGGAAATCCATCAAGGTACGTAAGCCTTCGTCTACCACGAAAACAACGTTACCTCCACGTCCACCATCACCACCCCACGGACCGCCATTAGGGACATATTTTTCACGACGAAAGGCAACCATGCCATCGCCACCATTACCAGCCTTGACCTTGATCTTGGCTGTATCTAAAAACATACTCATATTTTCTTCTCACTTTAAAAAGGCTGGGGAGAACCCAGTCATTAGTTATTGTTTCTATTCTCGCAGCTTGCTTAGAATCTGCTAAAAGCTCCAAGCGCAGTTGCAAAGATACCAGCAAGGGTTACAAACAACATGATGAGCACGACAACAAGTGTCACTTTCTCAAACAATGTTTTTTTACGTTTTCCATTATCTCCAAAAGCCATAACTTCTCCTTTTCACTTTATAATTCTAAATTAATAGTCTGTTGAAACCGGTGCAACCACCCATAAAATGATGTAAGCAAGGATTCCTGCTCCATAACAAAATGCAAGAACACCCCAAACAACACGAACAATTGTTGGGTCAATATCAAAATAATGGGCAACTCCTGCACAGACTCCACCAATTATTTGGTTTTTTCCACTTCGCATTAATTTTTTCATAATATTTTCCTCTTATTCTATTATTTGAATTCATCTTTCCAATAATCTCTGATTCTGGATAATTGCTTCCGAGAAGCCCGCAAAATACGCTTAGACTCTTTTACTGGACTTGTAACAGCCTGTTGGGGTAGATATAAAATCGTTTTTAAAAAGCGCTGACTGACAGGTTTTCCATCATGCAATTCATGTTCAAAGTTATTTGAGATAATGGCATCAAGGTAAAACTCATGTACTCGTTTTCCAAAGTTCTCAGCCGAAATTTCGTACAACTTATCCGCCAACTTTTGTTCAGACATATCAGGAGTAGCAATCAAGGCTTCAAGGATAGCTCCTGCAAGCTCTCGTTCTCCATAGTAGAGGGTACCAAACATTTTATCACTGATCAGGTTATCAAGATAGGGGTTGCCATGAGCGATAACAGGCGTTCCACTGGCTAGACTTTCTAGATAGGTTAAGCCCTGAGTTTCACTCGTTGAGGCAGAGATGAAGAAATCTGCAGCCTTATAGTATAAGGCTGTCTCGCTTGGAGCAATCATACCTGTAAAAATCACATGTTTTTGCAGGTTTAATTTCACTGCTTGCTCTTTCAGACTGTCCAGATAAGGACCGTCTCCAGCAACGACCAGCTTCACTTTATCTTCTTCTTTTAATACTTCAGCAAAAGCATCTAGGACTGCTTGGATATTCTTCTCATAAGAAATACGCGAAAGGCTCAGTAGCATTTTCTCGTCTTCCTGAATACCTAACTTCGAACGAAGTTCTTGCAAGTTTTCCTCTTTAATCTCAGGTCGTTCAAACTTAGCTAGCTCAATTCCGGTTGGAATGACACGTTTTTCAACCTTCACTTTGTATTTAGATAAAAGGTCCCGAACAATCTCGCTAGGACAGATTACTCCGTCTACATCACGAAGGAAACCACGTACCAGATATTTTACCATACTTGGACGAATCAACATCCCCTTAGCAATATAATGCACATAGTCTTCGTACTGGGTATGGTAGGTATGGATAACAGGAATTCTCAATTCTCGTGCGATCCAAATCCCTAATAATCCAAGTGAAAATTCTGTCTGGGTATGAATGATATCGAGTTGATACTGCTTGGCGATTTCAAGTGCCTTTGTAAAACCTCGATAGGCAAATCGTCGATCTTTAAATGCAAAGAAAGGGACACTTGGAATTCGAATAATTTGCCAATCCTCGTAGCGGTTCACATCTTTATCTGTTGTTGTAAAGATAAAAACTGCATGGCCTTGCTTCTCAAGCTCTGTCTTCAAGGTTCGAATACTGGTCGCAACCCCGGAAACCTGAGGAAAATAGGTGTCTGTAAATAAACCAATTCGCATAGATTACCTCACTTTTTACCTAGAGCAGCCTGTTCCCGATAAAATTTTAACCAAATTCCCAGTAAACGCTCTTCTGAATACTGCTTGGATATCCTTTTAGCTTTTTCTTTCAATTCTTTCAACGCTTCAGGGTTTTCTTTATATTCTAGGATTGCTTCTCTCATCTCAGAGACATCACTTGTAGCACGATAATCTCCCTCAAGAATGACCTTATACAGGTCCAAATCCCTTAACATAATAGGAGCCTCGCAACTAGCTGCCTCTAAGATGGTCATAGGGAATAGTTCATTATAGCTAGGTAGTAAGAACAAATCAGCTAAAGCATACAGTTCCCGCATCCTCTCCGGTGACACAATACCTGGGAAAATTAGATTTTTAGGTGGATTGTCCATAATCTTCTTATAGCGTTCATAACCATCTGTTATTCCACCAAATGAAAAACCACCAGCCCAGATAAAGGTAATTTCTGGCAATTCTTCAGCAAGACGGATAAAATCATCTATCCCTTTTCGTTTCTGAACCTGGCCCGCACCAACCACGACAAACTGATCTTTTGCGAGATCCATTTCTTCACGAAGTTGTGCAACTTGTTCAGCTGGTAATGGATGCCATTTTTCTTTGTTTACAAAATTGGGAATATAAGTTATTTTTTCTCGTGGAATACCCGCAGCAACTAGATCCTCGATAAACATGGGATTGACCACCACCAAGTGTTCCATCCGATTGTAAAAGGAAAAAACATAGCGTTTGACAATTCCTTTTAGGAAAAATGGAATTTTCAAACTCCCTTCGAGTGTCTCAGGCAAGAAATGCACATAGCCAACTTTTCTCCCAGAGCGTTTCTTTTGAAATGTGGATAAATAATAAGGGAAATCAATGGTGTGAAAGTGGGTTACGTCTGCCTCTACAGGAAGATTCTCCGTAACAATTAACTGATCTTTGGCATCACGGTGAAGGAGACTAACCAATTCTCTATAAGCTCCTGATACTCCTTGACCAGCCACTTTTTCACTTGAACTTAGCATATTAATACGCAATTTTTTGTTTTCCATATTACTCATTATACCATTTTATTTCAAGAAAATCAGTAAAAGAAAGAAGAGACCAGAGGAAAATGGAGGAGCCCCTCTCTTTTCCAATCGTCTCTCGTAATTTTCCAATCGATTACTTAATTCCTAGGGCGATACGCGCATAGCGACTCATTTTTTCAACCGTCCAGGCTGGATACCAGACCAATTTGACTTCGATATTGGTTACCTCAGGCACCTCTGTCATCGCATCGTGTATCTGATCTGTTAAGAGGTCAGCCAGTGGGCAACCCATAGTTGTCAAGGTCATATCAATTTCCGTGTGACCTGTTTCACCATCAAAACGAATCTCGTAAATCAAACCTAGGTTGACAATATCAATTCCCAACTCAGGGTCGATGACCTCTTCCAAGGCATTTAAAATGCGTGTTTTGATCGTTTCAATTTGCTCTTCTGTATAAGTCATGTTATTCCTCACTCTTAGTCTTCAATAAAATCACGAAGTGGTTTGCTGCGACTTGGTTGACGCAATTTTCTCAAAGCCTTGGCTTCAATCTGACGAATACGCTCACGAGTCACGTTAAAGACTTTACCAACATCTTCAAGAGTACGCATTTTCCCATCATCTAGTCCGAAACGCAAGCGCAAGACGTTTTCTTCACGGTCTGTAAGAGTATCCAAGACTTCATCCAACTGCTCACGCAAAACGATACGAGTTGTGTAGTCTACTGGATTTTCAATCACTTCGTCTTCGATAAAGTCCCCAAGATGGCTATCGTCCTCTTCACCAATCGGTGTTTCAAGTGATACTGGTTCTTGAGCGATTTTCAAGATTTCACGGACCTTGTCAGGTGTCATATCCATACGCTCAGCGATTTGTTCAGGAGTTGGATCTTGCCCCAATTCTTGAAGGAGATTCCGCTGTTCACGGACAAGCTTGTTAATGGTTTCAACCATGTGGACAGGGATACGAATGGTACGAGCCTGGTCAGCGATGGCACGAGTGATTGCCTGACGAATCCACCAAGTTGCGTAAGTTGAAAACTTAAATCCTTTTGAATAGTCAAACTTGTCAACAGCCTTCATCAAGCCCATGTTTCCTTCTTGGATCAAGTCAAGAAACTGCATGCCACGCCCTACGTAGCGCTTAGCGATAGAAACCACCAAACGAAGGTTGGCTTCGGCAAGACGTTGTTTGGCCTCGATATCACCAGCCTCAACAGCTAGGGCCAATTCTTTTTCCTCTTCGTTGGTCAAGAGAGGAACGACCCCGATTTCCTTCAAATACATACGGACTGGGTCATTAACCTTGGCAGAAGTTGAGCCAATCAAGTCCTCATCACTGAGTTCTGGTTCTTCTTCTGTACTAAGAACACGCGCACTTGGATTTCCTTCATTATCTGTGATAGAAATTCCAGCATCCTGAATCCGTTGCAAAAGGTCTTCAATGCCGTCTGCATCCAAAGTAAAAGGAATAACCAGACTTGAATTGATTTCGTCGTCTGTTGCTGTTCCTGTTTTTTTGTGGTTACGGATAAAGTCTGCTACTTGCACATCAAATGTGGTTACTTCTTTTTGTTTTGTTGCCATTATTACTCCATTCTTCTCTTTTGGGAAATCAATCGTTGCAATTCTTCCAAGGCTGTGTCTGTATCTCCTACATGACTAGCTTCCTGCACTTTCTTTTTAATTCTTAAGTTGTCCTTGCTGAGGAGGGCACGGTTTCGAGTCGCTTCGACTTCCACGAGCTCCTGAGGCGACATCTCAGCTGGCAAATCCAGACTAAGCACGTGGTACCAGGCATTTTCAACTTCAGGCGTCTGATGAGAAAGCTCCTCTGAGCCGATTTCTCCCTGCTCACTTAATAATTCGTAAAGAATCTGAAATTCTGGGGTATCAAAGAAAAAATCTTCTCTTAATCGATAGTCATTCAAAACAACTGGATTCTCAGCCATCCTATAGAGGAGATGAGCCTCTGCTCTCATGACTGCTGTCAGTTGCCGCGTTACAGGTAAACTAATCGCTGCTGGAGGTTGCTCCTCTTTGACTCTTTCCTGCCTTTGAACAATGCGACTTTCATTTACTATCTGTTCCACCTGCTGGTAATCAAAAGAAGGTAGATTATCCGCCAGAATATGGATATAAGAATTCTGGGCAGTGATAGACTTTTCTTTGGCGATTAGGGGTGCAATCTTTTCAATGAACTCGATTTGCGCCTGCAAGTTATCACTATTTTCTGGCTTGAGCTGGTAAATATAGAACTCTATAGGGCTAATCCGAGTCTTGGTTAAAAGGTAAGCCAGGTCTTCAGCAGAATTCTTTTGCAAATACTCATCTGGGTCCATAGCATCAGGTACTCGAACAACTTCCACTGAAAAGTCTTTTAACTCCTCTAGTGCCTTGGCTGTTGCTGCCTGTCCTGCCTTGTCGCCATCATAGCTGAGAACAATTTTTTTGGTAAAGCGTTTGAGGTGGTCAACATGCTCCTTGCTTAAGGCTGTTCCCATGGAAGCTACAGCATTTTCTATACCAGCACGGTAGGCTGCGATTACATCCATGAAGCCTTCCATCAGATAGAGCTCTGTGATCTTACCTGTTCCCTTTTTTGCCTTGTCCAAATGATACAATTCGTAACTCTTGTTAAAAATTGCAGTCGAGCGACTATTTTTATATTTGGCAGTCTGACTATCCGTTTCTTGCCAGATACGACCTGAAAAGGCAATAACCTGCCCCTTGTCATTGGTCAAAGGAAAGATGATCCGTCCGAAAAAGGTATCATAAAATTGATTGCCATCTGACAGGTAAAACAAGCCCGAATCCAATAAATCTTTTTCCTCAAACTTGTCAGCCAAACGTTGGTAGAGATAAGTTCTCTCTGCTGGAGCCAGTCCAATTTGGAAGTGCTTCAGAACATCGTCTGTCAACCCTCGCTTATATAGATAAGCCCTTGCTTCTTCTCCCATCTTGGTCGTCATGAGAATTGCATGGTAAAAACGAGCAGCTTCTTCATGCATATCATATAGAGCTTGATGGGGAGAAGCTTGTTGAGGACGAGACTGGACAGGCATGGCTAGTTGAATACCGACGCGCTCCCCTAAGAGCTGAACGGCTTCCATAAAGGACACACCTTGGTATTCTTCGATGAACTTAAAAACATCTCCTGAACGACCACAGCCGAAGCAATGATAAAACTGCTTGTCTTCCACAACGTTGAAAGAGGGGGTCTTCTCACCATGAAAAGGACAGAGCCCTAAATAGTTCCGTCCAGCCTTTTGTAAAGAAATCACGTCGCCTATGACTTCCACAATGTTGGTATTGTTTTTGATTTCTTCAATAACTTGCTTGTCAACCATACACAATACCTCCATGTTATCATAGTTTTACGTTAACTAGTATAGCTTATTTCTGAAAAAAAGTAAACCATTTCATACGCTTTCCCTACTTATATTTCATAAAAACTCACTGTTGTCATGTTATCGGGAATCTTCTCCTTAACTCCTCCAACTTATCCTTTTATTTTCTTGTAAGATTGCTCATAAGTTACTTTTATTTTACTTGTTCTTGAAGATTATTTTTCAGTATTCTGCTAATATATTGTCCATCTTTTCTGCTGATACAAGCCGTTGCAAAAGTCATGGGTGCTATATATACTTCTCCTCGATAGGAAGGATCAACCAACACAGGCATGGAATAATAAGCATTCTTTTTATTCTTTAGGTCAATGAACCACTTGCCACCTAAGTGCTTGCGGAAGGTTTCTCCGATATAGACTGTTAAATAATCCAAGAGTTTTTTATCCTCTATCAAGACATGGTGATTTTCGTAATGAGCCAAAATCCAAGCCTCCAAATCATCCAAGGACTGCATGCTATAGTCCAAGATTAAATTTTGCTCTTGGGCAAAATCCTTAGTAAAATAATCCATTTTAAATTCAATCTGGAAAATCCATTCCTGAAAGTCTTCTTGTGTGTAAGTCATTTTTTACCTCCATAAACAATATGTTTTATTTAATTTTTTCACTGTGAATGACTTATTATTATCCTAGATATCCTTGATTTTGATATTTTCTTAAAAGGCTAGGAATAATCTTATATTTATACTCCATGCTAATACTTATTATACTATAAAATGAAGCAACTTGGACAAGTGCACCAATCGATCTAATTATGTCACTAAAAAAACTAGAAACATCTGCGTGCTTCTAAGTTTTGATTTTATATAGTCTCAGGAAGTTCCTGCCGTCTCCTATTCAAACAGTTGATAGTAGTCTGAAATTTTCATCTTAGCTTTTTCTTCTTTATTGAGGTCTTGGATGATTCGACCTTCTTTCATGACTATCAGACGATTTCCATACTTCAGTGCATCTTCCATATGGTGAGTAATCATCAAGGCTGTCAGATGATCCTTGCTGACAAAGTCATCTGTTAATTCCATCAAGGCCACACTTGTTTTTGGGTCAAGAGCTGCTGTGTGTTCATCCAACAAGAGCAACTCTGGTCGCTTCAAGGTTGCCATCAAGAGACTCAAGGCCTGACGTTGTCCACCTGATAGAAACTCAATCGGAGTATCTAGATGCTTTTCAAGACCATTTCCCACTTTTTCAATGGTAGCCTGAAACTCTTCCCTATGGCTTGAAAGCCTTCTAGGCAGGAGTCCTCTCTTCTCACCACGAAACTTGGCAATTAAGAGATTTTCCGCCACTGTCATACGGGGAGCCGTACCCATCTTAGGATCCTGAAAGACACGAGACAAATACTTAGCCCGCTTTTCAGGTGAAAAATGCGTCACGTCCTCACCCATGATACGAATACTTCCACTTGTTAAAGGTAAGGTACCTGCAATCGTGTTAAAAAGCGTTGACTTCCCTGCTCCATTTCCACCTAGAATAGTAATGAAATCATGTTCGAAAATTTCAAGAGAAACATCATTCAGAATGATTTTTTCCTCATCAAAGCCATTCGTGATGACTTTGGTAGCATTTTTTAATTCTACAATTGCTGTCATTTGCTAAACTTGACTCCTTTCAGGTATTTGCTTTTGAAGGTTGGAATCATAAGGCAAACTGCCAAAATCAAGGCGCTGTACAAACGAAGATAACTTGTATTAAACCCAAGAGCAATCACTCCCCAAACGAGGAACTGATAAGCGATAGAGCCTACGACAATGGTCATGAGACGCTCTGCCAAGGTCAAACTCTTGAACAATACCTCACCAATAATCAAGCTGGCAAGCCCTACGACAATCACACCGATTCCTCGAGAAACATCTGCATATCCTTCTTGTTGAGCAATTAAGGCTCCTGCAAGCGCGATAATCCCATTTGAGAGAACCAAGCCCATGAGTTCCATACGTCCCGTATTGATACCAAAGCTACGAGCCATATCAGGATTGTCACCTGTAGCGATGTAGGCTTGGCCTAGTTTGGTATCAAGGAAAAAGAGCATGAGGCCAATAACAAGAGCTACAAAGATTAATCCAGTCAGGAGTTGGTTAAGGTCTGAATCAAAAGGCAAGACATCCTGAATTTGCTTGGTTCCAAGAAGCCCCAAGTTGGCACGCCCCATAATCATGAGCATGATGGAATGGCAGGAAGTCATGACTAAAATCCCTGATAAGAGAGTTGGGATTTTTCCTTTGGTATATAAGAGTCCCGTCGCCATTCCAGCTAGACAGCCCGCCCCTACTGCAGCTAGGGTTGCTAAAAATGGGTTGGCCCCCTGCGTTATCAAGGTTACAGCTACTGCTCCCCCTAGAGGAAAAGAGCCCTCAGTAGTCATATCTGGAAAATTCAAAATTCGGAAAGTCATAAAGATTCCCAAACCTAGAATCGCCCAGACCATCCCCTGAGAAATAATGGATACTATCATAATCTTTCACTCATTTCTTTCTTTAGTAAAAATGGGAGGAGATGTGTCCAGCTCCTCCTTTATCTTTATTCTATCACTTGTCCTGCTTCTTTTAGAACAGACTCAGGAATGGTGATACCAAGTTCCTGCGCTAGTTTTTTGTTAATCACTGACTTACCAGTTGAAAAGACATTAACTGGCGTATCAGCTGGTTTTTCACCTTTCAAAACTTTGGCAATCATTTTACCAGTAGCCACTCCAAGATCGTGTTGGTCAACTACTACAGATGCTAATCCACCTGCTTCTACCATGGCAGTAGCGCTTGGGTAGATTGGCTTTTTAGCTGTTTGGTTACTTGAAACAACTGTTGAGAATGCTGATGCGATGGTGTTGTCAATTGGAACCCAAATTGCATCGACCTTGCTTGTCATAACATTGACTGTTGAAGCAATTTCATTTGTTGAAGGAACGGCAAATGTTTCGACTGTCAAACCTGCTTTTTCAGCATAAGCCTTGAATTCTTCTACCTGTGTTTTTGAGTTATCTTCGCTACTTGAGTAGAGAGCGCCGATTGTTTTGACATTTGGTGTCAAAGTTTTAATCAATTCCACTTGCTGTTCAGCGGGGTTGTGGTCTGATACCCCTGTGATGTTGCCACCTGGTTTTTTCAAATCCTTGACCAAGTTAGCACCGATTGGGTCTGTAATAGCAGCCATGATAACTGGTAGGTCTTTTGTAGCACTAGCGAGTCCTTGAGCTGCTGGTGTTGCAATCCCAACAACAAGGTCGTTTCCATTTGCTACCAATTGTTTACTCATGGTTGCAACCTTGCTCTGATCACCTTCAGAGTTCATAAAGTCGATTTTTACCTGGTCGTCCTTATAGCCTTCTTCAGCTAGTCCATCTTGAATCCCTTGGTAAATCAAGTCCAAGGATGGGTGACTAACAAATTGAAGGACCCCAACCTTAGCAACCTTTTGATCTTCCTTAGCTGCAGGCTTATTCATTGATGAATAAATCAAACTAGCCACCACCAATACTGCTAATCCAGCGATAATTCCAATCAATCGTTTATTTTTCATATTCTTTCTCCTTTTTAATCACTTGTATAATGCTCTTTTCAACAAAACAAGCGACACCATCGTTTAAATTCCATAATCATCCTCCTAAAAGAAAAAGTCCTCACACAAAAACTTGTGTGAGGACGTCGATGCGCGGTGCCACCTCAATTATAGGGAATATCCCTATCGCTCTTTCTCGCATTCACGAGTTGCACTGTAAGGTGTGCTCACCGAATTTTTATGATTTCAAATTCTTTATAACATTCAGCCCAATTTTCATCACTTCCATTTATCTGTTTCCACCAACCACAGACTCTCTAAAAAACTTCAATGATTACTTTCTGAATGTTTAAATTATATCATTTTTCAACTACTTGTCAAGACTATTTTTAGAATTTTTTAAACAATTCAAAAACTTCCTCCTAGTAAAAAGAGGAAGTTTAGAAAATATCAGCCTGAATTACGCAAACCAGTCGCAATTCCGTTAATAGTTGTATGGATTAGTTTTTCTTCGTCAGCTGACAATTCGCCGCGACGTTGACGTTTGATCAACTCCAACTGGATGTAGTTAAGGATATTAAAGTAAGGCATACGATAGTTTAGACTGTCTTTTAGATAAGAGTTTTCTGCCAAGAGTTCGTCATAACCTTCGATAGCTAAAATAACGTCCTTAGTTAACTGCCATTCATCTAAAATAGTGTAGTAGATAGCTTGCACTTCTTCATCTTCACAGAGCTTGGCATATTCAAAAGCAATGTTCATATTAGACTTAGATAAGACCATGTCTACATTGGAAAGAAGAGATTGGAAGAAAGGCCAGTTTTGGTACATGTCACGAAGAAACTCAATATTCTTTGGATCTTGATCAATAAACTCTTTAAAGCTGGATCCTACTCCGTACCATCCAGGGAACATGACACGACTTTGTGACCATGAAAAGACCCAAGGGATAGCACGTAAACCGCCGATTTCAGTGATGGTCTTACGAGCTGCTGGACGCGAACCGATATTAAAGCTTGAAATAGCCTTGATTGGGCTTGACTCGAAGAAATAGTCATAGAAATGTTCATTTCCAAAGACCAAATCACGGTAGATATCGTAGCTACGGTCTACCACTTGATCCATAACAGCTTCATAACGATTTGACGTGTTGGTATCGCTCTTCTTCTTGGTAATCATACGGTTAATGGCTGCAGAAACCAACATTTCAAGGTTATAATAGGCAGCGTCTTTGTTTCCGTATTTGTTTCCAATCACTTCTCCTTGCTCAGTCAGACGGATACGGTCCTTGATAGACTTGAGCGGTTGAGATGTGATGGCTTCATAAGTTGGACCACCACCACGACCTACAGTACCACCACGTCCATGGAAGAAGGTAACTTTAACGCCAAATTCATCCCCGATAGCAGTCAGTTGTTGTTGTGCTTTATAGAGAGTCCAACATGATGATAAATAACCACCGTCTTTATTACTATCGGAGTAGCCAAGCATGATTTCTTGGTAGTTGTCTTTTGAAGCAATCCATTTTTTAGCCAATGGAAGAGAGAAATATCTTCTCATGGTTTCTTCCGAGTGATCCAAGTCTTCAATCGTTTCAAAGAGGGGGACAATCTGAACGCGCGCTTTTTGAGCATCCACCAAGCCGACTTCCTTGAGCATAATGGCTAATTCTAGCATATCAGATACACTTGTCGCGTGAGAGATGATGGTTTGGCGAATGACATTTTCACCCAGTTTATCCTTCAACTTGCGAGCAGTTTTGAAGATAGACAATTCTTTCTCAAGCAGTTCTGACTTTTCAGCATAAGTAGCTGAGAGGATACGAGGATCTTCTTCCAACTCTTTTAAGAGTAGGGCGCATTTTTCATCTTCAGAGAGATCGCTATAATGGTCGTTGATGCCAGCAGATGCTAACAATTCAGCCACACAGGCTTCATGAACACTAGAGTCTTGGCGCATATCGATAGAAGCAAGGTAGAAGCCAAAGATTTCAACGGCTTGCATCAGTTCAACAAATTCTCCTGAAATCAGGTATTCTCCTTTGTTCTCAAGGAGAGAATCTCGAATGGCCAACAAATCTTGATAGAATTCATCCGCAGTGGCATATCTAGGTTGAAGATCCTTATCATCTATCAAATAAGCCTTTGTTGCCTGCATCTTAGCTTGGATATCAAAAAGAGCACGACGATAGAGTTCTTTTTCACGGTAAATGGAGTTATCTTGTGACTTCAGCGCCATCTCACGAACTTTATCACTGACATTCACAATACTGGTTGACAGTGAAAATTCACGATAAAGATTATAAATCTTTTCATCGTAGTAGTTCATGATGACTTCGCACTGAGTCAAAGCTGATTTATTGAGGGTTTCCGCTGTTACGAAAGGATTTCCATCACGGTCTCCTCCAATCCACATCCCCATAGTAATTGGTTTTGGATGTTGGAGCTCAATTCCTTGTTCTTTAGCTAGTTTCTTATATTCAGCCGTCAAACGCGGCACAGCATTCAGGAAGGAACTTTGATAGTACTCCATCACGTTGGTGATTTCGTTAGTTACTTTCAACTTCTTCTCACGAATCATGTCTGTTTGCATGATAATTTCAATGTAACGACGGAGATCCATGTTCCATTTTTCTTTATTAATCAAGCCTAGTTTGACATCACGGTACTTGCGCAAGAGCGTATGGATATGGTTGGTCAAGTCCAGCATACTCTTGCGTTGTACTTGCGTTGGATGGGCAGTTAAGACAGGAACGACATTTAACTTTTCTAAAATTTCAGCTGCATTTTCTTTTTCAGCTACCATCTTTATGGTTGTAGATAGTTTTCCTAGATAGTCTTGGTCCACATTGTTCTGGTGGTTAATTTTATAGGCTAAGTCCACATCCTCAGATATATTAATCAAGAGTGGAAGGATAGAGAAATAACGAGAAATGTAAATCATTTCTTCATTGGAAAGGCTAGTCACCAGTTCATTGAGCCCTTGATAGTTTTCATTTGTTGATAATTCCTTCAACTGCATGATTTTTTCAAAGGTCTCTGGCGCTAGCATATTTTTTGTGATATCTTCTAGCAGCTCAGTCAAAATCAAGACTTCTTCTTGGATGACGGCTTTATTACTATAGTTTTCTAATTTCTGAAGAGACATATATTTTTCCTTTCCATACAATCCTTACAGACCTTCAACAGTTTGAGATTCGTATTCTCTAATGAGTTTAGCACGTTTCTCGCTGGCATCGATATTTAATACAAGGGCAATGGCTACGGATAATACCAGGAGACTGTTCCCACCTTGTGAAAGGAAGGGGAAGGTCACCCCTGTAGAAGGAATCAAACCAGAAATCCCACCGATATTGACAAAGATCTGAACAAGAATCATCCCTCCGACACCGATAGCAACCATGGAGTTAAAGGGATCCTTAGCTCGAATACCAACCAAGATGATTCGCAAAATTAAGAAGAAGAGTAAAGCCAAAATCATACTGGCTCCTACGAATCCAAACTCTTCGATAACAATCGAAAACACGAAATCCGTATGGGCCTCTGGCAGATAACCACGCTTCTCGATAGAATTTCCCAATCCTAGTCCGAACCAGCCTCCATTTACCATTGCATAGTAGGAGTTTGCAAGCTGGTGTCCTGCACCCGCCAAGTCATTAAAGGGATTAAAGAAGGCACTAAAACGTTTAGCAACGTAACCAAATACCGGTATCTGAGAAAATTTTTCAACCCCAACGAGACGTATGACAGACAATACTAAAATTGAACTCCCTGCTAAGAGAGCTAGAATGGTCGAGAACCAACGATAGGCGATTCCACTAACAGTATACATAATGAGCGCTACCAAAACCAAGATGGTCGCATTTCCCAAGTCGGGGAAAATCCCCAAGCTACCAATCAGAACCAGCAGAACAAAACGCCAGTCGTTAAAAGCCCGAGGTAGCCATTGATTTTGGGTCAACACCTGGAAATCATAAACCGCAATCTCATCTTGCTGTTTTGAAAAACGATGTGCCAAGTACCAGATGATGATAATCTTAAGGTATTCAGCCGGCTGAATCGTTACAGGTCCTACAGAAATCCATCCGTATGCTCCATTGACAGGTGTTCCGACCAGACGCGCTAGGGCTAAAAGAACCATCTCCACAATCATCACGATAAAAATGAGACGTCCATTTCTCAGGAAATCTAATTTTAATTTATA
Source organism: Streptococcus halitosis (assembly GCF_023147855.1). GTDB lineage: Bacteria > Bacillota > Bacilli > Lactobacillales > Streptococcaceae > Streptococcus > Streptococcus halitosis_B. The sequence continues at coordinate 443,512 of NZ_JAHXOP010000001.1, forward strand.
GATTAAGGCAATCAAAACCAAACTAGCTACCCAGAAAATCCCCTGGTTACGTACCAATTGAAAAGCGCTTTTTCCTTCTTCAATTAGGGTTGCACTCGTTGTCGAGTAAACTACAATCAACCCCAAAATTGACAGAAGAAAATAAGGAATCAAAATGGAATAGTTTAGTAGGTGCCTTTTACTAATTTTCATATTTCACCACTCTAATAGGAACAGAGGTGGTTGTCCCTAATTCCGTTTTATTTTCTAGTTTTGATTGTTATTATACCACTTTTTCAGAAAGAAAAAAACTATTATCCTTTAATCCTTCGAATTTTACTTATTTTTTGTTTTCAAGCATAAAAAATACAAACCTCAAATGAGATTTGTATTTTCATTGCTTAATTAGATGAAGAGCTACTGCTTGAACTTGAGCTTGAGTCACCACCACCGATGTATTGGGTGAAGATGTTTTGGAAGGCTTGATCTTTGACCTTGATGTTTGCTGCTTGTAATTCTTTACCAATTACCCCTTGAACAAAGGCTGAATCATTTTGTTTTTGAGTCAAAATGATGGTCTTCAATTTTTCTTTGTAATCCTCTAAGTTAGAAGATTTTTCTGTCTTCTTCGTTACTTTAACGATGTAGAATTGATTGCTGTAGGCTTGTGTTCCAGTAGCCGTAATCACATCAGAAACACCGTTCACATCCAAGGCAAAGGCTGCTTTTTTGACTTGTTCTGGAAGTTCTGTTGAAGCAGAGTCAAAAGTGATTTCTCCACCATTTTCTTTTGTCTTATCATCGTTAGAGTTGTCTTTTGCCAACTGAGCAAAATCTGCACCTTCTGCTTTCGCTTTTTCAAGCACTTCTTTCGCCTTGTCTTCATTATCCATACGGATGATTTGAGCTGTCACATCTGGTGTATAAGACTCAAAAGCCTTTTGGTAAGCCTCATCTGTCAATTCACTCTCGGCAGCTTTCTTAACTGCCAATTCAACCAATTTGCTAGTACGAATTTGAGCTTTACGAGTTTCAGCAGTCATACCTGCCCGTTGAAGTACGCTGTTGTAGCTATCGCCGTATTTCTTTTGTTCCTCAGCAACGGCGTCATCCACATCTTTGTCAGTCACTTCTGACCCATATTGTTTTTCAAATACTTTTTGGATGGTCATATTGAGCAATACTTGTTGTGCAGTTGGATTGTTCTTTACTTCTTCAAAAAATTGATGCTCTGTAATCACATCACCCTTCATGCTGATCAAATCTTTTCCTTCAGAACTATTTGAACAAGCTGCAAGTGTTGCTACTGATAAAAGTGTGATGGCTCCTGCCATAATTTTTTTCTTCATGTTTACTCCTTTTACGGTAAGTGTTACTTTATCTATTTTACTATAATTTCTTAAATTTTTCTGAAAATCATTTATCATCAGGTAGCTGTACATCTGCTACGTTCTTTCGTAGCATGAGAATGCCATCACCAAGAGGAACTAGAGTTGCCGTTAGACCTGGATTATCCAAAGTTGCGTCGAAAAGTTTTTGCAAACCACGATAAATCGTTCGCTGCCCTCGTCGAACTTCCATGATGTCCTTAGCAACATCACCCCCTTGGAAAATATCATCCAAGACAACCACTCCACCGACTTCCAAATGTTTGAGGATTTCAGGCAGAAAGACGATGTACTTGGACTTAGCCGAATCCATAAAGACAAAATCATAAGTTTCTGTCAGGCTAGACAAAACATCGACGGCATCTCCCTCTAAGAGGGTGATTTGCTTACGACTGTCAAACCGGGCAAAGTTTTCCTTGGCAAAGCCTATCATCTCAGGATTACGGTCAATGGTTGTAATCTTTGCAGTTGGCGCATGTTCTGCCATCAGGAGGGCTGAAAAGCCAATTGCCGTCCCAATTTCCAAAATATTCTTAGGCTGCAGACTTTCCATGAGAAATCGAAAGTAGGCAACTGTTTCATGAGGAATGATTGGGATATTTTCCTTGCGAGCGAAGGTCTCCAATTCTTTCAAAGAACCAGTCACCTGCTTTTGACGCTGGCGCATGAGTTCTACGATGTCTTCCTTGACGACGGGACGTCGCATATTGTGATTGGCATTTTTACTGTAAGACTCTACCATCTTAAGCTAGTCCCAATTTTTCAACAAGGGCTTCAAACTCGTTCAAGCGGCGTTCAAAGACTGCAAAGGCATCGTTGAGATAGTCTTCTTTTTCCATATCTACTCCCGCTTTTCTCATAACATTGAGCGGATAGTCAGACTTACCAGCCTTGAGGTAGTCGATATAGCGGTCACGATCTTCTTGACTACCATGGACAATCTTTTCAGCTAAGGCTGAAGCAGCTGCAAAACCAGTTGAATACTGATAAACATAGTAGTTATAGTAGAAGTGTGGAATGCGTGCCCACTCGTATTGGATCTGAGGATTGTCTTCCTTGCTGAGTCCATAGTACTCTTGGTTCAGGTCAGCGTAGAGCTTATTGAGGAAATCACTTGTCAAGACTTCTCCATTTTGGTCTGCTTGATGGATGGCGTGTTCAAACTCAGCGAATTGAGTTTGACGGAAGACTGTTCCACGGAAACCGTCCAAGAAGTTATTGAGAATAGCAAAGCGCGTTGCATCGTCTTCTACTTCTTCCAATAATTTCTCTGTCAAGATATTTTCATTGGTCGTTGAGGCAATCTCAGCCAAGAAGATAGAGTAATCTCCGTAAACATAAGGCTGAGTTTCACGAGTATAGCTAGAGTGCATACTGTGACCTGTTTCATGGACAAGGGTAAAGAGATTATCTAGATTGTCCTGCCAGTTGAGGAGCATGAAAGCATTGGTATCGTAAGAACCACCAGAGTAGGCACCAGAACGCTTGCCTTGATTTTCATAGACATCAATCCAACGCTCACTGAAGGCCCGTTTAACTCGACTCAAGTAGTCTTCACCCAAGACCGCCAAGGCTTCTTCTGCTTTCTTCAAGGCTTCCTCATAAGTAAAGCTGTATTCTACTGAAGATAGTGGTGTGTAGACATCGTACATCTTGAGATCAGAAATACCCAAGATTTTTGAACGAAGCTCGAGGTAACGATGCAAGAGTGGCAAGTGCTTGCGAACTGCTGCTACTAGATTATCGTAGACACTTTCTGGAACAAAGTTGGCAGCGAGGGCTGCATGGCGAGCGCTCTTATAGTTGCGAACTTTGGCACGGTAGTTTTGCACCTTAACATTTGTCTGCAAGGTCTTAGCGTAAGTGTGTTGGAATTGCTCATATGTCGCATAAAGGGCTTCATAGGCACCACGACGCACTTCACGGTTTTTAGACTCCATCAAACGGATGTAAGTACCGTGTGAAAGTTGCACTTCCTTGCCTTCGTCATCAAGCACGTATGGGAAGCTAATATCCGCATTGTCCAAAATAGCGAAGGTTTCACTAGCAGCGCCAAAGATTTCTCCTGCTCCAGCAAGTAATTCTTCCTCACGTTGCGAAAGAACATGGTCTTTCTTTTGCAAGAGTTTGTCAAAAAAGTGCTTGTAAACTTGGAGTTTTGGTTGAGCTTCTAGGAAGGCCGCATACTGCTCTTCGCCAATCTCCATAAACTCAGGTTCATAGAATGAAAAGGCTTGTTCTAACTGACTGTATAGGGTCATTGCCTTAGCATAGTACTCTTGATACTTGGCCTCACGCGTGTCCTGGTCATTTTTCATATGTGCATAGACATAAAGCTTTTCAACTTGGCGTTCCAAGTCAAGTGAGAATTCTGTGATCTCAAGCAAACTGTCTGCGCTATCCAAGAGATGCCCCTCATACTGGGACGCTGTTTGTACTTTTTCAGTTAAATCTTTCAAGGCTTCTTCCCAAGCCTGGTCTGTTGGGTAGATTGTCGAAAGATCCCATGTATCTTTTTCATTTATTTCATGTCGTTGTAATACCATAAGATTCCTCCATCCTTTCTATTTTACCACATTTTTTGAGAAATATAAGCGATAAAAGGCTGGCGGATAGAGCTTTTGGCGATTATTTTTCGGATTTTTTTGATAGTAAGCCTGAAAATTTCTATAATAGCTAGTCAAATCCGTTTCAATCTGCAAAAAATCACCTGATTCTATCGGCTTGACTTGAGGATACCAGTCGTCTAGTTGACGGTTTAATAGATTGTCTCCTCGATGATAGGCCTCTTCTTGCTTCTTCATCCAGTAAGGGGTTTGGTAGTACAACTGCTGGCGAATGTAGTGACAGATAGTGATATCTTGCACGACTGCAAAACGAGGTAGTTTTTGTTTTTGATAAGGAAATCGTAGAATTTCCAAGAGATTTCCTTTTCCATAGGGAAATTCTTTGACCTGAAAATGAAGCTTGCCACGTAGGTCCTGATGTAAAAGGTATTTCAGTCTCAAAATTTTCCTTTTGAGATCCAGTTCCCAAACAAAGAAACCCATATTTTGACTAAAATAGAGAAATCCCCTTTGCAGTTGTGTTAATCGCTCCTTTAACCAGAGTTTTTCTCCCAGTAGCCAGATAACCTGATAGCTCTGGCTACGGTATCCTTGGCTTCTATCGCCTAAAAGCTTTTGGGACAAGGGGCTACACTGAACCTCCAGAGCTAGTTTCTCATTGACGAGAACATCCGCAACCTGCTGGATCTCGGGCAGACTATATTCTAAAGCGACCTGACTATCTTTCTTGGCCCAGTGATAAAGGGCCTCTTTGTTGCCCAAGTGTTCTGGACTTTCATTTTCAAAAATAGCCATACAATCCCTTAACATTTCATGGGCAAAGTGCGTTCGAATACTCTGTCCTTGGCGTAACCGTAGTCCGCCTCCACAGGCTGGACAAGTATAAGCTTGCTTGGTCACATCTTTTTCGAGGGCATTCACCAAATTCCCCTTGGCATCTCTGGCTACAAACATGGTCTACCTCCTTTTCTCATTTATTCGAAAAAAAAGCAAAAAAGGCTGGAATTCCAGCCTTTCATGATATTATTTCTTATCTTTTTTGTCTCTTAGAATATTTTTTTAGCATGGGAATGAGATTGGGAATCTGCTCACTTCTAATGACCAGCACGCCGTATTCCTGGCAGCGATTGGCATAAACAGGATTGATTTTCCCCGTACAGACAATTAACTTGAGGCAACTCTCTCCAGCAAAATGATTGGCATAGACTTCTAGTTCATTGATGGCTTCGACTGATAAATCTGTCATCTTGCAGGAGATAAAGGTAATCGAGCGTCCTTTTCTTAGAATAACATCAATCTCATTTTGGACATTATCCGCCTCTGGAAAGATGCCATTCCAATCAATCTCACCGCCTATCATGCACTCATCAAACAGCTGAGATTCAAGCGCCAAGAGATAGAGATATACCTCTAAAATATGCCCCTTGTTGCGGCAAAAGACTTGAGCTTCTTGACTTGGAAAGCTGTAGCTTACTCGCTCTTTGTCCTCGCTTTCAATACGAATCATTCCAGCCTCCACTAGTAAGGGAATGAAGGATTCTGGATAGTGATAATACTTGCCGTTGTTTTCCAGTATTTTTTCGGTTTCAGCATACAGGTCATTGGTCTTAGCTAAAGAGAAAAATTGGGTCACTTGATACCAGTGGGCAGGATTAGCAATAGCAGAGCTGGCTAGCTTTTTGATGGCTGCAATTTGCTGAGCTGAGTGGATAGGACGTTTGGATTTGAGGATTTTTCCACCACGCAAGGCTATCAACTGTTGGATGCTTAGGGTAGGAATGTCCAAGTCTTCTTTTTCTAACTGACCGGCTACCCACTTGTATTGTTTTCCCCGCTCGACATCCATGGCAACGATGGGGAGGTGGCGGTCCAAGCCGTATTGATAGAGAGATAAGGCTAGTAGCGAATCCCCACCAAAAACATCAAGAAGAACCTGGTCATAGCCTGCTAGACAATAATCTAACTGATCAGACAGTTGTTCTAAGGATAACTGACGAAAGGTCACTCGTTGAATATGAGGCACCTCTTCCATGATAAACTGACGGAGAGAGAGTTTCTCTTCATTGCTTATTTTCGTCAAAGATAGAAAAAGAATCTCGTCACAATCACTGATAAAGGCTTGGTAGACATTCTTTTCCAATACATGCCGATCATACAATTCCACCAAAAGACTCGTCATTCGACCACCTCCATCATAAAGACTTTCTTGCGCTGAGAGTATCAGCAATACAGCCCAATTGCTCAGATTTCCTACTTCTAGTATAGCATAAAATCCTGCTCTCCCCAATCAACCAACGCAAACAAAAACGAATAGAGACCTTGCAAAGTGGTTTCTATTCGCTGGTATAGGTTTGATTTACTTGATTTTTTTAGCTAGCATAGTCGCAAAGCGTAATTGAATGCGATTGCCATTTTCATCACGACGGTGCAGATGTCCTGGGTTTTCATTATACTTGACCAATTCCCAATCCTTGTAGTAGTCCGCCAACTCCCCTTCTTTAAAGGTGAATGGGAAATTAACCGAGCAAGGATAATCCTCTGTATACATTGCACAGACGATAAGATTGTAACCACCGACTGTGGTGTGCTCCTGCATATTTTGGATAATAGCTGGAATGCGGTTCGCTTGTAGGAACATCAGAACAACTGTCGATACGATGAAATCATAGTCTTGGCTAATACTGGCTGAATTGATATCGTAAAGACCAACAGGCATATCCAGGTCTTCCTGCTCAACAATGCTTTGCAAGATTTCAAGGGACAATTCATTTTGATCCACAGCTGTCACATCAAAACCATTCTGTGCGAGAAAGAGAGAGTTACGCCCCTGACCACAGCCCAAATCCAAGGCTCTTCCTGGTTTCACCGTTTGCATAGCCTCTAGGACCTCTGAATGGACTGGATTGGTATTGTATTTCTTAGGGAAATAATCCTCAGGTTTACAATAAAATTCCAAGTACCATTCTACATCATCAGTGGCAGCCTCCACTCGGTGCCAGGCTTGCGGTTGTGCCATAGGACTGTCAGCTCCTGCCTCAAAGAGGTGCTCAGCTAGAACCTCACCATCTTCAGTCAACTCAATAAACTTGAGGGCTCCTTTTAGAACAGTAATTTTCCCCCAAGTCCCGACCTTGGTGTTGTGTTTCTGCTGGACAATTTCTGGCATGGTCTGTTTATTCCACAAGGGCATCCGTTTATAGGCAATTAGTTTTTCCATTTCACTTCCTCTTCTTAACGCTGGTTGACAGCTTTCATGACACGCGCGATGTCGCGGTTTTGTTCACGACGCTTGATTGACTCCCGTTTGTCATAGTCATGTTTCCCTTTTGCAAGTCCTAAAAGGAGTTTGGCGTAGCCATCTTTGATATAGACTTTAAGGGGAACAAGGGTCATCCCTGTTCCCTTGGTCTCTTGTTCCAATTTTTGAATTTGCTTCTTATGGAGCAGGAGTTTACGACGGCGTTCAGGTTCCTGGTTCCAGATATTGCCCTCTTCGTAAGGGGCGATATGAACATTGCTCAGCCAGACTTCCCCATTTTTTACTTGGGCAAAGCCGTCCTTGAGATTGATTCGAGCAGCTCGAACGCTCTTGATTTCAGTTCCGGTCAGGACCATTCCTGCCTCTAGCGTATCTACGATTGTATAGTCGTGGTGCGCTTTTTTATTTTGTGCGACGACCTTTCCCTCGCCCTTTGCCATGCTTGGCTCCTTTCTTTGCTACTTCTTTGTAAAAAGGTTTCTTGCCTTTTTTCTTTTTATCTTTTTGTGAATGCTTGTGCTTATCATTTGAGCGCCCTGATTTTCTCTTGTCTTCCTTCTTGTCTGAACGGCGATTTGAACCACGACCTCTGTCTTTGCGCCCAGCTTGTTTCAAGCCTTTTTCGATGACATCAAACTCACTTGGGATATAAGAGAAGTCAATCTCACCTGTCATCTTATCCACTCTTTCAACCCGAATGCGAATCTGCTGTCCTACACGGAAGGTTGTGCCTGATTTCTCCCCACGGAGTGTCAAGTCACGCTCGTTGAAATGATAAAATTCAGGCAAATTAGTAATGTGAATCAAGCCTTCAACTGTATTTGGCAATTCGACAAAGAGACCAAATTTAACGATACTTGATACAACAGCATCATACTCTTCACCAACGTATTCTTCCATGTACTCAGCTTTTTTCATGGCTTCGACTTCACGCTCTGCCTCGATGGCACGACGTTCACGGTTGGAAGACTGAGTTGCAATCTCTGGAATCACTCGTTCAAAATGCTCGGCTATTTCCTTAGAACGCCCATAATCCCGAATCATTCGATGGACAAGGAGGTCTGGATAACGGCGAATCGGACTGGTAAAATGAGTGTAATAGTCAGCTGCTAGTCCATAGTGACCGTGATTGTGCTCTGAATAGCGAGCTTGTTGCATGGATCGGAGAAGCATCATGGACAATACATCCGCATAGGGTTCTCCCTCAACAGCACGCATGATGTCTTGAAGCGCCTCCTGGCTCATCTCACTGGCAGTCCCATAAATCCGCAAACCAAAGCTCGAAGCATAATCAATAAACTTCTGAACTTTTTCAGCCTTGGGCTCCTCGTGAATCCGATAAATGAAAGGTAGGTCCAGTTTACTAAAGTGCTCGGCAACCGTTTCATTAGCAATCAACATGAAGGACTCAATCATCCGCTCAGCAACACCACGCTGACGAAGAACGATATCCACAGGCTTACCTTTTTTATCCACTAGAATCTTTGCTTCGCTGGTATCAAAGTTAAGGGCGCCACGCTTCTCACGCATGCTTTCTAAAGTTTCATGAAGCTTGGCCATGAGTTCGATACTAGGAACAATTTTCTTATACTCTTGTCTTTTTTCCTCGTCACCTGCTAGGATATCATTGACATCGCTATAGGTCATACGAAAGCTAGTCTTGATAACTGTTTGGGTAATGGTGTAATTAACCACACGACCGTGTTTATCAATTTCCATAATAGCAGACTGGGTCAAGCGATCTACTTGAGGATTGAGAGAGCAGATGCCGTTTGACAAACGCTCTGGAAGCATTGGCACCACTCGGTCTGTCACGTAGACAGAAGTCGCGCGGTTAAGAGCTTCCGTGTCAAGGGCAGAACCCTCGGTCACATAGTAGGAAACATCTGCGATGTGAACTCCGAGTTCTAGATTTCCATTTTTCAAAGTCTTGATGTGTACTGCGTCGTCCAAGTCCTTAGCATCCGCACCGTCAATGGTAAAGGTGATTTCATCTCTCAGGTCCAGACGACCTTCCATATCCTTTTGAGACGGAGCATCTGGCACACTTTCTGCCTCTTTGAGAACAGCTTCTGGAAATTCTGAGACAATATCCATGGACTCCAAGACTTCAAGGACATCAATTCCTGCATCTGTCGAGTGTCCCACCACATCGAGGACACTAGCGACAAAGAAATCATGTTTCTTACTTGGGTATTTATCGATAAAGACCTTGAGAACCTCTGTCCCTTCCAACTTGATAGCTGGTTTCTTCACATAAATGGGTTGGCTGATTTTCTGATTTTTTGAACGGATGTAGCCCGCATACTTGGGCTTTTCCTGATCCAAAACGATTTGACCGACAATGGTTGTCAGACTATGCTCTAGGATATCAATAATTTTGGCTTCTGCTGCAGTTTCCTTGTTGCGGTCAGCGATTTTCTTGATGACCACCTCAACGGTATCGCCATCAATAGCATAGTTGACATCGTTTTTTCCTACAAAAAGGTCGTCCTCTTCTCCTTCTAGACTGACAAAGCCAAAGCCGTTTTTATGGGCATGAAAAATCCCTTTGAGGGTAATTTCATGTTTCTTCTTTTGGTCCAGACATAAACTACCGTCATCTTCAAAACGAATCTGGTGCTTTCTTTCCATCAGAGACAGGGTTTTAATCAACTCACGGAAATCCTTGGATCCATCCTTTCCGAGAGCCTGAGCTAGGTCATTTACCGTCACTCGCCCCTTCTCTTGCAAATATTCTTTAATTTTATCTTTCATGTTTTCTTTCTAGATTTTTATAATTTCTTTTTGATTGATAACTTTAAAAGTGTCATTAAAAATAAAAATAGGCTAAGACCTAGTCTCGCCCATTTCTTATCTACTTGATAATACCGTCAATGCTAAGGCAATGGCTAGCCAGAAAAAGACTAAAATACCTGTCAAACGTTGCATCACAGCTTCAAAACCACGCGCTTTACTACGTTCAAACAAATCACCTGAGCTGGCATCAAATACATTGCTGGATTGGTTCTTAGTCGGTTGCATGAAAATCGCAATCACAATCACAACAGATAATACTAATAAAATGGTTAACAATAGGTTATACATATCAAACTCCTTAAAATCCCTATTATTTTACCATAAAATCTACTTAGATTCAAGATGTAGGGTTACTTTTCTTTCCTTGGGACAATACTTTAAAACCTCAATCTTGTCAGGATGAGTTTTGGAGTTCTTACTGGTTAGATAATTCATGCTGCCACAAGAGGAGCACTTGAGATTGATTTTTACTCGCACTAGATTTCCTTTACTTTTAATAACGATCTAAATTGCACTAAGTTACATAAACAACTAAAAGCTACACAGGCTGCTGTCGCATAAAAGACAGCATGGTAGCCCAAATATCCTGCAACTACGGATCCCGCCATAGGTCCGATCACTCCACCAAGGTAAAAAAAGACTTGGTTGAAGGCGAAGATCCTTGAAATACCTGATTTGGGAGTCATTTTGCTGAGAAGGGCATTGACTCCCGGTATGAGAGCTCCCGTTCCCAAACCAAAGAGAAAACGATACAAGCCAAGTTGAAGGGGGCTGGTTGCATGGGCACAAAGAAGGTAAATGATGACGGAATAAATCTGCGCCGCGACCAACAATCTATGATTCCCTACCTTATCGCCAAGTTTTCCTAGAATTCCAGCACTCATCATGCTAGAAAATCCCATGCTGGATACGATTAATCCTGATACAAAGAGGAGATTCTCAGTCTGCCCTAAGTCCCGCACATAGAGAGCTAGAATGGGGCCAATTGATTGAGCTGAAAATTGAATGACAAAACTCGTCAAAAATAGGTTTACTAAGAGTCTAGGATACTTGAAAGAAGAAAATAATTCTTTCGTTGGGATAGCCTTCTCCTTAGCCACTGGCTGAAAATCTTCCTTGATAAAGAAAATAGTTAGGATTGCAGCTAAAAATAAGAAAGCGCCTACCAATAAAAAGACATTGCGAATGCCAAAAATTTCAGCAATAAAGCCTCCAACAAAGGGGCCCGTCAGTGTTCCTGCAACAACACCTGTAGATAGAGTCCCCAGAGCCGCTCCCGACTTATCTTTCGGTACCTGACTAGCAATCAAGGCCGTTGCATTGGGGACAAAACCAGTAAATACACCATTGAGCAAGCGCAGAAAGAGTAGCCAATAGATATTTGGCACGAAGGCCAAACCTCCCATAGTGATGGTCATGGCAAGCCCAGCTCGAATCATCATGGGCTTTCGACCGTACTTGTCAGCAAGAATACCCCAGATAGGAGAAACTAGAGCTGCTGAAACAGCCGAAACTGAGATAGCTAATCCAGCATAGAAAGCAACTTGGTCTCCTTCAATTCCCAACTGCTCTACAAAGATAGGCATGAAAGGGACAACCAAGGAAATACTGGCTCCCGTTAGAAAACTACCGAACCAGGCGACACGAAGATTCTCTTTCCAACTAATCTCTTGCACAGCTATCGCCTCCTTCAAGTAACTTCACTACTTGACCCACAAGCTGATCGCGACTGCCATTATTATCTAATATATGGCTCGCCAATTTTTTCTTTTCTTCTAAAGACCACTGGGCAGCCAAACGGGACTCAGCTACTTCCTTAGAAAGATGATCTCGTTTCATGAAACGATCCACCTGAACATCACGGTCCACATAGACCAGCCATGTTTCATCAAACCAATTGGCGTAGTCCTGTTCAAAAAGCAGGGGAATATCCATGAAAAAAACCGTTTCTGTCTGGGCTAACTGTTCTCTCAGTGCAGCCAATTCCTCACGAATAATCTCTCCTTGAGTTATCCTAGACCATTCACGTTCTTCAGGATTTGAAAAGATGAGACTAGCTAGGAGAGAGCGATTGAGTTCTCCATTTTCAAGGATGATTTCCTGCCCAAAGTGCTGAACTAAGAGCTGATAAAGACAACCACCAGGTTTTTGTAGCTGGTGGACGACTGCGTCAGCATCCACCACTTGAAAGCCTTTTTCTCTTAGGAAATTTGTCACAGTTGACTTACCAGAAGCAATTCCTCCTGTAATTCCAATGATTTTTCCCATCAGCCCCTCCTTTGACACTGAGGACAAAAATGAGTTCCCCGTCCACCGAGCTGGAATTTCTCAATCACTGTCCCACAGCGCGAACATGCTTGTCCAGTCTTATCATAGACCTGATGGAAGTCCTGCATGGTTCCGTCTTCCCCAAAGGCATTGGTATAGGTCCGAATGGTGGAACCGCCCTTTTCGACTGCCTGTCCCAAAACAGCAATGGTCTGGTCATGAATCGCTGACGCTTCTTCTGCCGTCAAAGTCTGGGAAGGTCTAGCTGGATGGACCTGAGCTCGCCAGAGGACCTCATCCACATAGATATTGCCAAGGCCAGCTACCAAGGTTTGGTCTAGGAGATGGGATTTGATAGGCTTTTTAGACTTGACTAGGGCAGCTTGAAAGACCTGCAAATCAAAGTCCTGCTCTCTTGGCTCAGGCCCTAGTTTTTTGGAAACAAAGTAGGCATCCAAAAGGTCTGGCGCCAAGAGTTCCATGGTACCAAACTTGCGTACGTCCTCATATACAAGAGTGCCACCATCTTCGAACTCAATGAAAACATGGGCATGCTTGCGTTCAGGAACATGGTTCGGATAGTAAAAATACTTTCCCTCCATCCGCAGATGTGAAATCAAGACCTTGTCTGTCAGATAGAAAAGTAAATATTTGCCACGACGTCCCATTGACTCAACAACTTGACCAGGCAATTCCCTTTGAAACTCTTCCAAATCTGTCTTAATCATCTTGGGATAACGAATCTCTAGGCTAGAAATCTTCTTTCCCAAAATCAATTTTTCTAAGCCACGACGAACCGTTTCAACCTCAGGTAGTTCAGGCATAAATCCTCCTTCTGTAAAAACAAGAAGCAGGCATGAGCCCACCTCTACTTAGTATTCTTTTTCATTATAGCCAAAGTCAGCCAAATCTAGCTTTTTATCACGCCAGTTTTTCTTGACCTTGACCCAAGTTTCTAGGAAAACCTTGTCCCCTAGCATGAGTTCGATATCACGACGGGCCATGGTCCCAATTTTCTTGAGCATAGCCCCACCTTTTCCGATGATAATGCCTTTTTGGCTATCACGCTCCACCATGATGGTTGCACGGATGTGAACCTTGTCAGACTCCTCATCACGCTTCATAGAGTCAACCACTACGGCAACTGAGTGAGGGATTTCTTCACGTGTCAAATGGAGAACCTTCTCACGAATCATTTCTGAAACCAAGAAACGCTCAGGGTGGTCTGTGATTTGATCAGATGGGAAATACTGGAAACCTTCCTCCAGATTTTCACTCAAAATATCGATTAATCGAGAAACGTTATTTCCCTGAAGAGCTGAGATAGGAACAATTTCCTTGAAGTCCATCTGGTTACGGAAGTCATCAATTTGAGCCAGAAGTTGGTCTGGATGAACCTTGTCAATCTTATTCACCACCAGAATCACAGGAACCTTGGCGGCTTTCAGACGCTCAATAATCATGTCGTCACCCTTACCACGTGGCTCATCAGCTGGCACCATGAAGAGAACAGTATCCACTTCTCGCAGAGTACTGTAGGCAGATTCCACCATGAAATCCCCAAGAGCTGTTTTAGGCTTGTGAATCCCTGGTGTGTCGATAAAGACGATTTGCTCCTTATCTGTGGTGTAAATCCCCATGATTTTATTGCGCGTTGTCTGCGCCTTGTCACTCATGATGGCAATCTTTTGCCCCATAACGTGATTTAAAAAAGTTGACTTCCCAACATTGGGACGCCCTAAAATGGCTACAAAGCCTGATTTAAATGTCATAATTTCCTCTTATAGTTTAAAATAGTATATCCCAAATGCGTGGGAGAAAGATAAGTGCACCTGTCACTGCAGCAAAAAGAGAGACAACTAGCACGGCTCCTGCTGCCATGTCCTTGGCTTTCTTCGCTAACATAGAAAAGTGATAGTGACTGGCTAGATCCACCACATTTTCGATAGCAGAGTTAATAATTTCAAAGGCTACTACCAAGAAAATGCTCATTAGGAGAAAGAGCCATTCGATTCGTGACACCTGAAAAACAAAACCTGCAAAGATAACTACTAGAGCCGTCACTGCATGTTTTCGCATATTGCGTTCTTCCTTGATGGCAGTCAGAATTCCTGTAAGAGCAAATTCTAAACTAGATACCAGGTCACGATTTTTCCATTTTCGTTTATTGTCTTGTGAGTCCATAGGCTGTCAAAATTTCTTCTTGTAAACCGAACATCTCCGCTTCTTCTTCCGGAGTGTAGTGATCATAGCCGTTAATGTGTAAAAAGCCGTGTACTGCCAAGAAACCCATCTCACGCTCAAAGCTGTGACCGTATTCCTCAGCCTGCTCATGCGCTTTATCGATAGAGATAAAAAGCTCCCCAATGTAGGCATCAAACTCAGACATCATCTCTGCTAATTCAGGATTTTCAAGCAAATCTTCTTCATCAAAGGCAATGTCCAACTCTGGTTTATACTCAAGGCTGATGACATCTGTCGGACGGTCCGTGTCACGGTACTCGAGGTTGAGTTCGTGGCTACGCTCGTTGGTCACAAAAGTAACTGCCATCTCCTTGTCTTCTTTTCCTATTTTTTGGGCAGCAAATTCCAAAATTTCTTGGGTTTGTTGCAAGATTTCTTGTGAAACTTGACCAGTTTCATCTACCATTTCAATATACATGTACTTCTCGATTCTCTTTACTTGGCTTTATTATACCATATTTCCATGATTTTATTCTACCTTTTTGATATAATACTATGGAATACAATCACAAGGAGAGAACGATGTCATTTGACGGATTTTTTTTACACCACATGGTTGAGGAATTGCGAAGCGAGTTGGTCAATGGTCGCATTCAGAAAATCAATCAGCCTTTTGAACAAGAGTTGGTCTTGCAAATCCGCAGCAATCGCCAAAGTCATCGCCTGCTCCTTTCTGCCCATCCCGTTTTTGGTCGTATCCAGCTGACCCAAACGACTTTTGAAAATCCAGCCCAACCTTCTACTTTTATCATGGTTTTGAGAAAGTATTTGCAGGGTGCCCTAATTGAGTCGATTGAACAAGTGGAAAACGACCGTATCGTGGAAATTACAGTTTCCAATAAAAATGAGATTGGGGACCATATTCAGGCTACTTTGATTATCGAGATCATGGGCAAACACAGCAATATTCTCCTCGTGGATAAAAGCAGCCATAAAATCCTCGAAGTTATCAAACACGTTGGCTTTTCACAAAATAGCTACCGCACCTTACTTCCAGGTTCAACCTATATTGCTCCGCCTAGTACCGAATCTCTCAATCCTTATACTGTCAAGGATGAAAAGCTCTTTGAAATTCTGCAAACCCAAGAACTAACAGCAAAAAATCTTCAAAGCCTCTTTCAAGGTTTAGGACGCGATACAGCAAATGAATTGGAAAACATTCTTGTCAGTGATAAACTGTCTACTTTCCGTAACTTTTTCAGTCAAAAAACCAAGCCATGCTTAACAGAGACTTCCTTCAGTCCAGTTCCTTTTGCGAATCGTGTAGGAGAGCCTTTTGCCAGTCTTTCGGATCTCTTAGATACCTATTATAAGGATAAGGCCGAGCGCGACCGCGTTAAACAGCAAGCCAGTGAACTCATTCGTCGTGTTGAAAATGAGCTTCAAAAAAATCGCCATAAGCTTAAAAAACAAGAAAAAGAGTTACTAGCGACAGACAATGCTGAGGAATTTCGCCAAAAAGGAGAATTGTTGACAACCTTCCTCCACCAAGTTCCGAATGACCAAGACCAGGTAGTCTTGGATAATTACTACACGAATCAGCCTATCACCATTGCTCTTGATAAGGCACTAACTCCCAGCCAGAATGCCCAACGCTACTTTAAACGCTATCAGAAACTTAAAGAAGCTGTCAAATACTTGACTGAGCTGATTGAGAAAACCAAGGCAACCATTCTCTATTTGGAAAGCGTCGAAACGGTTCTCAACCAAGCTGGGCTGGAAGAAATTGCTGAAATCCGTGAAGAATTGATCCAAACAGGCTTCATTAGAAGACGCCAACGCGAGAAAATTCAGAAACGCAAAAAACCAGAACAGTATCTGGCGAGTGATGGCAAAACTATCATCTATGTCGGTCGAAACAATCTTCAAAATGAGGAATTGACCTTTAAAATGGCCCGCAAGGAGGAACTTTGGTTCCATGCCAAGGACATTCCTGGAAGTCATGTCGTCATCTCAGGAAATCTCAATCCTTCTGACGAAGTCAAGACAGACGCAGCAGAGTTAGCTGCCTACTTCTCCAAAGGGCGCCTGTCAAATCTCGTGCAAGTGGATATGATTGAAGTGAAAAAACTCAACAAACCAACTGGTGGCAAACCCGGTTTTGTAACCTACACAGGACAAAAGACCCTCCGCGTTACACCAGACCCAGAAAAAATCGCATCTATGAAAAAATCCTGATTTCAAGTGAATTCAGGATTTTCTTTTACATTTTACTCTGCAATCAAGGTTTCCAAACCAACCTTCATCATATCGGTGAAGGTGTTTTGATTTTCTCAGCCAGTTTTTAATAACTCTAAAAGAGCGAGATAGTGGTCAATAAATGAGATAGTTTTCTCTTTCAAGTAACAAGGTTTTGTTGCTATCTTCTAAAATTCTTTTATTGTCTCAATTTCGAAAAGACTTCCCCAATCTTACCTTCAATGACCAATGTAGCTTGGCTGTCTTGTGGAATACTGGTTTTATTGATAAGGACCAGATTTGTCCCAGAAAAATAGTTTACTAGGCTAGCTGCAGGATAAACAACTAAGGAAGTCCCACCAATAATCAACAAGTCTGCTTGCCGAATAGCTTGTGCAGCTTGACTAAAAACATCCATGTCAAGTGATTCTTCATACAAGGTCACGTCAGGCTTGACCACCTTGCCACAGTCTAAGCAGTGGGGAACAGGTCCCTCGAGGGCCAGAAAAGCAGTTAAATCATAGAAACGTTGACAACCTAGGCAGTAATTTCGGTCCGCGCTCCCATGCAATTTAAAGACTTTTTGGGAGCCAGCCATTTCATGAAGACTATCAATATTTTGTGTCACAACAGCCTTTAGCTTGCCTGTTTTTTCCAAAGCAGCTAGATAAGTATGAGCAGCATTAGGCTTGGCTTCTGGATAAATCAGGTATTTCTTATAAAAGTCAAAAAAATCTTCTGGATAGCGCTCAAACATGGTCCGAGAAACGAGTTGCTCTGCTGTAAAATGACGGCCTAACTGATGACTATAAACACCATCTGAACTACGAAAATCTGGGATATTAGACTCGGTTGACACTCCTGCCCCTCCAAAGAAAACAATCCGTTGGCTTTGATCTATCAAATCTTGTAATTGTTCAATTTTATCCATCACATTTCTCCTTAAGCTGTGTTCTAAAAAAGTTGAAAATCAATAGTTGGATTTTCAACTCTTTCTTTATCATTGCTTAGATATTGAAAATAGATCACTTACAACAGTTCTTGTAACTAATGTAATTGAAAAGCTATTCTCTGATTACTCTGCAATCAAGGTTTCCAAGCCGACCTTCATCATATCGGTGAAAGTGTTTTGGCGTTCTTCTGCAGTAGTGTCTTCATCTGGATTGACCAAGCTATCAGAAATGGTCATGATAGCTAGTGCATCGACGTGGTGTTGGGCAGCAAGATAGTAAAGAGCTGCTGCTTCCATTTCCACAGCCTTAACTCCCCATTTACCAAGCTCGATGTTCTTTTCAAAGTAGTTTGAGTAAAAGACATCTGATGACAAAACGTTCCCAACGTGGGTAGTCATTCCGAGTTCTTTGGCGATATGGTAGGCCTTATCTAGTAAATCAAAGCTAGCGATTTGTGGAAAATCATACTGTGGCCAGTCGTTGCGGATGATGTTTGAGTTAGTCGCAGCTGCTTGCGCCAAGACCAATTCACGGACATGAACATCCTCATTTAACGAACCCGCAGTTCCCACACGGATCAATTTTTTCACACCGTAGTCCACAATCAACTCACGCGCATAAATCGAAATAGACGGCATCCCCATACCAGTTCCCATGACAGATACACGGTGACCCTTATAAGTACCAGTGTAACCAAACATGTTACGCACTTCGTTAAAACAAACAGCATTTTCAAGGAAATTCTCCGCAATAAACTTAGCACGAAGAGGATCCCCCGGAAGAAGAATTTTATCAGCAATTTCACCCTGCTTAGCAGCAATATGGATAGACATAGTTAAGATATAAAGGGCGACAGAGAACAAAGTAAAAATAGGAAACTGACGACGCATCGCAGATGCTAGACAGTTTATCTTTTTTACACAGTTCTCCGCCCGTATTCAGTTCAGTGAATACAGTTTACCCATCCTTTCTTTCTTGATTTTAAATTTAAATATTTCGTAGAACAGTTAGCCCGAGTTTGACTATAGCTCAGATACTCTGCTTTCTGTAGTTCCTAGTTTACCAATGAATCTAAAAATGCATACAGTTTTGCATTCATTTCAGAATAATCGTTTCCACGTAATTCTTCTGGTGTTTGAACAAAAGGCAACTTTTCACTTTGCTCTCTTAATTTCTCCTCACCATCCGCAGTAATTAAAAGTTCTACTGCATCTGGATCAAATTCCAAATGAGCCTGAAAGGCATAATGTTTCGGACTGAAGCGAATAATCTGACGTGGACAACCTTGACTCGTCGCCAAGACGACAGCATCCTCTGTCAGCCCTGGCATATCACCATGCCAGTGGCTAGTTTCTATGGTTTCTCCGAACAAGCTTACATGAGGATCTGTTAAACCTTGCATCGTCAATGTCACAGGATAAACGCCAATCTCGCGCTCAGGACTGTGCTCATACTCCGCACCATAGGCAACAGACAGGAGCTGCGCACCAAGACAGACACCAACAATATAAATATCTGCAGCAATCGCTTCTTTCATAAAAGCAAGCTCAGCCTTAGGGTCATAGTATGGGAAGTTTTCTCTATCCTCATCAGGTGATTGAGGACCACCCATAACAATCAGAAAATCAATCCCGTCAATTGTTTCAGGAAGAGGTTCTTTTTCATAAACCTTTGTTGATGTAATGTGATGACCTCGTGCCAGAGCCCATTTTAGATAAGCACCTGGAACTTCAAAGGTCTCGTGTAAAATAAAGTGAACTCTCATGACACTACAATTCAGCAAGAATAGCTTTAACCAAGCCTTTGAAGTCACCTTTGACACGTTCAGTCACTTCTACAACTTCTTCGTGGTTGAGTTCTTCTTGGAAACCAGCAGCATGGTTAGTAATACATGAAATACCGAGAACTTTCAAGCCTGAGTGAGCTGCCACAATAACTTCAGGAACAGTGGACATACCAACTGCATCTGCTCCCAATGTCTTATAGGCACGAATCTCTGCTGGGGTTTCATAAGTCGGACCTGTTACACCAATATAGACACCTTCATCAAGCTTGATACCAAGTTTCTTAGCCACTTCATGGGCAGTAGCACGATATTCTGGAGTGTAGGCTTTAGACATATCTGGGAAACGTGGACCAAAGTCATCCAAGTTTTCACCCATCAATGGATTCTGCCCCGTCATGTTGATATGGTCTGAGATAGCCATCAAAGTACCAGGACCATAGCCAATACCACCAGCTGCATTGGTCACAATGACACCTTCACATCCGAGGACTTTCATCACACGTACTGGGAAAGTCACCACTTCCAGAGGATTGCCTTCGTAGAAATGGAAACGACCTTGAAGAGCCAAGACCTTGCGACCTGCAAGTTCTCCATATACCAATTTACCAGCGTGACCAACTACTGTTGAGCGGCCCCAGTTTGGAATCTCAGCATAGTCTACTACAACTGGATTTTCGATTTCTTCTGCCAATTCTCCAAGTCCTGATCCAAGGATTAGACCGAACTCAGGCGCTTGGATTCCCTTGTCTTTCAGGAAAGCAGCTGTTTCCTTGATTTTATCTAAAAATGTCATTGTGTATCTCCTTTATTATTTTTTAACATTTGACCGATTTTGTCAAAGGTTTTTGCATTGCGAATGGTGATATTGCGATAAAAAGGCATCTTGAGCAAGTGCTTGTGATAGGCAGTTGCATAGTAGGATTTTTCAGAGAATTTCCCCCAGAAAATCCCAAGTCTTCCAAAATGAACCACTTCATCTTTCAGTTCCAAACTTTCAACTTTCTCAATGACTTGATCCACATCCAAGCCTTCTGTATAAAAGAGGACATCTTTTCGAGCCAGATCTTTGGTCCACCATTCAAGCAGATTTTCAAGTTCCGCTTCAAAGTCCTCAAGACTCAGCAAAGAAAAGCTCTGAATAAATGGATAATGGACTGCAAAGAAAGTCTCTAACTTTTCAACCAATTGGGCTTTGGCATCTGTAGAAGTAAAGAAAATATTGCCACTGTTGATGTAGGTCTCAACCTTCTCCAAACCCAACTCTGTCAGTTCTTGACGAAGCTCCGCCATAACAACCTTATTTTTCCCACCGACATTAATGCCCCTTACCAGTAAAGCATAGCGCGTCATCTTATACCAATTTATCTAAGAAACTTTCCCCAATCATGGCAGTTTCAACACCAAAGTTATCCGCAACTGTCGCTGAGATATCTGCAAAATGTCCAACTGGAATGACACCATTTCCCTTAAAGCTAGGGCTGTAAGCTAAAAGTGGGATATATTCACGAGTATGGTCTGTTCCTGCATAGGTTGGGTCATTTCCATGGTCAGCAGTAATCAAGAGAAGGTCATCCTCTCTCATAGCTGCGATAATTTCAGGCAAGCGTTCATCAAACTCATGCAAGCAATCACGGTAGCCATGAGCATTGCGACGGTGTCCATAAAGGGCATCAAAGTCAACCAAGTTTGTGAAGGAGAATCCTTTTTCAAACTCAGCAAGTCCCATGGTCTTCAATAATGTATCAATTCCGTGGCTGTTTGACTTGTTGTGGCCCATGTCATGATTGATACCAGCTCCGTTAAAGATATCGTTGATTTTACCAACAGCGTAAGTATCGATACCAGCTTCATTCAATTTATCCAAAACAGTTGGTGCAAATGGGGAAACGGCCAAGTCACGACGGTTTGCTGTACGAGTGAAGTTTCCTGGTTCACCAACATATGGACGGGCAATGATACGACCTAGAAGAGCAGGACGTTCAAGTGTAATCGAACGAGCATATTCACAGATACGGTACAATTCATCCAAAGGAATGATGTCTTCGTGGGCAGCAATTTGCAAAACAGGGTCAGCTGAAGTATAGATAATCAACTCCCCAGTTTCCATCTGACGAGGTCCGAAATCATCGATAACAGCCGTACCTGAGTAAGGTTTGTTGGCTTCACGAATGACCTTACGTCCTGAAAATTCTTCTATCTTTGTCAAGATTTCTTCTGGGAATCCGTTCCAGAAAGTATCGAAAGGCTCGGTAATGTTGAGTCCCATGATTTCCCAGTGACCAGTCATGGTATCCTTACCTAAAGATACTTCTTCCAATTTTGTTGCATAACCTGTTGGATTGCTTTCAGCTGGTACCGTCTTCAGAGGCGTTTCGCGAGGAATATTTCCTAGTCCGATTTTAGCCATGTTTGGCACATTCAAACCAACTGTTTTGGAAATGTGTCCCAGTGTGTCAGAAGCTCCATCTGGAACCCCTGCATTGACAAAGTTATTGGCATCTGGCGCAGCACCGATTCCCACAGAATCCAGTACCACCAAGTGAATACGATTAAATTTTGACATAGTTTGTCTCCTTATTATGTTGATTAGTTTGCTTTTGTTGAAGTTAAAATCTGAACACCATCTCGTCCCGCTACAATGACCTTATCCACCATTTGGTTGAACAAGCCATGCTCTACGACACCAACGACATGGTCCAATTCTTGCCCGAAGGCAATTGGATCTTCAATGACATCCAAGGCTAGGTCAATGATAAAGTTCTGCATATCGGTCACAAAACGTTGACCGTCTTTTTCACGGAAACTTGGTTTGTAGCCAGCTCGCTCAAAACGACGAAAAACCTGTTCTGCGCCATACTGAACCACTTCTACTGGCAATTTAAAAGCACCTAGTTTCTCTACCAGTTTGCTTTCATCCACCACCCAAATATATTCTTTTGAGGGCGTTGCGACAACCTTCTCCATCAGAAGGGCACCACCACCGCCTTTGATTCCGTTAAACTGGCTATCTACTTCATCCGCCCCGTCAACCGTCACATCGACAAAATCCACTTGATCAATCGACTTGAGCGGGATGTTTAGTCCTTCAGCCTGTTTACTGGTCACACTGGAAGTTGTCACAGCAGTAATCTGCAAACCTTCTTCCTTAATCCGACGACCAATTTCTTCGACAAAATAATAGGCAGTAGAGCCAGTTCCCAGACCGACTACCATACCATCCTTGACAAACTCAGCAGCCTTGATACCTGCCATCTTTTTCAGATTCTCCACTTAAACACCTCCATTAAAGAGCTACTTTTATTATAACATGTATCCGTTTTTATTTCATGAATACACTTGAAAAACCCGAACATTTTTATTTCGGGTTTTGGTGTCCTATTTAACCATATCGGGATCGTAATCATAGAATCCTGTGTCGAGGAAACGGTTTTTAGGGTGTAACTTGCGCACTTCCTCATCTAACAAGAAGGCTTGGTCATGGCTGAAATTTCCCTCTTGGATCAAGCTACGCGCTTGAATAAAGAGTTTTGCAATCTCCACAAAGTTTTGACCTGGGGTGTAGAGACCTTCTAGCTTCCAGTGAGTAAAGCCGTGATCCACCAACTCTGTCAATTTGGTCATCAAATCAAGGTCATTGTTGGCAAAGATATGGGTACCATGATTGTCTTCAAAGATAGAGTAATGGCTCTCTGGGTCACTTGGCTCTGCCAAGAAGAGGTCACGTTTACGCGTCTTTTCGTCATCGATATGCGTAAAGTTATAATAGTTTTGCAAAAGTGGTCGCTTAGAATGGTGAATGACACTAGCTCCGTAAACCAACACTTCAGCCGGAATTTCCAAAATCTCAGGCATCTTGAAGAGTTCAGCAGATGGAATTTCACGCGCCAAAACAGCCTCAGATGCGCCAGCCTTTTGTCCCCAGAAGTTAATTTGACGACTACTTGTCACCATGGTTGAAGCATCGTAAATGGTTTTAAAGGAATAGCCATCACGGTTGACTACGTAAAAAACGCCTGCATCCCCAACAGTAATATAGTCTGTCTTGATTTCTTCCAAGAAGTCTAGGAAAGGCTTGATACGGTTCATCATATCTTGGTGCATGAGGGCATTAACTGCAACAATCAATTCCTTGCCTGCTTCATGAACCAACTTAGCAATCTCACGCAATTGGTCATAACTAAAGGTTGTTGGCAGACGAAGACCAAAATCTTTCTCACCGACATAGATACGGTCTACACCAGCTTCAAGCAGTTGTTCAACTTGTTCAATACTTTCAGCAGTTGCTGTAATGATAATCTTTTCCATAAGAAAAATTATACCACATTTCTCAAAAATCAGCTATGAATACTAGTAGTTTTATAAAAAGTCAAAGTCATTTTTTAAAGGTTGCAATCAAAAAAGTGAACAGTAACTTGTACCATTCACTCTTTTTTATGCATGTGTTTCTTCAACTAGGTGGCCATCGTTCATGACATAAATACGATCAACCTTATCAAGAAGACGAGTATCATGCGTAATCATAACAACTCCTCTGCCTTGTTCATGGGCAATGGTAGCCAGCATCTCCGTTACTTGGTAAGCACGCTCGGTGTCTAGACTAGCTGTCGGCTCATCTGCAAGCACAATGCTTGGATTGTTATAGAGCGCTCTAGCAATCGCGGCACGCTGACGTTCGCCACCCGATAGAGCTTTGGGATAATGATTTTGAACTTTTTCCAAATCCAACAAGTTAAAGAGTTCTTTTCGGTCACTTTTACTATTTTTTCCCTTATCTAGTTTGTCAATCAAATCCAGCTGTTCCTTGACCGTTAGAAACGGAATTAGGTTTGAAGCCTGAAGAATGAAACCAAACTCTCTAAAACGGAGGTCTGTTTTTTCCTTCTCCGTCAAACTGCCTGTTTCCTTCCCTTTGACTAGAATCTTTCCACTCGATGCTTCCTGAAGTTGTCCTAGAGTTGTTAGAAAGGTCGTCTTTCCAGAGCCAGAAGGCCCAACAATAGCTACGAACTCTCCCGCATTTAGCTGAAAATTCGTCTCATGCAGGGCTACGACTCTCATCTTTCCTTCCCCGTAGGTTTTTGTCACTTGATTCATTTCAATCAATGCTGTCATACTATTCTCCTTATCACTCTGCAATCGCAGTAATCGGGTCCACCTTTAGCAAGCGTGGAAGTGAAATGACACCACCTAGAAGGGCCATCAAGGAAATTACCAAACTTAGGACCGAGTAGGCTATCCAACTTGGATAGAAAAAGAAGGTAGCTGGTAAGACTAAAATCACTCCTCCGATTGCCAGCAAGGCTAAAGCAATCCCCATACCAGCTAGGAGGAAGATTTGACAGAAAAGAGACCATACAATGGTTTTGATATGTATCCCTTGAGCCCGCATTATTCCATAAAGACCTAGTTTTTGGATGGTAATGATATAAACAAAAATCCCCACAATCAAGCCTGTAATGACAATCATAGCGAGAATCATTCCTGAAAATACATTAACCTGAGGTGTATAACCAGGAATTTTCGAAATCATTTTTGGAATGGAAATCTGCTTCAGTCCATCGCCAGACACTTCTATGTCATTTTTCAAAACTAAGGCAGAGATGGAACGATTGGCTTTCAAGGTTCCTTGTAAGGTCCAATAAGTTGTCAGACTCGTAAAGACAACAGGCTCGGTGAAAAATTTATTTCCTTGAGTCAGGCCTACAATCTTGTAACTTGTCTCGCTTCCATTGAGCTGAATGGCATCACCTAGCTTCATCCCATAGTTCTCAAAAGACTGATCCACGACAACCTCATCATCCCCTTCTGGGTACCTTCCCTCCGTCAAACTAGGAGAGATAAAAGAATCCCAGTTTTGAGCAAAGATGGAAACGTTGATCTTTTCACTACCATCGACTAGATTGGTCACAGCGAACATATAGCCCAATGGAGCAGCCTCTTCAGAACTCTTTTCCTTGTAGTCCTTTTCAGGAATAAAAGATGCCGTCAAATTATCATTTGCGTAGTCGGATAAAACGACACCCGTTGCTTGCCAATTATCAATAGCGGCTCGGTTGTTTCGCACAAGACCAAGAGCTAGACTGGTCATAAAAAAGACCATAAAAGCGATAAGAAAAATGGTAGTTAGAATCAAACTATATCGAAGTTTGTTTCGTACTATTTCTTTGATAGCAAGATACATGCTTATCTCCTTTTACTTTCCCCAAAGGTAGCAAGAAAGCCACCCAGTCCAATAGACAGAATCTCTGTCTTATCATCCATTCAAAACAACTCCTACCAATACTCTTCAAAAGTATCCAGGTAGCAACTTAACAAATCATCTTAGGAAAAGCCTCAGCTTGCTATCAATTTATATAAGTTATCCTTTCCTTTCTCAGTATATTTATAAAAGAGAAGGTCAGGTCATCTGTTTTAAGTGTAACATCCATGCTATCACTTTCCCCAGTAGGTGTCAAGAAGAGCGACTTAGAAGTTGATAAGAGACTTTAGTAGTTTTGTAACAATTCTGTAATAATTCTCTGCATAAAAAATGATAAAATAGTTATGTACTGTTAAGGAGAGAATCATGTCCGCAAGAAAACTAGAAGCTTATGAGTTTGAACAAACTCCCGAATCGAATCAAACTCCGCTTTATCAAGACTATACACTGGAAGCTCCTGTTAGCTCCAATTTAAAAGAAATTTTATTTTTTGTAAATATTGCTTGTTTTTGTATTTTTATGGTGTTTTTTAGTTTTATCTTTTTAGCCTTAAAATTGAACACAGCTTTATCATTTGTTACTGCTATGGGGGCAAGCTTGGCACTCCTCCAACTCCAACGAAAGATCATTAAACGAAAAATTTCAAAATCAAAATAAAGGTTGGTACCATTACCAACCTCTTTTCTAGTTATCAAAAAAGACAGTTTTAAAACTGTCTTTTTATTTATTCTTACGTTTGGGAGGAGATTGGATAGCAATCTTAACTTCAAAAATTGTTCCTCTAGGCTTGTTATCTTTAACGGTAATCGTTCCTCGTAAGGCATCAACGATTTGCTTGGCCAAAGACAAACCTAGACCAAAACCACCTTTCTGACGAGTTCTCGCCTTGTCTACACGATAAAAGCGGTCAAAGATTTTCTTCTTATCGGCAGCTGAGATCCCAATTCCGTTATCCGTTACTGATAGATAGAGGTGGCGATCCGTAGCATGGACCACAAACTCAATTTTCCCATCTTCTTCGGTATACTTGATGGCATTGTCAAACAAGATAGTCATGAGTTGTTTTAGGAGCAACTGATCGGTCATGAAGGGACGATAAATCCGATTTTCATAGTTAAAAACTCGATCATTTTCTGAAGCAATCAACTCATAGTTGGCAAAGGTCGTCTTAAAAAACTGTGGTGATACTTCTGCTATTTCTGGTTTGATTCCATCATCTCGACGTGCAAGGTTGAGAAGATTGGTCGTGAGAAAGCGCATATTGCGAACTTCTTCAAGACTCGAAGCGATACTTTCGCTGGATTCCATAATCGTTGCTTCTGGTTTTCGAAAGAGAGTCTCTAAACGATTTTGTAAAACGGCCAAAGGCGTTCTCAGTTCGTGGCTCGCATTTTCAACAAAGGACTTCTGCTTTTGCATACTTTCCAGCAGAGGTTTGACACTGACACGTGCCAGATAAACACTGGCAATTAAAGATAGGAGCCAGAAACTGGCCATGACCACTACGATTAAATGCTCATGGTTTTGGCTAATCTGCTCAAGCTGACTAGTGTTGATCAAGATTGCCGCATATTTGACATTACTTGAAACTGTGGATGAATTGGTTTCCATCAAGATCATCCGGTAGGTTTCTTCCAGACCGTAGCTATTGACAACTTGGATTTGACGAATGTGATTCAACTCTTTCTTGTCCAGCTTGATCTTATCCAAACCTAAAAAACGATTGCCCAGTAAGAGTTGGTTAAAATCCTTGTCAAAGAGCAAGACTTCCGTATTGGAGCTGACATTGGGTTTGATTTCAGCCTTGCTGGCATCCGCTGTTGCTGGTTGAATATCCTTGACTTCCTCAGTTGCCCGATTCAGGGCTAACTGGATAACCGCTTGGGGACTACTACTAAGAGCTTGGAGTTTTTCATCTACAGAAGTGTAGAGACTCGAGTGCATGACCTGGAGGATAATCAAGGTCATCGCAGAGAAGATCAGGGTGAACACTCCAAAGTTTCGAATAAAATAACTGAAATCATCCGCATACCATGTTTTTTTTAGTTTATTGAACATCTTTTAAAATATACCCGACACTACGCAAGGTTTGAAGATTTTCAGCAAAGGCTGTTCCCTTCAGTTTCTTACGAACTTTTGAGACATAGACTTCTACAACGGAAATCGTCGTATCGCTATCAAATCCCCATAGGCGGTCAAAAATTTGCGTCTTGGGAAGAATGACATTTTGATTTTGAAGGAAGTAAACTAATAACTCAAACTCTTTTCCGAGTAGTTCTACAGGAGTATCTTCCACTTTCACTTCATTCGTCGAAAGGTTGACGACAATATCTCCATAGGTCAATGTGTTTTCGTTGAACTTGCCTGAACGTTTGAGAAGGGCTTGGATCCGCATTTTGAGTTCTTCTAGATAGAAAGGTTTGGTGAGATAGTCATCTGCCCCCAACTCAAAACCATGTCCCTTGTCATCCAAACTTTCCTTAGCAGTCATGATTAGGACTGGTGTTGTAATTCCTTTTTCACGCAATTCTTTCAAGACTTGGAAGCCATTTTTTTCAGGCAACATCAGGTCAAGCAAAATCAAGTCATAAACGCCACTTTCAGCTTCGTAGAGACCTTCTTCTCCATCAAAAACCTGCATGACATCTGCAAAATCATCCAAAAAGTCAAATACTGAGTTTGACAGGCCTAGGTCATCTTCTACTAATAAGATTTTTATCATCAGAAACTCCTCCTTGTTATGATTATTATACCAAAATTGCCTTAAAAAAAACTCAACTCTCTCTTCTTTTAAGATAGAAAGTTGAGTTTTTTATTTACATTTCGAATGAATTAAGCTTTGGCATATTGGGCTACAACAGCTTCGACTGCTGCTTTTTCACGCTTAATCAAATCAACACGTGCTGCGATATCCTTGATCCCCATGCGGATGTTACGGCTAAGAGCTAGGTCAGAGAGTTGTGGTTCAAAGAATTCCTTGTACTCTGCCAAGCGTTTCTCAGTCTTAAATACATGGGCAGGTAGGATAACAAAGCTATCAAAGCTCATATCCCCACCAAGAGCTGCCTTAATCCAATCCCAGTTTTCACGCGCCCATACCCAAACAGTTTCTTGAGTTGTTTGATGATCTAGGAACTGGTAATACCAAGCAGACAAGTCTTGTGGTTTCACCACAAATTTATCCTTCCATGAGCCAATTAATGTTTGGATATTGTCAGCATCTGTACTGTAGGCCAGAGCAGCTGCCAACTGGCGTTTGAAGACAGCATCTGTCGCATGAGTGTAGAGGTCCAGATAAGTTGCGACCAAGTCCTTGGTCTCATGGTGTTTCATTTCATTGATGAGAACTTGTGCACGGATGGCTGCTGGAAGGCCTGCAAGGTTCTCCTTGTGAGCTGCAAAGATTTGGCTAGCGACTTGACTAGCTTCTGCATCATTTGAGCGAATCATCATAGAAACGGCCAACTGACGAACCAATTCATCCTCATCTGATTCTCCATCTTTGGCTTCAAAACCAAGACGGTCATAGTTGTGACGAGCCAATTTAGCAACCAGTTCTTTGAAGGCTGTTTCAGCATCCGTTCCTTCATCAATAAAGCGCTCAAGGGCAGCAATCACTTGAGAAATAGCTGAAACCACCAGATAAGACTCTTCCTTAGCAAGTTTATCAAGGACTGGGAGCAAGTCCGCATAAGAAATGTGCCCTGCTTCAGCAAGCAGACGACGTTCTTGAACGATTTGCAGTTTGCTTGTATTATCAAGTGTCTCTAGCTCAGCAAGAACAGCTTCTAACAAGTCTCCTTGATAGTCTGTAATGTAGTGGGCAGTATTTTCAGTATTGAGGCGAAGTGCTCCTTTATTTTCAGCAACAAGAGCGGCATAGCCAGGGATTTCGATGCTCTCAGTTTCAAGTGTGTCTGGCAAACCTTTCCAGTTGCTGTTGAGTGGGACAACCCAGAGACGGTTCTTGTCTTCGTGCTCACCGATGAAGAATTGTTTTTGTGAAATCTTCAAGACATCATTTTCAACTTTGACAGTGAGAACTGGATATCCAGGCTGTTCCAACCAAGAATCCATGAAGGCTGCAACATCACGACCTGATGCTTGTCCGAGGGCATTCCAAAGGTCACGACCGATGGTGTTGCTGTACTGGTGTTTTTCAAAGTAAGCGTGCAAACCCTTAGCAAAATCAGCATCTCCGAGCCAACGGCGAAGCATGTGCATGAGACGGCTTCCTTTGGCATAGACGATAGCGCCATCAAAGAGCGTATTGATTTCATCTGGGTGTTTGACTTCGACATGGACAGACTGAACGCCATCCGTCGCATCGCGTTTAAGCGCAGCTGGAACTCCACCTGTTTGGAAATCTTCAAAGATATTCCAACTTGGTTCGATGGCATCCACACAGACGTATTCCATCATGTTTGCGAAGCTTTCATTGAGCCAGAGGTCATCCCACCATTTCATAGTCACGAGGTTTCCAAACCATTGGTGGGCAAGCTCATGTGCTACAACTAGGGCAACTTGTTGACGGCTAGCAAAGGTTGAGTTCTCATCCACAACTAAGTACACTTCACGGTAGGTCACAAGACCCCAGTTTTCCATGGCACCAGCTGAGAAGTCAGGAAGGGCGATGTGGAGCGATTGAGGAATTGGATACTTAACTCCGTAGTAATCTTCGTAAAACTCGATTGAGCGAACAGCGATGTCTAATGAGAAATCAAGGTTAGATAGTGGGTGAGCTTTGGTTGAGTAGACACCTACAAGGGTACCGTTTTTAGTTTTAGCGGTCACCCCTTGCAAATCACCAGCTACAAAGGCCAACAAGTAAGATGACATACGAGGTGTTGTCTCAAACTTCCAGATGCCTGTTTCCTTACGGTTTTCTACATCAATTTCTGGCATGTTTGACAAGGCAACTTCACCTTCTGCTTGGTCAAAATGAAGAGCGAGGTCAAAAGTTGCTTTGGCTTCAGGCTCGTCCACACATGGGAAGGCTTCACGCGCAAAATGGCTTTCAAACTGAGTAGACAAGACTTCCTTCTTGACACCATCAACTGTGTAATAAGAAGGGTAAATCCCTGTCATGTTGTCTGTAATTTTTCCTGAAAAGGCGATGACCAATTCAACTTGACCAGCCTCAGCCAATTCGATATGAAGGGCTTCATTGTCATGGTCAACTGTAAACGGACGAGCTTGACCCGCAACTTCTACAGAAGCGATTTCCAAGTCTTTTTGGTGAAGGGAAATACGATCACTCTGTGCTTGACCAGTAATGGTCACCTTCCCAGAAAACGTCTTGGTCTCACGACTCAAGTCTAAAAATAAATCATAGTGTTCAGGAACAAATTGCGTAATAAAATGTTCAACTGCTTGCATAGTTTTCTCCTATTCTAAGTTTAAGAGTTTTACTCTTCTTCAAACAAACATATTATATCATGTTTTGCTTTAGAAAAAAGGATTGGACGGTAATTTCCAAAACTTTCTTCCTTCTACAGTCTACAGTGGGTAGACCTTGCGAAATTCTTCCAAAACGACCTTGCTGTCAGGTGTAAAAGTCAGTCCAGCCTCCCTCATCCACTCGGTGAAAAAGTCCTCATGAACCTGGCGCCAATAGGCTAAAGATTTGTCTCCCTCACCTTCCTTGTAGGCATGGTCTGCAGAAACTTGATTGAAAGGCTGAACGGAAACCTTGGTAATTTCGACAATGCAGACAGCCCGATTTTGACTGTCTAAAATGACATCGAAGGTTCCTTCTTGTGGAAGAGATTCGTCTTCTAGTGCGTAGAGGTCGTAGACTGAGGCGGTTGCTGTCTTTTCGCCTTTTAAAACCAAATCTGCCAAGGCATCGGCTTCCACTCCAAAAGCCCAGGCATCTATCTCATCTCCAATCGAGGGGTTAATTTGCTTGTATGCATTCCACATTTCTTGCGGTGTCATGGGTTGCTCCTTTGTAATTTTTTACTTTCTTCTTTTACACGTTTGAGGTGGTCTGGATGATCAATCTCTAAATCAAAAATCTCTGGAATAGAACTGTAGTGGATAATACACTTGATACCCATCTGATTCATTTTTTGTATGAAAGAAGCATTCAGATAGCCTGCTACAGCAAAGTCAATCTTTTTCATCTTCGCTTTATCCTGCATCTGTCTTAGCATATCTAACATAATGGGACTTTCCATATCATGCCATTGACTATTTCTCACAGTCGCAAAAACAAAAGAAGTCAAATCATTCATTCCAACTATAATCTTTGAAATACCCGTTTCCAGTATCCTGTACAAGTCAAAATAAGCTGACGGTAATTCAATCATTGTGCCGATTTTCCCAGTAAAACCATGCTGACGTAATACTGTAATAGCTTGTTTTAATTGGTCGGCATCATTGACAAAAGGAAAGATAACAGACAGATTGGGATTTGTATGATAAACTTCTGTAACGACATTTGCCTCAGCCTGAAATTCATTCGGACACGCCAGCAAACGCCTTATCCCTCTATATCCAAATAAGGGATGATTTTCATCAAAATACTCTTTAGTCCCCTTTAGACAATTAGCTTCTGTATTCGTTAATTCTGAAAAACGATACCACACCTCTTCACCAGAGTACAAGGAGCAAATGGTATCTAGATAATCTTTTACAAATTGCTGACAACTTGCTAATAGGATGTTTTGATTGAGCTCTCTCAGTAAGTATTCCCCACGAATCATACCGACGTGGTGCAATAACTGAGGAAAAACTTTTTCAGCGATTTTCTCGCCGCTAAGGGCTAGCTGGTTCTTCATAGCCATTCACCTCTTTCCATCCTTTAAATTTAGCCACACTTCCTCATCCCTTAAAAGGGAAAAGGCTAACAATACCTTGCTCCTTGATAAAGCTTTGTAATCTTTCGATTTGTTCTTCTATTTTAGACTGGATATCCGCCTCGTCCAGAGTTGATTCCGCACTAAACAACTCGAGTTTTAACAAGTCTGCTAAGTAAAGTAAGCGCCATTCAATTTCAGATGTAAAGGTCGAAGCTTGCTCGATTTTTGCAAGCTTTTGTTCCAAAGTATCACCATTCAAAAATCTCTGATGTACTCTCCTTCTTATTTTTCTAGTTGATTTCTCCCCAGAATCTAGTGGACTTAAAAGGAGATTTTGATAGATGGATACCTGATTTTCCGTCTGCTTTTCCATATAGGCCAACAAGACTATCGAACTCTCAACAAAGGTCCAACTATTATAATCTCCTTCAAAGGGAATTTGTAGCAAAATATCTAACAACTTTTTAGCTAGTTCTTTTTGACCATATAGATAGAGTAAATAAGCAAGGTGATTAAGAGACTCAAGATAGGAACAGTTGGTCTTCTTGTACTTTTTTAATATTTTTTCTACATAGGGTTTTAAATCAGAATGATTTTCCACTAGCTCAAATACTTCTATCAGCTTCATCTTAACTCCTTTGTGTCTTTTCCCTAGTCAAATATCTAGTAGTTAAAGCTTTTCTAATCAGCTAATCTAACTCTGCTCGACTAAACAAGTCTATCATAGACTCAGAATCGTCGCAAAACTCCTTAAAACCTAAAGCAAATGTTGCTAAGGCATCAATATTGGAAGAATAGGCACAAAACATACTCCCTTCTGGATCAAAGTCAATAGATTCGCTTAATTCAGGCATTTTTTCCTCTAAAAATATCAAAGCAAGAGATGCCCAATCGTATCCATTTCCTTCGAATCCCTCATCTTCCCGAGTGTCGAATACTTCCTGTCTGTATTCTCCATCAGGATAATAAATGAGCGACCCTCGAACACTTTGTGTCTCTTCATCATGGACTAAAAATTTAAAAGGTGAAATTTTTTTATTTACCATTTTGTAATCTATCATTTCTTGACTCCTTACTGTATTCGCTTATGTTTAATAGAACTATGCAAATCCAGCTTAGTTACTAGGCAAAGGGAATAAAAGTATCATGTTGATTATAATAAATTAAGGCATCGACCAAGTATTCAGGGCTTGCGTCTGGCTTTTCATCCAATGCACTAGAAGGACATCTATCAGATGCTCACCATAATATACCAGATTAAGATTTCTCTCTACTACTTCCCACAGGGTAGACATCTTTATCATCAACTACAACTGGATAATCCGACACCAAAATAAAGGCTATCGAAAGCCAAATTCCCTTCATCATTGTCATAGAGGCAAAAGTCATCTTGAGTACATTGTTCTAACTTAACTTGCTCTAAAATATCTGCTAGTGAAAAGAATTGGTATTTACGCATGATTGCTCCTTTTATTTCTACTCACCTTCCACAAAACTAGTCAGAAAAGCCTCAAATGAAAGCCATTGACCAAAAATCTCAGCTCTTTCTTCTAAAACATAGTAGTAAACCTTGCCATAATCTTCTTCCCTTAGAGACAGAGCATAGTTTCCAGACCCAGGATCATAGGCAAAATGAAGGAGGTCTTTAGCCTGAAATCCAGCAGGAACAACCTCATCGTCAAACCAGTTGAGGGCCTTCTTCATCTCCTCTAATGAATAAAAAGCATTGAAAGGAAAGAGATGTTTGTCATCATGAACACCAGACACACAAGATTGACCACCATTGTACTTGAGATAAAAGTTTAACATGGCTTCCGGCAATTTCTTTCCAAGGTTCTCCTCAAATTGTAAAAGGTCTTCTCTTGTAATTGGCTCATTCGCATCTGTTGCTCTCAGCATAATTATCCCTCCGGTTTTTACAATCTTTCTTCTAAGACCTTGTCAATAAAGTCATAGACAGTTGCAGCAACTTTTTGCATTTCTAAAGAGCCCAAAGCACCCAAATCATTTTCATAAATGCAATCATCAGCATTTTTCTTGATAAAGTAGGCCAAATCTCCCTCTTGACCAATCATAAAGAAGTCTGGTTCATCTACTTCTATCTGATAGGTCTCATTACGCTCTAAGAGATCCTCCTTACCATATAAACAGATACCTGAGTCACCAATCTCATAAGGATCCACTTCGTCCCATTCTGATAAAAACTGATGGTAGAAACTTGGAAACTCAAATCCAAATATATCTTGTTCCATCTTTAACCTCCAATAGTGAACAATGCAAACTGTACCAAAGCATCACTTCAAACTCCAGCCACCATCCACTGTCAGGATTTGCCCTTGCATGGCGCTCACTTTTCCGCTTGCCAAGAAAAGGCTAAGCTCTGCTACTTCCTCTGGCTCAATCCAGCGCTTGATTGGCGTTTCACTAGCCACCCAGTCAGCCAATCCACCTGGTTCAAAGTCGGCCGCAGTCATGGCTGTCTTGACTGCTCCTGGAGCAATCCCAAAGACCTGAATACCAGCCTCAGCATAGTCTAGAGCCAACTGCTTGGTAAAGCCCGCCAAGGCGTGCTTAGACGAGGTATAGGCGTGACCACCTCCGCCAGCTAGGCTCGAAGCGATGGAGCACATATTGATGATAATTCCCTTTTTATTTTCCAGCATTTGCGTCAAATAATAGCGAGTCAACTCAACAGGAGTCACATAGTTGATTTCAAAAATCTCTTGAATTTCCTGGGCTGATTGTTCCAATAGGGGTTTGTAATCGTCCAAAACTCCTGCAGTATTGCACAAAATATCCACCTGAGAGCACCAGTCAAAAATTGGCTCCAAGTCCAAGGTCAAATCTCTCTGTAAAAAGTGGAAATCACCATCTAAAACTGGATTTTCTCCCTGATCTACACCATAAACTTGATAACCCTTCTCTAAAAAGAGGCGAGCTTGAGCAAGTCCGATACCTGAGCTCACTCCTGTAATCAATACGCGTCTAGTCATGCACTTCTACCCAATCCGTCGCCAAAACATCACAAGGTGTCGGACTCCACATGGAAAAACCTTCCCCTTCTCCAGACACGTTGATTAGGAAATAAGGCGTCACTTCAAGTGCAACCCCGTTTTGCTCGATGGTGTCAAAAAGTTGGACATAGTTTTCTGCCCCTCCCCAACCAGTTCGTACATATTTTTTCTTAGCCTTTAACCCAGGCAGGATTTCTTCAAAAGTCATGATGTTCTCCTTTAATTCTACATTCTTCATTTAATTATAACAAAAAACCGTTTTCCAACGGCTTTTTGACTGTGTCTTAGTTCAATAAAACAAATAGCTATCCAATTTTTTTATTATTTCAGTTCAATTAATTTATTGTAGATTTTCTCAGTCAGTTCTTTCTGTTGCGTTCCTGTTAAATGGTGCGAAGTGCGAATTAATACAGTTCCATAAACATAGTGTGATCCCGGATTCAAAGCAGTTCCATCAAAAGCACTAATATAAGTATTGCGTTTCTCTGCATCTTCTTTTGTCTTATAAACTTCTATATTTCCACCAGCATCATTACCTTTTTGAACAATATCTGAGCCTTCTACAGATTCATTCACTTGCTTGTCAACGAAATATACAGACGCTGTATATCCTCCTTGTTTATTTAATTTTTTATTAGGGTCATTATCCTCCGTAACAGATTGTACTCCAGTAATTGATTCTATTTCTTTAAGTCTTTCTTCAATAAAAGAACTAGAAGGATTTGTAATTTGTTTTAATTGAAGAATGCTATTTTGATAGTGAGTCAATTTTTCAGACAAATTCTTTTTTGTTTCACTATAATCTAATGGTTGACTTAATTCTTCAATTTGCTTCTCAATCTTAGTAGTCACTTTCTCCATTTCTGGTACTTTACGAAGTGAATCTTTGCTATCCTTTATAGTTGATTTCAATTCTTCCAATGTCTTAGAATCAAGAGGTTCTTCATCATTATCAACAACCTTTTCAGCCTCAGCTATTTGATCTTCAACTTCTTCATTTTTTTCATTTAAATCCTTTACTACATCTTCAAACTTAGTTACAGCAGCTTGATGTGGCGCATAGGATAAGAAATAGTACCCCAGACCAGAAATTCCTATGATTAGACACATTGACAATATCGTTATTTTTTTCTTCATTTCAATCTCCAAAAAGTATTTAATATCTTCACAATTTTACTATAATACACCAAAACAAGCAACAAAAAACCGTTTTCCAACGGCTTTTTGACTGTATATCTGCTAAATTCTTCCTACCACTGCAATCCGGCTTCTCTAATTTCTTTCTTAGAAGCGAATTTACCATTTGGTCTGTGCCATCTTCCGTTTCTATCTCTAAAGTAGCCACCTGAATTTGTTGATTGTGAGTTTGATTCCTGGCTTTCTTCCTGTTCTTGTGCGGCTTGGCGAGCTTTTTCCTGTTCTTCTTTTGCTTTCTTTTCAGCCGCTTCTTTTTCTTCAGCCTCTTTCTTGGCTTTTTCCTCAGCTTCCTTCTTAGCCTTTTCTTTTATCTTTGCATCTTCAACTGTATTCTTAGCAGTACCATCCAAATAATTGATTTCAGCATTAGCTGAAACATTGTCTAAAACGACATGCGTCACAGAATACTGATCAACCTTTTCTTTACTACCACCCAACTTGATCTCCAAGAGTTTGCCATTTTCATCAATTCCCACATACTGCAATTCAATTTGTCTCGGAATCAATTCATCTTTTTGATAGATTGGGGTCACCTTGTAGTCAAGATAGTAGTTCGGATGATTGGCCAACCAAGAGTCCAATCGATTCTCATAGTAAAGCATACTTTCTTGATTAGTATTATCTGTACCATAATAAGTTCCAGCATTTAGCCAGTTAGTCATTGGAACCAGATTCCTCTTTTCATCGTTTAATCCACTAAACTGGTACCCAATCAAATGACCACGATTCATCAACCAAGCCTTTTTAGAGCCATCTCCATAATAAAAATTATAGTTGTGCCAACCAACTGGGTTATAACTTATCTTAGGCTCTCTCTTCTCAGTTGGCTCATCGCTGTCCTTAAGTTGAATATGAGCACCCGTTGCGCGTGATTTAGAATCTAATTCTCCAAGTTCTAGTTGCTTCTCATTTTTAAAAGGCAAGAGTCCAGCTTCTTTAAACAACTTCTCATCAAACTTGCTTTGCTTCTGTTCAATTTTTTCTTCTGGGGCCTTTGATTCTGCCTTATGTCCAGAACAAGCAACTAGGGTTGTGATTGAAAGCAAGGCAATTGAGAAGGATAGTAGCTTTTTCATAAAAATCTCCTTTATTTTTATATAATGATTAGATTAATATCTCCTCTTTCATTCTACTATCATTTTGTTAATTATTCAAGACTAAAGAGACTGTTATTATACTATTTCTCCTCCAATGTCCAAAACAAAAACGATAACCACTTTTCAGTAGTTACCGTTGGTTTATTTTGATTAGTCTTTCCCACCAAGTTTGCTGTTGATAGTCATCATGATGCTGGCTATCTTCTCACCCCAGTATGGATCTGAGGCATAGCGAACATTCATTCCGGTCGCTTTATTTCCAAGGTGGTCTCTACCATAGTCGATGTAGTTCTCACGGATCCACTTGGCCGCTCCGAGAATTCCTTTGTCCACATCATCAAAGCTCTTGGCTGATAGATATGGGCTAGTATCATAGGCTGCAATACCAAAGAAGTTGTTCTTATCTCTGGCAATTTGACTGCGTCCCCACGCACTTTCAAGAGCGCTATGTGCCATCAAGTAAAGGGCGTTGACACCGTAGCGTTCCTCAGCTTCTTTGAAAGTCGCTCCTTTACCTGCAAGAGGACTATCCTGCAAGTTCATCATCGAATACAGTTTATCCAATTCAGCTGCACTATAATTACTTGGTTCTCTCAAGTTTTTATAAAGGAAAGGATTTTTAATGGTAAAGCCATCAAAATGCTCTCCATCAGTTGAGTAGTACTTCTTACCAATAATCATTGCAGAGGTGTGTGGAGCTACTTTGATACTCGTATATGGAGAGAGTTCATGGTAGAGGAATTTCCCATCACTAGTATAATGAGGGATAAACTCGCTTCCTTCATCCACTGCTGTCAAATCACTTTGATTCATATAGCCAGACAAGCCAGAAATCGAAACTGCAAGTCGGCCGCCTTTTCGCGTCGAGCTATCCAGTGAAACAATACTTCCTTGATTAATGTAACTCAAGATTTCTCCAGATGCACTGTAGACATAGGCTGTGATGGGTTTAACTTTGTAATATTTGGTTTTATCCGCAACATGCCATTTACCGGAAGCATCCAAGGTATGACCATCTACAGTCTCGTTTTTTGCCATATAACCGCCTGATTTAAGGTAGTACCATGATTGGTCGGATGAATCGTAGATAAGCTCTTTCTCAGCCATCTTCCCGTTTGACTTGAGGTAGAACCAATTGTTCTTGTACCACACCCACTCACTTGCAGCCATATAACCGCCAGATTTGAGATAGTAATAACCATTATCCCAGAGCCATTCTTTATTGGCATAATTTCCATCAGAGTTAATATAGAACCAAGAGTTATAATTCTTGTCAAAGAGCCACCCTTTGCCAGCTTTTGCTCCACTGCTCGTCACATAACTGCGGTCAATCCAAGTTTCCGTAGAGAGGTAGCCACCGGATTTGAAATGGTAATCCTTGCCTTTGATCGTTTCCCAGCCTTTTTCAGCATAGGTTCCGTCTGCTTTCAAGTAAAACCATGAGTTATAATTCTTGTCAAAGAGCCATTCCGATTTCAGTTTAGCTCCACTTTTAGCAACATAGAAGCGGTCAATCCAACGTTCAGTAGAAAGATAGCCTCCAAATTTGAAATGGTAATCTTTACCTTTAATCGTTTCCCAGCCTTTTTCGGCATAGCTACCATCAGCTTTCAAGTAAAACCAAGAATCATAATTCTTATCAAAGAGCCATTCGGATTTCAGTTTGGCTCCACTCTTTGCAACATAGAAGCGGCCAATCCAGCGCTCGGTAGAAAGATAGCCTCCAAATTTGAAATGGTAGTCCTTTCCGTCTATGGTTCGCCAGCCATTTTCAGCATAGGTACCATCTTGTTGAATGTAGAACCAACTGCTATAGTTATCATCATAAATCCAACCTTGTTTGACCTTATTACCATTTTCTGACAAATAGTTCTTACCAAGCCAAGTACTTTTCAGCATTTTACCTTGAGAATTAACGTAGTATTGGTTTCCACCTTGAGTGACCCACTCATCTTTGGCCATTTTCCCATCTTCTTTAAGGTAATATTTTTCCTGACCTTGTTGGATCCACTCATTTTGAGCTTTCTGACCATCAGACTTGAGATAATACCAGGATTGTTTTTCTTGGTCGAACACCCATTGATTCTTGACCCTAGCACCACTTTCAGCCACATAGTACTGGTTGATCCAAGTTTTTGTGGCTAATTTTCCGGTCTCGTTAAAATAGTAATCCTTACCACCAACAGTCAACCAGCCGTTTTCTGCACGTTGTCCATCAGCCTTAAGATAAAACCAATTCTGATACGTTTGGTCAAAGATCCATTGGTTGGTTACTGGTTTTCCATCAGCTTTGAGGTAGGTCTTTCCTTTCCAAGTCCCTTCATCTGCTTTAGCTGTTTCTAGTACAGTAAAAAAACACCCCAATAAGCCAGCACTTACTAGGGCCACTTTCCATCGTTTCATTTAAATGCTCCAATAATGTTTTCTAAACCCTATTGTAACATAGTTAACCAACGGAAATATTACAAATTGATGAAGATTCTGTGTCTTGTTGAGGATAAGGAAGTTCTAGCTTATCTCAGACTGGCTTTGACTTCCTGACGGAGATCTTCCAAGCTGCTAATGCCATATTTGTCCATGACTTTTGGTAAATGTTCGATGATATCAGGACAGGCATAAGGATTGGTAAAGTTGGCTGTTCCAACTCCGATGGCAGATGCCCCAGCCAGATACATTTCTAGCGCTGCTTCAGCTGAATCCACTCCCCCCATTCCAATGATAGGCAGGTCAGTTGTTTGGGCCACTTGGCGGATGAGTTTGAGGGCTACTGGAAAGACTGCTGGTCCAGACATTCCACCTGTTCCATTGGCTAGGATTGGTTTTCTGGTTTTGAGGTCAAAGCGCATACCGACTAGAGTATTGATCATGGTTAAGCCACTTGCTCCCGCATCTTCTGCAGCTTTTGCGATGGTGACAACATCCGTCACACTAGGGGTTAACTTAACATAAACTGGCACATCAGAGGCTTCCACAGCTGCCTTTACCACTTCATAAGCTAGATCAGGATCTTGCCCAATCAAAAGTCCATGATTGCCGTGATCTACGTTGGGGCAGGAGATATTGAGCTCGATAGCTTTTACATTGGCTGCCTTGGAAATCCCCTGAGAAACGTCAGCGTACTCTTGTTTTGAAAAGCCTGCAACATTAGCGATGATAGGAAGTGTTGGATACTCTCTTTCCAACCAAGGCAGTTTTTCAGCTAAAACAGCTTCTAAACCAGGATTTTGCAGACCGATTGCATTGAGCATACCAGCAGGTGTTTCTGCCACCCTTGGAGTTGGATTGCCAAAACGGGGTTCAAGTGTCGTCGCCTTGATCATAATGGAGCCTAGAAGGTCTAAATCATAGTACTTGGCATACTCTTGGCCGAAACCAAAACAGCCTGATGCTGGAATAATCGGATTTTTCAAATCCAAGCCAGGGAGAGAAACTTGTAAACGATTTCTAGTCATGATTTTCTCCTTATAATACAACTGTTCCTGTGCGGAAAACAGGGCCATCTTCACAGACACGTTGGCTGACGGTTTCACTATCTGGGACTTTTAGGACACAGGCATAGCAGGCCCCCATCCCACAAGCCATACGAGATTCTAGAGATAGATAGGCTCTTGGGTGATTATAAAATTTTTGATTGATGTACTTCATCATTCCAGGAGCTCCACATGAGTAAACAGCATCAAATTGACTGTCTAAGTCATTGATGACGACTGACACATTTCCCTTAATGCCATAAGAACCATCATCTGTCGTAACAAAAACCTGACCATATTGGGTCAATTCTGTTTCGAGAATCACAGCATCCTTGTTGGCAAAACCGAGGACTGTCACTACTTTCACCCCACGCGCATGCAATTCCTTAGCCACCTCAAGCAAGGGCGGAACACCAATTCCCCCACCAACGAGGAGAACTTGACTCTGATTGTCTAAATCAGACAAGTCAAAACCATTTCCCTGAGGCCCCATCACATCAAGAGTATCTCCCTGACTTAATGTTGAAAAAATAGCGGTCCCAGCTCCCTCAATCCGATAAATGAGGTGACACTGCTTCTTGATCTTGTCAATAGACGAAATTGAAATAGGACGGCGTAAGAGATGGGCATCATCAGGCACACGCAGATGAAGAAATTGGCCTGCTCGCATGGCTTCAACCATCTCCCCTTCTAGGACTAATTCAAAGATTGCTGGCGCAATTTCCTCTTGTGCAGCCACCTTCATGGTTTCCAAACGAATGGCACCCAAACGTTTCTTACATGTGGGATTCATGACTTTTCCTCCTTAAATTTAAGGGGACCAGATAAAGAAAAGGCCTTGCTAATGCAAGGCCTCAGTTGGGTTAGGCTAGAACTCATGCGCACACTTAAAAAGTCTCCACAGAGAGTCCCCTATCCCTTTTATCTGACACCTTGTGAGTCTCTCTGGACTCCCCTTAAAGGTTAAATTTGTATTAGTATACTCTTTCAAAGAAAAAAAGTCAAGTAGAAAACGAACATTCTACTTGATCTTACTGGATTATTTTTCACGAATGACTTCGACCTTGTAGCCATCAGGATCCTTGACAAAGTAATAGTTTGGTTGAGTTCCTGGAAGTCCATTAGGAGCTGTCACCTCATAGCCTTTAGCGCTATGTTCTTGATGTAGGGCCTCAAGATCAGGTGTGCTGAGAGCGATATGGGCGAAGCCATCTCCTACCACATAAGGACCGTGATCGTAGTTATAGGTCAATTCCAACTCGTAGTCATCACCCTCAAGTCCTAGATAGACAATAGTGAAAGCATGATCTGGAAAATCTCTGCGACGTAATTCTTTAAATCCAAAAGCATCTTGATAAAAAGCAATCGATTTTTCAAGGTTTTCTACTCGCAAGCAAGTGTG
Source organism: Streptococcus halitosis (assembly GCF_023147855.1). Taxonomy (GTDB): domain Bacteria; phylum Bacillota; class Bacilli; order Lactobacillales; family Streptococcaceae; genus Streptococcus; species Streptococcus halitosis_B. Next base: position 486,118 of record NZ_JAHXOP010000001.1, read on the forward strand.
TAGCATTTTTGAAGCCATATATTCTCCTTTATTTTTAAAAAGACTGGGACAATCCTGTTCCAGTCTTATCAATTATTATTTACCAAGTTTTGCTTTAGCTGCATCTGCAAGAGCTGTGAAAGCTGCTGCATCGTTAACAGCCAAGTCAGCAAGCATTTTACGGTTAACTTCGATCTCAGCCAATTTCAAACCATGCATCAATTGTGAGTATGAAAGTCCGTTCAAACGAGCTGCCGCATTGATACGAGTGATCCACAATTTACGGAAGTCACGTTTTTTCTGACGACGGTCACGGTATGCATAGTAGTAAGAGTTCATTACTTGTTCTTTTGCAGTACGGAACAAGATGTGTTTAGCTCCATAGTAACCTTTTGCTAATTTAAGAATACGTTTACGACGTTTGCGTGATACAACGCCACCTTTAACACGTGCCATGTTTTATTTCCTCCAAATATTTCCTAGAATTGTTTACTTACTGTTAGGCTATTATTTCAAGCGAGTAAGCATTGCTTTGATACGTTTGAAATCTCCTGAATGCACCATAGATGCTTTACGAAGATGACGACGTTGTTTCTTAGTTTTTCCGTGGAAACGGTGAGAAGTGTAAGCACGGAAACGTTTAAGTCCACCAGAACCTGTACGTTTGAAACGTTTAGCTGATGCGCGGTGTGTTTTTTGTTTTGGCATGATTTTTTCTCCTTTATTTAACTTTCTGACAATTATTTTTTGTCAGTTGCTGGCGCCAACTGCATGAACATTTGGCGTCCATCCATCTTAGCTCGTTGTTCGATGATCGCAATATCTTGTGTTGCTTCAGCAAACTCAGCTAAAACTTTTGCACCAATCTCTTTATGGGTGATCATACGCCCTTTAAAGCGAATAGATACCTTAACTTTATTTCCTTTTTCAAGGAACTTGCGTGCATTGCGAAGTTTTGTGTCAAAGTCACCCTTGTCGATAGTTGGACTCAGACGAACTTCTTTCACAGTAACAACACTTTGTTTTTTACGTTGTTCTTTTTGCTTTTTCTGATACTCAAATTTGAACTTACCGTAGTCCATAATCTTAGCAACAGGCGGTTTTGCTTGGGGTTGAATCAATACTAAGTCAACATTTGCACTATCAGCCAATGCTTGCGCTTCGCTGAGTGGCTTGATGCCTAGCTGTTCTCCCTCAAGACCGATCAAGCGAACTTCACGTACACGAATTTCATCATTGATGAATAAGTCTTGCTTTGCTATGGTTTTCACCTCTTTTTTATTATTAGAGAAAAACAATAGCGGACTCGTAATAATACAAGCCCGCACGTTATGATAGCGTTTCTTAGAAACTTTTCATCCGTAGGGCCAGGCAACTTGATGTCACAAGGCGAGAAGCTCTCACTTCTGCTTTTCTCAACTTTTATATGATACCAAGTTTTCTATCCCTTGTCAAGATAAAAAGTCAATTTTTTAAAAACTTTGTCTACTTTATCGTACTGTTTCAATTCTCCAACTATTCCATCCTTTAAAGCGGATAGCCCCTTGCTGGTCAGTTCGGTAAATCTTACTCTTGATGGTTTCTAGTCGTGTCAAAGTTTCCTGATGGGGGAGTTTCGCACGATTGCTCTTTCCAACTGAAATGAGAGTAATTTCTGGTTTGAGTTTTTCGAGGAAAACTGGATTGGATGAGGTTTTAGCACCATGCTGGCCAGCTTTCAAAACATCCACCTTCAAGTCTGGATAGTGCTTCAGCAAGTCCTTCTCTCCCTTCTCTTTCAAATTTCCTGTGAAGAGAAAGTGCTTATCCAAAAGTTTTCCATAAAGAACCAGAGAATCATCACGATTCCCATCTCCAATCTTCCTTGGGGATAGGACTTCTAAGTAACTGCCAAAAATCGGGAAATTCTCCCCAGCTGTCACACTACGTACCTTGTTTTGACTTGCTTCTAGCTCCGCTACAAATTCCTTCTGTGTCCGACTTCCTTTTGATACTAAAATCTCCCCAACATGGAAAGCCTTGGTCACCTTCAGTAAATCACCAACATGCTCCTTGTCTGTATTGGTCAAAATCAGCTGGTCAATCTTGTCTACTCCTCGACTTTTAAGATAGGGAATCAAGGTTCTCTGGGCATTGCTGGTTGTCACCTTTTCTTGCCAAGCCTCGATTTTCTTAGTAGACTCTTCCTTACCGCCCACATCTATGAGTATTGTTTTACCAGTTACATCCCGTAGAAAAATACTTTCTCCTTGCCCCACATCTAGCATGGTGATTTCATTTTCCAGTGGATGCTTGGTCAGGAGAAAGAGACCTATAATCAATAAGCTGACTCCAGCTACTCTTTTGATGTTTTTCCTAAAATCATACAGTATTGCCAAGGAAATTAACAGTAGAATCAACAGCCATGCGTTGGGTTGACCAAAGACCAGGGGCCTACTTGCCAGCTGCGATACCAAGCGAATGACGCCCTCCAACCACTCAAAGACAAAGTTAAACTGAGTGACTGGGTAAACAAAAGACAGAATGAATAAGATGGACAAAAGTGGCAAGAAGACCACATCAAACAGAAAGGAAAAGACAAAGGTCAAAAGGATAGACCAAGGCTGAAATTCTGCAAAATAGAAGGATAGAATAGGCAATATTCCCAAGGAAATGACCAGACTTTCTCTAGCAACAGCCTTGAGTCCCTCCCCTTCTTTACTAGTCATGGTCAAGATAAAAGCGTATGCGCAGGACAAGACTCCTCCTGCTGTCAAGAAAAAGTTGGGCATGATGATAAAGAGGACAAGGATCGTCAAGGCAAAATTATCCAAACCCTTAACACCATGCTGGGCCAGTAACTTTTGCAAGAGACTGCGAATGACCGAAGCTGAAAATCCTGTCAGACCTGCATAGATAAGAGAAAAGGGATAGGTTAGCAACTTCAACTTTTCTTGGGTCAAGCCCAATCGCAAGAGGAGTTTCTTAAAGGCATCCATAAAAAAGCCCACTTGCATACCTGACAAGGCAAATAGATGGATAATTCCAAGACTGGAATAGAGCTCATTCATCTCCTCGAAATCCGTATCTAGATGTCCCAGCAAGAGCCCTGTCATATAGTTGCGCATAGGATCTGGAAAGTGCATCTTGATCCAAACTACTGCCTTTCGACGTAAACTAGACAGATTTTCTCCTATATCCCAACTGCTAACCTGTTTAAGTGACTGGATGCTCTTGATAGTCAGTGTCTGGTAAATCCCCTGAGTCTTCAGATAGGCTCGGTAGTCAAATCCACCAAAATTTCTCTGCCCTTCAGGCTCAGAGACTGTTCCTTCTAGCTCTATCTCGTGAAGGTCTGTCAAGGCTTGAAATTGCTCTTTCTCCTCCTCAGACTGGAGTTTATAGTAAACTTGGAAGGTGCGACCCTCAGCCTTGCCCCGAAAGGACAGACTTTCTCCATTGACCTTAATAGTGTCAGGCAAAATCCGTACCCTTTCAACAGAATCCACTAGGTTTTGATTAGCTTGTGTCTGTTGCCAGTTTTGAAACAAAAACCAAAAACCAAAAACTCCACAAATCGCTAGAACTTTACTAGCCGATTTCCAAGGAAATTGGAAAAAGAGACAGACGAGCAAAAACACAAAACCTAGCAGTGCGAGATAGGACGCTCCAAAAATGGCATAGTAAAGCCAGAGCAATAGAAAACTCAGATAGATTAGAGGAATAGGGAAATTCTTAATCCGCTGTGACATAATCTTTTAGTTTTTCTATAGTCTTAGCGCCAATACCAGAGACTTTCTTTAATTCATCAACCGACTTGAACTTGCCATTTGCCTCACGATGATCGATAATATCCTGGGCTCGTTTTCCTCCCAAGCCTTTGACCTGTTTTAGTTCTTCCAGACTAGCTTTATTAAGGTTGATCTTCTTTTCTTTACTTGTCGAAGGAGTCGTTCCAGAGGCAACCTGCTGGCTAGCTGCTTCTTCTCCCTTAGTTGGAACATAGACAAGAGCCTCGTCACTGACTTTCTGTGCTAGATTGAGCGACTTGCTATCTGCCTCCTCTGTCAATCCACCAGCTTTCTGAACGGCATCATGAACCCGACTTCCTACTGGCAAATCATAAATCCCTGGCGATTTAACAGCACCTTTGACATCTACTGTGATTAGATCTTGTTCAGCAGACTCTTCCTTTTCTTCCTTTTTCACTTCTTTTTCAGACGATGAATCCTTTGAAACAGTGGCAACTTCAGCCTGCAAATTTGTTTCTGTGACGGATGTCTGTGTAGATGGCTTTAGTAGGAAAAATCCGCCCAAGGCCAAACCCAAACCAGCACAGATGGCAATGATTTTATACTCTTTGATTTTCTCTATAATTGCTTCCATATTTTCTCCTCTCTTAGATTATTCGTAAGAGGAAGAAAAAAACAGCTGAAAAATCTTTTCAACTGCTTACTTATTTGCAAAATAATCTTCCTTAGTCAAGACATAATGAACTCTTGTGATCATTCGACCTGGTTCTTTATTATCCATTCTGGCATAGGGTTCTTCGTGGGAAAAGCGCATACCTGATTTCTCCATGACCTTTCCTGATGCGGGATTGTCCTTATCGTGAAGGGCAGTCAACTTGTTCATTCCAATCTTCTCAAAAGCCAGCTCAATAACGGCGCGATTGGCTTCTGTCGTCAATCCTTGATTCCAATACTTTTGGTTGATAATATAACCAATAGCTGCTTTTTTGAGAATGTGGTCAATCTTGTGCAAATCAATAGTTCCAATAAACTGACCATTGCTTTTTAATTCGATTCCCCAACGGCCCAAGGGATTAGACAAGTAAAACTGAGCAATGTTGTTCTTAGTTTCTTCTAAGCTTTGATTTGTTGGAAAAGTGTATCGTGTATTTTCTCTGTCTGAAGCATACTCAAACATAGCTTCTGCATCATCCAAGGTTACAGGTCGGAGCAATAAACGCTTCGTTTCTATAGTTGGATACTGGGCAAATTTCACAAATATTGATTCCATACTTTTCCCTCCATTAGAGCTTGATTCTCACTAGTCTAGCATAAATAAATTTGGATGACAAGTTTTTCTTGATTTTTGAAGCGGTTTCATATACAATAAAACCATCACATTTTTGATTTATGAACTGGAATGTGACAACCAAAACAAGACCGTCAATTGAAAGGTAGGTTATCTCTATGTTAATCGGAATCCCAAAAGAAATTAAAAATAACGAAAACCGTGTTGCCCTCACTCCTGCTGGCGTCCACAGTTTAGTCAGCCGTGGACATCGTGTCCTCATCGAAACAAATGCTGGTCTCGGTTCAGGATTTACTGATGCGGACTATCAAAAGCAAGGAGCTGAGATTGTCGCTACTGCTGCCGAAGCCTGGGCTACCGAGTTGGTCGTAAAAGTAAAAGAACCACTAGCTTCTGAATATGGTTATTTGCGCGACGATCTTCTCCTCTTCACCTACTTGCACATGGCCGCCGCTCCAGAATTAGCAGAAGCTATGTTAGCAGCAAAAACAACAGGAATTGCCTATGAAACTGTTCGTGACAATCAAGGACAACTACCGCTCCTCGTTCCAATGAGTGAGGTTGCAGGTCGTATGGCTGTTCAAATCGGAGCTCACTTCCTTACTAAGCAAGCTGGTGGCTCTGGTGTTCTACTTGGTGGTGTACCAGGTGTTCCAAAAGGAAAAGTAACCATCATCGGTGGTGGTGTCGTCGGTACACATGCTGCCCGCATCGCCCTTGGTCTTGGTGCTCAAGTGACTATTTTAGATATCAGTGCGAAACGTCTCTCAGTTCTAGAAGAAGTCTTTGGAAATCAAATTCAAACTCTTATGTCTAATTCTTTCAATATTGAAGCAAGTGTGAGAGATGCTGATGTGGTGATTGGTGCAGTTCTCATTCCTGGTGCCAAAGCACCGAAATTGGTGACAGATGAGATGGTCAAACAAATGCGTCCAGGATCTGTCATCGTTGACGTTGCTGTTGACCAAGGTGGTGTTATCGAGACAGCTGACCGTGTGACAACGCACGATGAACCTGTCTATGAAAAATACGGTGTTCTCCACTATGCCGTTGCCAATATCCCTGGTGCAGTTGCTCGTACCTCTACTATCGCCCTAACCAATGTCACTCTTCCTTATATCGAAGCTTTGGCCGGCAAAGGGTTCGCACAAGCAATCTCTGAAGATGAGGGCTTACGTCAAGGTGTGACCACTTATAAAGGTTACTTAACTAGCCTACCAGTTGCTCAAGGACTCGATAAAGATCATACTTCTATCGACGAACTTGTTTAAAGCTAGACACTCATTAAAAAAGAGCAGTTCACATCTGAACTGCTTTTTTTGCTATTCTGTTTATTCCTTCTTTTCTTCAACCTTAACTGGAGCTGGTTCATAAGCTCGGATAATCTGAGCGACAACTGGATGACGAACCACATCCTTAGCTGAAAAATGAACAAAGTCGATTTGGTGGATGTTCTTGAGTTTTTCTTGGGCATCAATCAAACCGGACTTAACATTACGTGGTAGGTCAATCTGGCTGATATCTCCATTGACAATCATCTTCGAATTAAATCCTAAACGAGTCAGGAACATCTTCATCTGCATGATGGTCGTATTTTGTGCTTCATCGAGAATGACAAAGGCATCATCCAAGGTCCTCCCACGCATGTAGGCAAGGGGCGCTATTTCAATAATTTCACGCTCCATGAGACGGGTCGTTTGGTCTTTTCCGAGAATCTGATACAAGGCATCATAAACTGGTCGAAGATAAGGATCGACCTTCTCCTTAAGATCACCCGGAAGAAATCCTAGACTCTCGCCTGCTTCCACTGCCGGACGAGTAAGGATAATCCGCTTGACTTGCCCACGTTTAAGGGCAGTTACTGCCAAAGTCACTGCAAGAAATGTCTTCCCTGTCCCTGCTGGTCCGATTCCAAAGGTCACATCATGCTGTTTGACACTGTCCACATAAAGCTTTTGCCCCAGGGTTTTGACACGAATCGGCTTCCCTGTATTGTCTTTGATAATTTCTTCTTCGTAAAGGGCGACAAACTTGTCGATTTCATCGTTTTTGACCATGCTAATCGCAGTCACCACATCTGGCGTGCCAACCGTCATCCCCCGATTCACCAAGACCATCAAGGCTTGGATAACCTGACGGGCTTCCTCACAGGCAAACTCTTCTCCGATAACCTGAACAATTTCCGTACGAGCATGAATCACCACATCGAGCTCTTCTTCCATCAAACGAAGATGGCGCTCATTGGAACCAAAAAGATGAAACAGGTCATCTGGATGACTTAGTTGAATGTCTATTGAATGTTCCTTCAAATAAAGAACCTCTCTAATCCGTTTATTTCTTTTTATTATAGCAAAGAGAACAATAAAATACTAGCCTCATCTCATTGTCTCTAGTGTTCTAAGTATTCTTGCCAGATTGCGTCAAAGTCTCCTAGGTTAAAAGAGAAACTGGCATGCTCCTCCAAAAAGCGACTCACCTCATCAAAATCATCCGTGTGTTTTGGGAAGGCTGACTCCTCAAAAGCAAGGTCTGCCAAAATAGCTTTGGGGCTATTACTTTTCGGATTGCGTTCAGTCATAAGCCATGTATAAAATGATTTTCTCAATTCTTTCTCCTATCAAGAGTTTTTTAATGACACTTTTCTGATTCTTGAAAATTACTGGACTTAGCCTCTGAAACGTAATGGTTTATAAAATCTGTTTTCGCATCTGTATAGGCGTCTCGATTGTGTTCAAATTTTTTCCACAAACTTAGTTTTAATTCCTGATACGCTTGGGCGATATCTGGATGCTGGCAGAGATAATCTCTAAAATAAATCTCGTTATAATCTCCCGTCATTCGCAAATGTAGATGAAAGACTTTCTCAGCAAATCCCTGTTCTGTATATCCTTTATTTAGCGAAATCCTGGTAGGACTCTCCGACATCACTAGCCAACCATTCTTCACCAATAAATCCCTAACTCTTGCTAAATCCTCTATTTTACCTACTTCTAGCAGAATATCAACGATATTTTTGGCCCAAATATTAGGGATAGCAGTGCTACCGATATGTTCTATTCTTTTAATAACGTTTGCACCCAATATTTTTTTCAGACTTGTTTTTTCCGATTCATACCAGTCTTTCCACTCTGACTTGTGCTCTACTAGAAAAATAGGAAAAAGTTGCCAGAGTTCCTCTAAACTCATTTCTTCAAGTTTCTTTATCATGTCTATAAGGTTTAAATCAACTCTGTCCCAAACTGGTCTTGCTTGATTTTACCAGCCTTCATCAAGCCGCCGAGTGCTTTCTTGAACTGGCCTTTTGAGATGCCAAAGGTTGCCTTGATGTCATCAGGAGATGACTTATCATTTAAGGTCATGAAACCGCCATTGCTTTCCAAGTAGGTCAAAATCATCTGGGCATCATTTTCCAACATTTCAAAGGAACGTGGTTTGAGGGAGAGGTTCAAAGTACGGTCTACTTCACGGAAACCGATGACACGCGCATCTAGAACTTGCCCCAAACGTGGCTCTGCGTAGCGTTCACTTGGGTGAATGAAACCAAGCATGTTATTTTCTGGTAGGTAAACAAAGGTTCCTGACAGCTTGAGACGGTAAACAATGGCTGGCCAGTTTTGGTTCTGCATGTTATTGTAAGCAGGACGTGCCAGTCGTTGGAAGTCTTCTTGATAAGCCAAGAGTCCCCAGATTCGGTCTTTCTTGTCCACTTCAAGACGGATGTAGAGTTTGTCACCCTTCTTAGGCCATAGTTCCTTGAGCTCAGGGAGAATATCAAGTGACACTACGATTTCCTTGTCAGGTAGACCGGTATCGACAAAAACACCCAAGTCCTTACGAACTTCTGTTACCGTTCCCCAGCCAAATTGATCCTTAGTGGCAGTCACTTCTAAGGTTGTCAGGCGGAGTTTCTGCTTCATATCCGTGTAGGTAAAACCTTTGACCGTATCCCCTACTGTATGTTGACCTTCTTCCTTGGCAAGAGCATATGTCTGACCATCCTTTTGCACAAAGTAAAAACGGTCATTTTCATCGATGATGAGTCCAACGATAAAACTTGCAAGATTTGTATTCATATTTCCTTCTTTCGAATAAAACTCAGCCAGCAATGCCAACTGAGTTTTTCTGTTTATTTTTAGACTTCCAAGAGTTCTTTTTCTTTATTGGCAGTCATGTCGTCGATGTGTTTCACAGCATCGTCTGTTACTTTTTGAATTTCTTTTTCAAGAGTCTTCAATTCGTCTTCAGTGATTTCTTTTGCTTTTTCTTGTTTTTTAGCTTCGTCCATAGCATCGCGACGGATATTGCGGACAGCCACTTTAGCATTCTCACCGACCTTCTTCACTTCTTTGGCAAGGTCACGACGAGTCTCTTCTGTAAGAGCTGGGATAACCAAGCGGATCACAGAACCGTCATTAGCTGGGGTGATACCAAGATCAGAAGCGTTCAAGGCACGTTCGATGTCTTTCAATGAAGACTTGTCAAATGGTGTTACCAACAAGACACGCGCTTCTGGAATGGTAATTGAAGCGATTTGGTTAAGAGGAGTTTCGACTCCGTAGTATTCTACGTGGATACGGTCTAGCAAGCTTGCGTTGGCACGACCGGCACGGATACCACCAAATTCACGAGCAAGTGATTGGTGAGACTGGGTCATTCTCTCTTTAGCTTTTTCTACAATTGCGTTAGCCATAATTTTCTTATTCCTTTTCTTCGATATTGTTTGAAACTGTTGTTCCGATATTTTCACCAAATACGACACGTTTGATATTGCCTGGTTGGTTCATGTTAAAGACAACCAAGTCAATGTCGTTGTCCATAGAGAGGGTTGAAGCTGTTGAATCCATGATACGAAGACCTTTGTTGATAACATCACGGTGAGTCAATTCTTCAAACTTAACGGCAGTCTTGTCTTTCTTAGGATCAGCATTGTAAACACCATCGACCCCATTTTTAGCCATAAGAATGGCATCCGCTTCGATTTCAGCTGCACGAAGGGCAGCTGTTGTATCTGTTGAGAAGTAAGGTGAACCAATACCAGCACCAAAGATAACGATACGGCCTTTTTCAAGGTGGCGAAGGGCACGTCCACGTACGTAAGGTTCTGCCACTTGTTGCATAGCAATGGCAGTTTGCACTCGCGTATCGACACCAACTTGTTGCAATGAATCTGCCATCACAAGAGCATTCATAACAGTCCCAAGCATTCCAGTGTAATCCGCCTGAACACGGTCCATTCCTGCTTCTGCAGCAGGCTCTCCACGCCAGAGATTCCCTCCACCAATAACAAGGGCAATTTCAATACCTAAGCTATGAACTTCTTGAATCTCTTTTGCGATTGTTTGAACTGTTTGGATATCAATCCCTACGCCACGTTCACCGGCAAGGGCTTCACCTGATAACTTGATTAAAATACGTTTATACTTGGGGTTCGCCATTTTTACTCTCCTTTTTTTATCCTACCTATTTTATCACAATTTCTAAGATTTTTATAGTATCATGAGCAATTCTTTGAAAAAAATTAGATAGTTAAAAATTCCTCTAAGTCGGTAAGGGCACGCTCTGCAATTTTTTCATAACGAGCCTTCTTATCACGGATACGCTCGCCATCCAATTCCTTGATAATCCCAAAATTGACATTCATTGGTTGGAAATGTTTGCTGTCCGCATGAGTGATATAATGAGCTAGACTTCCGATCGCTGTGGTCTCTGGGAAGATAGCTTCACTTTCACCCTTGAAGAGGCGAGCTGCGTTAATACCTGCAACCAAGCCTGAGGCTGCTGACTCAACATAGCCTTCCACACCCGTCATTTGACCAGCAAAGAAGAGGTTGGGCTGTTTCTTAGAACGATAGGTTTGCTCGAGAAGATTTGGTGAATCCATGTAAGAATTGCGGTGCATGACCCCATAACGGACAAACTCCGCATTTTCAAGACCTGGAATCATTTGGAAGACACGCTTTTGTTCTCCCCATTTGAGGTGGGTCTGGAAACCGACGATATTGTAGAGGCTACCAGCCGCATTGTCCTGACGGAGCTGGACAACCGCATAAGGTGTTTTAAATTCTCCATCTCGAGGGCCTGTGTAGTCGTCTGAATACTCCAGACCGACTGGCTTCATCGGACCATAAAGCATAGTTTTAATGCCACGCTTAGCCATGACTTCGATAGGCATACAACCTTCAAAGTACTTTTCTTTTTCAAACGAATTGAGCGGTGCTTCTTCCGCATTGACCAAGGCTTCATGAAAATCCATAAACTCTTGCTTGGTCATTGGAGCATTGAGGTAGGCCGCCTCTCCCTTATCATAACGAGATTTGAGATAGACCTTACTCATATCGATGGTGTTAACGTCAATAATTGGCGCCGCCGCGTCATAGAAATAGAATCCATCCCCATCATTAAGGGCATGAATCTTCTCAGCTAGGGCATCGCTGGTCAAAGGACCAGTAGCGACAACAGTAATAACGTCAGTTGGCAATTCTGTAATTTCATCACGAACCACCTCAATTAAGGGATGATTAGCTACTTTCTCAGTCACCATCTTTGAGAAACCATCGCGGTCCACCGCAAGCGCACCACCTGCAGGAACACGTGTAGCCTCAGCAGATTCCAAGATGACCGAACCCAAGCGACGCATTTCTTCCTTGAGGAGCCCAACTGCATTGGTCAAAGCATCCCCACGTAAGGAATTGGAACAAACCAACTCTGCAAAATTGTCTGTTTTGTGCTGGGGTGTAGGCTTTACACCACGCATTTCAAAAAGTTTAACTGGAATACCACGTTCTGCAATTTGATAAGCTGCTTCAGAACCTGCCAAACCTGCTCCGATAACATTGATATAAGATTGAGACACGACACTAATACCTCTTTGGGTGGAACCTAAGTTCATATCAAAACAAGCTACTAGACTATTTGACACCCACAAATCTTTCTAATTTTTCTTTTACTAGTATAACAAAAAAAGGGAAGAAGGAAAACTTCCCTGTTTAGTCATTTTCTTAATTTTCTTCCCAGTCGTGGTAGGCAGCGTAGAGCTGACTCTTATTCCACTGGTAGAGTTTCGCAACTTCCTTAATGGCTTGATTTTTCTTCATGCCTTGCTGGATACGAGATTGGATTTCTGAAAACAAGTCCTCCTCGTCCTTTTCCTCCACATCCTTACTAGCACCTTCAACGATGAGAAGGCATTCTCCCTTGAGTGGCGTTTCAGCGATGCTTTCCAGTAATTCAGAAATCTTTCCTCGTTGGTATTCTTCATAGATTTTAGTCAATTCCCTGACCAAGACTACCGAGCGGTCACCGTATACTGCTAGCATATTTTCTAGCGTATCCGCTACACGATGGGGCGATTCATAGAAAATCTGAGTTTCTGGGTAATCTTTTTTCAAGTCGAAAAATTGCTTTTGCTGGCCTGATTTTCTAGGTAAGAAACCGTAAAAGATATGTGGTTGTGGTGCTAGGCCACTGGCAATCAAGGCAGAGATGCCTGCACTGGCACCTGGAACGGTAACAACTGCGATTTCTTCCTCAATAGCTGCCTTGACCAAATCATGCCCAGGGTCTGAGATACTAGGCAGACCCGCATCAGAGACCTGAGCGATACTTTGTCCCGCCTTCAGAAAACCAATCAAATCAGGAATTTTTTCCTTGGCATTGTGCTCGTGAAAACTGATCTGTTTGGTTGAAATATCAAAATGCTTGAGCAAAAGACCGGTATTGCGCGTGTCCTCAGCCGCAATCCAGTCCACCTCTTTCAAAGTCTGGATGGCACGAAAGGTCATATCGTCTAGATTTCCAATCGGCGTTGCCACTAGGTAAAGTTTGCCATAAGGAGATTGCCCCTTAAAACTTTTTTGAATCTGCATACTTACTCCCTGTATAACAACTCGTCACAGAACATACATTCCTCGTCCTGCTCTCGGCGTTGTCCATAAAAATCATTACATACGTGAAACCCATCTTTATAGATCCGACGGACGCTTTCACGAACATGCTTGGCCTTAACAGGTGTATCTGCTTCCACCTCGCCCAAGCGTTCGCGCAACTTACTATTTTCCAAGCGAAGAGCTGTATTTTCCTCTACCAGGCTCTTGAGATTTTTCTTGATGGCTTCTACATCGGCCAAGGTCACCAGTAACTGTTGGGAAAAATCGTCCAGCGCGTCAAATAATTCTTTTTTATCCATAAACCAGCCCTTTCCTTTCTTTATCCTTCATTGAGTTTATATTTCTTTCAAGACCAGATATTCCATGGCATTTTGAAAGCTGACATTGGCTTGCCACATTTTTCTAGCTTCTAGCAAATCTTGTAAAATCTGTCGAATCCTTGCTTGCAAGAGGTCCTGTCCACAGAGCACTTCGAGGATTCGCAAGACCTGATCTTGTTTTTCCTTGTCATCTGCCAAGCTGGCTAATTTAGCAACTTGGAGATAACTTTCTTTTTTCTTGGCTAATAACCAAGTCAGCAGGCGTTCGCTCTCATCGACCAAGGTCCAAAAGCTCGCCTGGTTTGCCAACTTTTCTGCTTCAGCTCGTGACTGACAAAACTGGGCTAAAAGAGTCGCCTTTTTCTTAACCAGTCCCATTTGTTCTAAGAGCAAGATGAGCTTTTCTTCTTGCTTTTTAAAGTGGAAAATCTGCGTCCGACTACGGATAGTCGGTAATATCTTTTCCTCATCGCTGGTCAAGAAGAAAATGTAAACTTCACTCTGGGGTTCTTCGATGACCTTGAGCAGAGAATTGGCCGCGTTAGGATGCATTTTATCCGCCTGCTCGATAATAAAAACCTGCTGCTGACTTTCAATCCCTGCTTGGGAAAACTGACCCACTAATTCTCGAACCCGTTCTGTCTTGATGACCTGATTGACTGGCTTAATCAAAGTAACATCGGGAAATTCTTCCATCTCAATCAGCTTGCAGTTTCGGCATTTCTCACATGGTAGAACGCCTACTTTATCCGTACAAAAGAGGCTCTTAGCCAAAAACTGCGCCATTTCCAAGCTTCCAAAGAAACCTGAAAAGAGATAGGCGTGATTGAGCTGTTCTTGTTCTAGGATACGGACAAAGCGGTCAAACTGGTCTGGCTGCCAAGCCTTTAGTTGATCTTGTTTCATTTATCCAAGCCCATTCTGTCAAACAAGACAGCCTTGGTAGTTTCCACAACTTGCTCCAAAGGAAGACTCGCATCAATCTTGACAATGCGATTTCCTTCTTTGTCCAGAAGAGAAAGGTAGCCTTGACGGACTTTCTTGTGCAAGTCCAAGCCTTCCAAGTCCAAACGATTGACCTCGCGGTCACTATTAGCAGCAATGCGAGCCAATCCTTCTTCCACCTCAATGTCAAAATAAAGTGTCAAATCGGGTTTGAGGCCATCTGTCGCAAAGTGATTGAGCCAATCAATGGCATCAATATCCAAGCCACGGCCAAATCCCTGATAAGCAACGGAACTATCGATGAAGCGGTCCATAATGACCAACTTGCCAGCTTCAAGTGCTGGAAGAACTTTTTCCACTAAGTGCTGTCTACGACTGGCAATATAGAGAAGGAGTTCCGTTTTAGGATCCATCTGCGTATGACTTGGGTCCAAAATCACTTCCCGAATCTTCTCTCCAATCAAGACTCCACCTGGCTCACGGGTCGTCAGCACCTCTACTCCTTTTTCCTCTAAAATTGGGAGCAGAGCCTCTAAAACACTGGTCTTTCCTGCTCCCTCTGGTCCCTCAAGAGAGACTAAAAATCCTTTTGACATGTCTAACTCATTTCTTTTTTTCTACCTTCTATTCTATCAAAAAAATAGGTTTTTGTGACAATCTTTTTGTGTCTTCTCCATTCAATCGACCATAAAAGAGGCTGGGAGTCATCCAACCTCTTATTTACCTAGTTCTTGTGTTCGTTTGTAGGATTGCTGAACTGCGTCCATGACTGTGCCTCTAAAGGCATGTTCTTCCAGACTTGCTACACCAGCGATAGTCGAACCACCTGGACTACAAACTTGGTCTTTCAAAACTCCAGGATGTTGCTGGCTTTCGAGAACCATTTGCCCAGCGCCGACTACTGTTTGGGCTGCCATTTTCAAAGCCATTTCTCGTGGCAATCCTGTCTGCACACCCGCATCTGCTAAAGCCTCGATAAAAAGGTAGACAAAGGCTGGTCCACAACCTGCAAGACCTGTCGCAGCATCGATTAAGCCATCCCCCAGCTCAACCAAGAGACCAGCCTTGGCTAAAAGCTGACAAAAGAGCTCCCTGTCCTCAGCACAACAGTTTTCTGATAAAGCGTAACTAATCACTCCTTGGCCGATAGCCACTGGTGTATTGGGCATGATGCGAATAATTCGGTGTTGACTTGGCAGAAGACTTGCCAGTTTTTCCAAAGTCAATCCAGCCGCCATGGAAATCAAAAGAAGACTCTCTCGTTTTTCAAGAATAGTCTGATATTGAGAAAGCAAGTCTGAGAACTGAGCAGGCTTAACTCCTAGAAAAATCACATCTGCTTCTGCAAAAATTTCTTCATTGCTGGAAGCCTGACCACCGAAATTAGTGATGAAAGCATCTACTTTCGCTTGACTACGATTGGCAAGGAGAATCTGAGCACCCGTTTTGGCCTGCAAGACAGCTTTCGCCAAGCTAGAACCCATATTCCCCAAACCGATAAATCCAATCTTCATCTCTTACTCCCTTATCTGTCCGTCACCAGTAACCACATACTTGTAGCTAGTCAACTCCTTCAAGCCCATTGGCCCACGCGCATGCAGTTTCTGAGTAGAAATCCCCATCTCACATCCAAGACCAAATTGCCCACCATCAGTGAAACGCGTTGAGGCATTGACATAAACCGCTGCTGAATCTACTTGATCTGTAAAGTAAGTTGCAGCTTCAGTATTTTCCGTCACAATGGCATCCGAATGATGGGTACTGTGAGCTTCAATATGCGCAACCGCTTCTTCTAAACTACTCACAACCTTAACCGCTAGGATATAATCTAAAAACTCAGTGTCAAAGTCTTGGGCCTCAGCTGTTCGACCTGAAACAAACTGACTTGCTTTCTCATCCAAGCGGAATTGAATTGGTTCCAGTCCAGCTTCTTTCCGACTTGTAACCAGCACTTTCTCCAAGCGAGGAAGAAAACGTGCTGCCTTGTCTTCATGAACCAGCAAAACCTCCATAGCATTGCAGACAGAAGGGCGACTAGTTTTAGCATTGTTGATGATGGCTAGAGCCTTGTCTTCATCGGCATCCTTATCGACATAAACATGAACAATTCCAGTTCCCGTCTCAATAACAGGCACGATAGCATTTTCAACCACGGCATTGATCAAGCCAGCGCCTCCACGAGGTATGAGAAGGTCTAGATAGCCCTTGGCCTTCATCATAGCATAGCTACTTTCACGGCTAGTATCTTCCACCAGTTGAATCACCTCTGGATGTATGGTAGTCGTCTCCAAACCCTTCTTCAAGGCTGTAACAATAGCATGAGCTGTTTGGTAGGCGTCCTTACCACTACGAAGAACGACCGCATTGCCACTTTTGAGAGCCAAAGCAGCCGCATCAGACGTCACATTTGGACGACTTTCATAGATAATACCAATAACCCCCATAGCCACACGCTTCTTGGTAATAACCAAGCCATTTTCAAACTGACTTGTTTCTAAAACTTCACCGATAGGATCTGGTAAAGCAACCACTTCACGAATTCCATTTGCCATCGCTTCTATACGTCCCGCATCCAAATAAAGACGGTCTAGCATAACATCTGAGATTGTTCCCTTGGCCGCTGACATATCAAGGGCATTGGCCGCTAAAATCTCCTCAGTAGCTGCCAATAACTGATCAGCCATGGCTAGCAAGGCTTGGTTTTTCACTGCTTCACTGGCAGTATTGATTGATTTCTTAACAGTCTGTACCTGTTCAAATTGTTCTTGTGTACTTACCATCGTTCACCTCTAAAATTCTGTAAAGAGCAGCTGGATTTCAGGAGTGATGGAAATCCAGTCATCACGGTGAATCAAGACTCCCTTAGCTTTTTGAGAACGGAGCATATCTTCTAGGGCTGAGACGCCAAATTGGACGCGTCCCTTTCCAAGAGATTGACCTGTTTCTTTATCAGCCACTGTTACAATATCGTGGTAAGAGAAGCTTCCTTCCACTTCTACAACGCCTGATAAAAGGAGACTTTTCCCGTTTTTTGAAAGTGCCTCTGCAGCTCCACCATCTACCCAGATCGTTCCCTGACTTTGAGCATAGAAGGCCAGCCATTGTTTCTGGGTACGAAGTCCCTTCTCTTGCGCAACAAAGAAGGAACCATCCTTGGTCTCCTCCGCCGCCTCAATCAGGGCATCTGATTTCAAGGAGGAGCAAATATAGACTGGCACACCTGACTCCGTAGCAATAGTTGCAGCCTTGATTTTTGTTAGCATGCCCCCAGTACCGTTTGACGAACCTGCTCCACCAGCCATATCAATAATCTCACGATTGATAGTCTCGATTTTCTCCAAACGTTTGGCTGTTGGATCTGAGTTGGGATTTCCAGTATAGAGACCGTCCACATCGGTCAAGAGAACTAAAAGGTCTGCTTGAACCATCGCCGCTACCTGGGCACTCAGAGTGTCATTGTCCCCGACCTTGAGCTCATCAATAACGACACTGTCATTCTCGTTGATGATGGGGATTGCACCACGATGAAGCAATACAGACAAGGCCTGGTGGGCATTCTTATAGCGACGTTTATCTACAAAATCATCCTGTGTCAGCAAAATTTGCGCTGAAACGATCTGGCTCATGAGGAGGTTGGTTGTGTATTCTTCCAACAAAAGTCCCTGACCAACTGCAGCCGAAGCTTGTTTATCTGCAATCTTAGTAGGACGCTTTTTAAAACCCAAAGCTCCAAATCCAGCGGCAACTGCCCCAGATGACACTAAAATCAACTCATGTCCAGCCTCATGCAGCATAGCCAATTGCTGGGTAATTGCCTTTACTTTACTTCTTGATAAACTCCCGTCTTCATTTGTTAAGGAGGAGGTCCCCACCTTAAAGACGATTCGTTTGTGCTTCATATTCTCACTCCGATTCTTCATATTTATCCATTATAACATGAATACTTTAAAATAGAAAAGACTTGAAATGAAAAAGGTTGAGACAAGGCATCTCAACTCTTTTATCTATTCTCATTTTTTCGCAATCTTTCCAGCGTTTCTTTAAAAATCTCTGGAATATCTGCTGTGAACTCCAAGGTTTCACCTGTTCTCGGATGGGTAAAACCTAGAGTCTTGGCATGGAGAAACTGTCCATGTCCTTTCAGGGTTTTACGAGGGCCATAGACCTCATCCCCAGCGACTGGATGGCCAATATAAGCCATATGAACACGGATTTGGTGAGTACGCCCTGTTTCCAGTTGCAACTCTAGCAAACTATAATCTCCAAAGCGTTCCAAGACGTGAAAACGAGTCACTGCTGGCTTCCCTTTAGCAGTCACTGCCTGTTTCTTACGATCTTTTTCACTACGACCAATCGGAGCTTCAATCACACCACGATCATTTGGCAGATTGCCATGAACAATCGCCCAGTATTTACGTAGAGACTTCTTATCCTTGAGTTCTTGGGCAAGTGCCAAGTGGGCCTCATCATTTTTTGCAATCATAAGCAGACCAGACGTGTCCTTGTCAATGCGGTGAACGATACCTGGGCGGAGAACCCCATTGATACCTGACAAGTCCTTGATATGGTACATGAGGGCATTGACCAAGGTTCCGCTGGTATGACCGGCGCTGGGATGAACCACCATCCCTTGAGTTTTGTTAACAACAGCTACATCCTCATCTTGGTAGATGATCTCGAGCGGCAGATTCTCAGCCACATACTCTAAAATCTCTGGTTCTGGCACATGGTAAGTGACTACATCGCCCTCTTGGACAGTGTATTTTGCTTTCTTTACTTGCCCATTAACCAAAACTTGTCCAGCCTTGATTTGTTCATTCGCGAGACTGCGAGATAATTCTGTCAGATCTGACAAAGCCTTGTCTAGACGTTGCCCACCAGTTTCAATTTTAATTTCCATTTACTTCCTCTTTAAGCATTGCAATCAATAAAACAATCACACCAACTGTCAAATAGCTGTCAGCAACATTGAAAATCGCAAAGTTGATAAAGTCTAGGTGAAACATATCCACCACAAAACCTTGACTCATTCTGTCGATAAAGTTGCCCAGACCTCCCGCGATTATCAAAGTCAGTCCAAAAACCAACCAGAGAGAATCCTCCATGTGTTTATGTAAATACCAAATGGCACCCACCATGACGACCAGTGTAATAACAGCAAATAACCACTGCTGATCTTGTAGCATGGAGAAGGCTGCCCCTCTATTTTGCAGATAGGTCAAGCTAACGAGATTGGGGATCCACGAACGCACTTCACCCAGTGGAATCTGCTGGACAACATAGGCTTTAACCCACTGATCCAGCCCAATCAAAAGCAGTATAATGACTGCTACTATTCCTCTTTTTTTCATGATTTCCTCTTTTGATCAAAATATTCTTGCATAACCTCAACGAAAAGAGTCCCAGCTTGGCTAAGCTCCACTTCCTCACGTTTGACATAGACCATGCGGTTATCTAAATTATCCTTGAGACGAATAACTGTGATGCCATTGACACTGTCACTATCTAAAAATCCAGATCCAGTCGCATAAGCATCCGTCCGCTCCAAAATACCATTCAAAGTAGCACGGTCGGTCACATTGAACATCTGGGAGCTCGCGCTGGTGTCAACAAAGTTCTCTGAATAGTATAGATACTCATCCTTTTCCTGGGTAAAACGAACCGTTGGCAGATCCGCTAAATCCTCCATGACCAATTCCTCTTTCTGTGCTAAAGGATGCCCTTCACGGAGATAAATGTGAGTCTGGAAAGGAATCAACTCAATGACTTCAAGACCTAACTTTTCAACCCGTTGCATGATGCCCTTTTTATTTTGATTGTTGAGGTAGATAATCCCAATCTCACTATGTCCTTGGGCCACTTCGTCTAATATCTGAACTGTAGTAGACTCAAAAATACGAAAGTTCTTATAATCAGGATAACGTTCTGAAAAGGCCGTAATGGTTGGTGGCAAGAAGTCATAGTGCTGGCTGGCAATGGAAAATTCATCCTTTTCTTCCTCAGGATTGGCATACTGATTTTGAAAAACATCAAAACCTTTGACCAATTCTTGCGCTTTCTCATAAAATTCCATTCCACGACGAGTCAAAAACGTTCCTGAACTCGTACGACGGAAAATTTTAAAACCTAACTCTTTTTCCAAATCGCGAACAGAAATAGACAGACTCGGCTGACTAACATACATCTTTTCAGCAGCTTCACGGAAAGTACCACTATTGGCAATGGCCACAACATAGCGTAATTGTTGAATATTCATCTTCTACCCCCAACTTCTCTATCTGTTCATTATACCATATTTCAGAATTTTTCCAAAAAAGAAAAAAGTGTCCATCGCAAGTTTAAATCTAACTATTCTTTATTAAATTCGATATGGGTATCAAAACAAAAAAATAGGCTCTCCGAAAACTCGGAAAGCCTGATTTAATGCTATTTCTAGCTTCCTCGCCTTTATATTTCAAGGCTCGGGATAAAAAGGTTCACTGGACCTTTTTATTTTGCGATTGGGTAAACAGAAACTTGTTTTTTATCGCGTCCTTTACGTTCAAAGCGTACTACGCCTTCAACTTTAGCGAACAAAGTATCGTCTCCACCACGTCCAACGTTTACACCTGGATAGATGTGCGTACCACGTTGACGGTAAAGGATTGATCCACCTGTTACAGTTTGTCCGTCAGCTGCTTTAGCTCCAAGACGTTTCGCTTGTGAATCACGTCCATTTGATGTAGAACCTCCACCTTTTTTGTGGGCGAAAAGTTGCAAGTTGTTAAGAGTCATTTTTAACATAATGTTTTCCTCCGTGTTAGTTTTCTGTGATAACTCTGGTTTGGACGAACTCAGAAGAGTTCTCCGATAAGTTTGCCATACCTAAGAAAAATGATTCAAAGAATAACTGGGTCATTTCTCTCTGGTGCGAAGGAAGATCCGCTGGTATTTCAACCTTTAGATAGCCACCTTCATCTTCGTTTAATTCTAAGATTGGTTCATAGCCTGCAAATTTCTCAATGGAATTGATAAAGTTAATGGCAAGCGTAGAAACCGATGCACACACGACATCTAAGCCGTATTCGCCACTTTCGGCGTGTCCAGTAATTTCCGCACTCCTCAGCTCGCCATCTTCGGCTCTCTCAAAGACTGCTTGTATCATGTGTTCTCCTTAAAATTAAGCGTTGATCGCGTTGATGACAACTTTTGTATATGGTTGACGGTGACCTTGTTTACGGTGGCTACCTTTTTTAGGTTTGTACTTGTATGTAACAACTTTCTTTTGTTTTCCTTGTTTTTCAACAGTTCCAACTACAGTAGCTCCAGCAACAAGTGGAGTTCCGACAACAGTGTTTTCACCACCAACAAGAACAACTTCGTTAAAAGTAACTTCTTGACCAGCTTCAACGTTCAATTTTTCAACGTAAACTGCTTGACCAACTTCAACTTTAACTTGTTTTCCGCCAGTTTTGATAATTGCGTATGTGCTCATTATGCACCTCCTATGATTTTTAGGGTTTCCCCGTATTTTTGTGAAGACTCGCCTAGCATCGTGGGACGAACCACTTTATACTCACTATGTGAGCAACGATGTTCGTGCGGTTGCACAGGATTGTGCATAGTCAACTCTTCAAGTATAGCATATCTTCTTTTTTCTTACAAGCGAAATCAATCAAATTTAAGCTTTTTCTTTCCCTTTTTTCCTCCAAGAAGCAAAAAGCATACTGAAGTAAAAGATACTCATCATAAGAGGAACACCTAGAATTGTTTTCTCCTGATAGTAAATCGTCAAATAAGCTGAAAAAACAACTCCGAAGACAAAACTGCTAAGCAAGCTAACAAAAATCAAGCCCTCTCGTAGAAAAGGCGTATGCTTGGT
The DNA here is from genome assembly GCF_023147855.1 of Streptococcus halitosis. Taxonomy (GTDB): domain Bacteria; phylum Bacillota; class Bacilli; order Lactobacillales; family Streptococcaceae; genus Streptococcus; species Streptococcus halitosis_B. The sequence goes on from NZ_JAHXOP010000001.1 coordinate 508,128, forward strand.
CCGGAAATAGTCTCCAAAAGCTAACATGGTACGTTTGATATTCCCTGTCATAAAAGCATTATTATAGGCAATCCCTGACACTTCTCCAAAGGCTGTTGTCACCAATCCCATACAAAAGGCCAATGGCGGTACGAGATAGATATTATCAACCGTTTGCGGCACAAAGCCTATAATTAGGGACAGGACTGCAAGTGGAATCAAGGACAAAATTGGCTTTTTCACAATTCTCAATTTTTCCTTATAAACTGTTAGTAAAAAGACCCCCATCATAAAGAAAAGCAAGGTCATTACTTTAGCACTAGCATCCGATACATTTTGTTGAATGAGTCCTACAGAAAGAAAAACAACATTCCCAGTTTGTCCAGCGACAAGGGTATTCCCTCGCACGATAAAAGTATAAGCATCGACATATCCTGCACAAAAAGTCAAAAAAAGCGCTAGTCGCTTAGACTGACGTGATATTTTCCTTATTGGTAATAATCTCATTTTCTCTCCCAATTCAGTTTCATTTACTCATTTCAATATTGTACCACTTTCTCCAAGAAATTCGTAGCCCATTTGAAAATTTTTACCATCTGTTGGATAGTCCTTCTTTTCTATGTTATAATGAAGGAAGGATTTGAAGTCGGAAAAGGAGTATTTATGCTTAAATTAGGTATCATCGGAACAGGGGCTATCAGCCATCATTTCATAGAAGCAGCCCATGCTAGCGGAGAATACCAGCTGGTTGCAGTCTATTCTAGAAAACTAGAAACTGCCGCAACCTTTGCTTCTCGCTATGAAAATATCCAACTCTTTGATCAATTAGAAGACTTCTTTAAGTCTTCCTTTGATGTGGTCTATATCGCCAGTCCAAACTCCTTGCATTTTGTTCAAGCCAAGGCTGCCTTGTCTGCTGGTAAGCACGTCATTCTTGAAAAGCCAGCTGTCACTCAGCCACAAGAGTGGCTGGATTTGATACAGACAGCTGAGAAAAATCACTGTTTTATCTTTGAGGCAGCTCGTAATTACCACGAGGAAGCCTTTACCACTATCAAGATTTTTTTGGCAGACAAACAAATTTGGGGAGCAGATTTCAACTATGCCAAGTATTCTTCCAAGATGCCGGATTTGTTGGCAGGGGAGACGCCAAATGTTTTTTCAGATCGTTTTGCTGGTGGAGCCCTTATGGATTTGGGGATTTATCCTCTCTATGCTGCTATTCGCCTCTTTGGAAAGGCTCAGGACGCGACTTATCAGGCTAAACAGCTTAACAATAGCATTGACTTAAATGGTGATGGTATCCTCTTCTACCCAGAATTTCAAGTTCATATCAAGGCAGGAAAAAACATTACTTCCAATCTTCCTTGTGAGATTTACACAGCAGATGGAACCTTGACCCTTAACACGATTGAACATGTCCGCTCAGCTATTTTTAGCGACCACCAAGGAAATCCAATCCAGCTCCCTATCCAACAAGCTCCCCATACGATGACTGAGGAAGTTGCTGCATTTGCACAGATGATCCAGCAACCAGACCAGACGATCTACCAGACTTGGCTGGATGATGCAAGCTCTGTTCATGATTTACTCTATACCATGCGCCAGACTGCTGGCATTAGATTTGAGGCAGAAAAATGAAAACCAAACTACCGACTGAATGGCAGGAATTGAGTGACCAACTCGGTTTCCAAGAATTTACCCCCATTCAAACTCAACTATTTGAGCCTATACTTGCTGGAGAAAACCTACTAGGAGTAAGCCCGACAGGAACTGGTAAGACCCTCGCTTACTTACTCCCAAGTCTACTCAGACTGAAAAAGAAAAAGGCGCAACAACTCTTGATTCTAGCACCAAATACGGAACTTGCTGGACAGATTTTTGATGTATGTAAAACGTGGGCAGAGGCTATCGACTTGACTGCTCAGCTCTTCTTATCAGGTTCCAGTCAGAAACGCCAGATTGAACGCCTAAAAAAAGGACCAGAAATTCTGATTGGAACCCCTGGCCGTATCTTTGAGTTGATTAAATTGAAAAAAATCAAGATGATGAATGTGGAAACCATCATTCTGGATGAATTTGACCAATTGCTCGATGATTCTCAGATTCACTTTGTTGAGAAAATCACCCACTACGCACCTCGTGACCACCAACTCATCTACATGAGTGCGACGACCAAGTTTGACCAAGAAAAGATTGCACCAAACACGCGCACCATTGATCTATCTGATCAAAAACTGGACAATATCCAACACTTCTACATGCAGGTAGACCAACGTCACCGAGTAGATATGCTACGAAAGCTGGCTCATGTTGAGGATTTCCGCGGACTAGTTTTCTTTAATAGCCTATCAGATCTTGGAAGTGCAGAAGAAAAATTACAGTATCGTGATGTCTTGGCTGTCTCCCTCGCTAGTGATGTCAATGTTAAATTCCGAAAAGTCATCTTAGAAAAGTTTAAAGACAAACAGCTAACCCTGCTCCTTGCAACTGACCTTCTGGCTCGTGGAATTGACATTGATAGCTTGGAATGTGTTGTCAATTTCGACGTCCCTAGAGATATGGAAACCTACACTCACCGCGCTGGCCGTACAGGTCGCATGGGTAAAGAGGGCTATGTTATCACTCTCGTAACCCATCCTGAAGAACTTAAAAAACTCAAGAAATTCGCAAGTGTGCGTGAAATTGTCCTAAAAAATCAAGAACTCTATATCAAATAAGGTTGGCATTCGCCAACCTTTTTCTTATCCCCAAGTAATTTCTAATTGATAGCTGGCAAAGGGTTGTCCCTCTTGGTTTTGCAGTTGATAGGCGAGCTCAATCTTTTGCCCATCCAGTTTGTAGTGATTCGTTTGAATGATAAACTCTTGCATTCCCATTGGAGTCGGAATATAGGCTAAACTATCACTATCCTTTAGAAATCTCATAATAGTCTTCGGATTGGAAAAACGGGTCATCACCAGTTCTTCTTCATGAAACTTGAGAACCACTTTTTCCTTTTCCTCATTGTAGAAAAGCAGATAGCTATAATCGCCCTTTTTATGCACTTCCACGTCATAGAGTTGGTCAACGACTTCCAACTGTTCATCAAACTGAATCCTATTTCGCATCCGAATCTTCACATCAAATCCTCTTTCTTGTCTCTTGTCCTACTATTTTACCAAAAAGAGCAGGATTTTGCTATAATGGTCATATGAACGAAAAAGTATTCCGTGACCCAGTTCACAACTATATCCATGTAAATAATCAGGTCATCTATGACTTGATCAATACAAAGGAATTTCAACGTCTGCGCCGTATCAAACAGCTAGGAACTTCCAGCTATACTTTCCATGGTGGGGAGCACAGTCGCTTTTCCCACTGTCTAGGAGTCTATGAGATTGCACGACGCATTACAGAGATTTTTGAAGAAAAATATCCTGAAGAATGGGATCCTGCTGAGTCTCTTTTGACCATGACTGCTGCGCTCCTTCATGACCTCGGGCATGGTGCCTACTCTCATACTTTTGAACATCTTTTTGATACAGATCATGAGGCCATTACTCAGGAAATCATCCAAAGTCCTGAGACAGAGATTCACCAAGTCCTGTTACAAGTAGCACCAGACTTTCCAAAAAAAGTTGCCAGTGTCATCGACCATACCTACCCTAACAAGCAGGTCGTACAGCTCATTTCCAGTCAGATTGATGCGGACCGTATGGACTATCTCTTGCGCGACTCCTATTTTACAGGAGCATCTTATGGGGAATTTGACCTGACTCGCATCCTCCGAGTGATTCGTCCTGTTGAAAATGGTATCGCCTTTCAGCGCAATGGCATGCACGCCATCGAAGACTATGTTCTCAGTCGCTACCAGATGTATATGCAGGTTTATTTCCACCCAGCAACACGCGCCATGGAGGTTCTCCTACAAAATCTCCTCAAACGCGCCAAGGAACTCTATCCTGAAGACAAGGACTTCTTTGCACGCACCTCTCCTCATTTGCTACCTTTTTTTGAAAAGAAAGTTACTCTATCTGACTATCTAGCACTTGATGATGGCGTGATGAATACCTACTTCCAACTCTGGATGACCAGTCCTGACAAGATACTAGCCGACTTGTCGCAACGTTTTGTCAACCGCAAGGTCTTTAAATCCATTACTTTTTCAGAAAAAGACCAAGACCAACTCGCAACCATGAGACAACTGGTTGAAGAAATCGGTTTTGATCCAGACTACTATACAGCCATTCATAAGAACTTTGACCTCCCTTATGATATCTATCGTCCCGAATCTGAAAATCCACGGACACAGATTGAGATTCTACAGAAAAATGGTGAACTGGCAGAACTCTCTAGCTTGTCCCCTATCGTCCAATCCCTTGCTGGCAGCCGCCATGGGGACAATCGTTTCTATTTTCCAAAAGAAATGTTGGACCAAAACAGCATCTTCGCAAGCATTACCCAGCAATTTTTACACTTGATTGAGAACGATCATTTTACCCCAAATAAGAACTAGAAAAGGAAATTTATGAGTATTAAACTAATCGCCGTCGATATCGATGGTACCCTAGTCAACAGTAAAAAGGAGATCACTCCGGAAGTCTTTTCCGCCATCCAAGATGCCAAACAAGCCGGTGTCAAAGTCGTGATTGCAACTGGCCGCCCTATCGCAGGTGTTGCCAAACTTCTGGACGACTTGCAGTTGAGAGACGAGGGTGACTATGTGGTGACCTTCAACGGTGCCCTTGTCCAAGAAACTGCTACTGGCCATGAGATTATCAGTGAATCCTTGACCTATGAGGATTATCTAGATATGGAATTTCTCAGTCGCAAGCTCGGTGTCCACATGCACGCTATTACCAAGGACGGTATCTATACTGCCAATCGCAATATCGGAAAATACACGGTGCATGAATCAACCCTCGTCAGCATGCCCATCTTCTACCGCACTCCTGAAGAAATGGCTGGCAAGGAAATTGTCAAATGTATGTTTATCGATGAACCAGAAATTCTCGATGCTGCGATTGAAAAAATCCCAGCAGAATTTTACGAACGCTACTCTATCAACAAATCTGCTCCTTTCTACCTTGAACTCCTTAAAAAGAATGTAGACAAGGGTTCAGCCATCACTCACTTAGCTGAAAAACTAGGATTGACCAAAGATGAAACCATGGCGATCGGTGACGAAGAAAATGACCGCGCCATGCTAGAAGCCGTTGGAAACCCCGTTGTTATGGAAAATGGAAATCCAGAACTCAAAAAAATCGCCAAATACATCACTAAAACAAATGACGAATCAGGCGTCGCCCATGCCATCCGTACGTGGGTACTGTAGCAAAAGGTAAGAATAGACAAAAGACCGCTCAGGAGAGCGGTTTTTTACACTGTTTATATGCCCCCTGCAAACATAATAATATATATCAGTCTTTCTGGTTTGTTGTTATTCATGGTTTTTAAAAAAAGAAAAACTATTAAAAAATATAAAAAAATAAGTTTTTGGGGGCAAGTTTGGGGCGAAAATATTTAGAAATAATTTATCAAAACGCTTGACATCTCGGTTCTCCGTTATATAGTATGATTAAGATAAAAATTGAGGTAAAGAAAAATATGAGAAAAGTTATTCAAGAATTACTTAATAGTTCTATTTCTACATCTGCTATTTCACAAGGTGCCGGTGTGCCATGGACTACCGTTTCTGACCTCAGAAAAGGAAAAACAAGCATGGACAAAATGGCACTTCTCACAGCAGAAAAACTTTATGAATTTGCTACAGCTGATAAGCAGTGATTTCCGTCACTGCTTTTATTATTGCAAACAAAAAAGCCCGCAAGCCTGAGCCTGCGGTTACAATTCGAACAATATTTTAGAAAATTTCCTTTCTATTTTTAAAAAATTATTTTGTAGTGATCAATCCGTCAGGCTCGATGTTGAAACTTTCTTTTTCAGCCAATCGGCCATCTTCAAGCATGAGGTGTTGTACAGTTACTTAAATCTTGAGAGTACAAAAACTAGATTATGGGTATGGAACAGCAGCAGGATGTTGTACAGTTACTTAAATCTTGAGAGTACAAAAACACCTTTAATTATTCCGTTGATCACGGCCAGGTTGTACAGTTACTTAAATCTTGAGAGTACAAAAACTAGGTCAGACCTTATTTCTTGATTTCAGCAGTTGTACAGTTACTTAAATCTTGAGAGTACAAAAACTTTCAAGCTAGACGATAATACATTCATGTCGTTGTACAGTTACTTAAATCTTGAGAGTACAAAAACCGGAGACGTGGCAGAAGCAGAAGCAGAAGCGTTGTACAGTTACTTAAATCTTGAGAGTACAAAAACATCTATTGGTTGCAGATTCGAGCCCTGTTGGTTGTACAGTTACTTAAATCTTGAGAGTACAAAAACCAAAAGGCGTTGAAGTATCAAAGTTCTCTTGTTGTACAGTTACTTAAATCTTGAGAGTACAAAAACAATCGGTTTCCCAAATTCCCTTAAGTGTTTGTTGTACAGTTACTTAAATCTTGAGAGTACAAAAACCACTATCCAACTGGTCTGTATATTTTTGTAGTTGTACAGTTACTTAAATCTTGAGAGTACAAAAACCTAGTGATGATAGGCTGATAGGGATATCCTGTTGTACAGTTACTTAAATCTTGAGAGTACAAAAACTTCTGTTTGACTTTATCACAGGCTTTCTTAGTTGTACAGTTACTTAAATCTTGAGAGTACAAAAACAAATCATGGCATCTGCGTTTTCATCCATAAGTTGTACAGTTACTTAAATCTTGAGAGTACAAAAACCGAATGTTGCAATTTGGATCGGGAATATGGGTTGTACAGTTACTTAAATCTTGAGAGTACAAAAACTAGCTGTTTTAGTAGCTTGCTTGTTTTTGGTTGTACAGTTACTTAAATCTTGAGAGTACAAAAACAAACGCTCAATGGTTTTTTGAGAAAAGTTCGTTGTACAGTTACTTAAATCTTGAGAGTACAAAAACAGCAAAGTTGCAGATACTACTACTGACCGAGTTGTACAGTTACTTAAATCTTGAGAGTACAAAAACATGGCATACTAAAAGTAACGGATTTAATCGGTTGTACAGTTACTTAAATCTTGAGAGTACAAAAACCTATTATTTTTGTCAATAGAAAATAACACTTGTTGTACAGTTACTTAAATCTTGAGAGTACAAAAACATAGTCAAAAGACTTGTTTATGTCAATGATGTTGTACAGTTACTTAAATCTTGAGAGTACAAAAACTGTGCCAGTGGTCTTAACTTTAAGCAAAAAGTTGTACAGTTACTTAAATCTTGAGAGTACAAAAACTAGCAGTGAGTCTGATATCGCTGAAAAAGTGTTGTACAGTTACTTAAATCTTGAGAGTACAAAAACGGGCGCACTTGGTGGGCTTGCGTCTGGTGGGTTGTACAGTTACTTAAATCTTGAGAGTACAAAAACAAGGGGAGTTATCTGTCCACCAAGTAAGTAGTTGTACAGTTACTTAAATCTTGAGAGTACAAAAACCCAGAGCTTCGCAATCTCCTTCAGATACTTGTTGTACAGTTACTTAAATCTTGAGAGTACAAAAACAAAACTGGAAAGCTCTTGTTAGTACGAACGGTTGTACAGTTACTTAAATCTTGAGAGTACAAAAACCTGAGTACGATAATTCAAAAATCAGAAAAGGTTGTACAGTTACTTAAATCTTGAGAGTACAAAAACGCACTGGACAACATGATGACACTCTCGACAGTTGTACAGTTACTTAAATCTTGAGAGTACAAAAACAAGTAACCTTGTTATCTATTCTTTTTTGCTGTTGTACAGTTACTTAAATCTTGAGAGTACAAAAACTCAATGCTTCCTTCACTAGCTCAGCATCGGTTGTACAGTTACTTAAATCTTGAGAGTACAAAAACACTGAAAAGATTGTTTTTCATTCGTTCAGAGTTGTACAGTTACTTAAATCTTGAGAGTACAAAAACCTTAGGGGTTGTTCCACCCCTAAAACCCCTGTTGTACAGTTACTTAAATCTTGAGAGTACAAAAACTATGGCCCAGCGCCTGGCTTAATTGTTCAAGTTGTACAGTTACTTAAATCTTGAGAGTACAAAAACCCTTATTGTACTCGTAAGCCTCATAAGCTTGTTGTACAGTTACTTAAATCTTGAGAGTACAAAAACGTGGTCTAAACGGGTCAGCTCAAACGCTGGGTTGTACAGTTACTTAAATCTTGAGAGTACAAAAACGTTTCTCTGCTGGGGACTGTGCGTTTTCTTGTTGTACAGTTACTTAAATCTTGAGAGTACAAAAACAAGGGGAATTATCTGTCCACCAAGTAAGGAGTTGTACAGTTACTTAAATCTTGAGAGTACAAAAACGTAAGGTAGGAGGGGTCATGTCGATCGCTGGTTGTACAGTTACTTAAATCTTGAGAGTACAAAAACAAGTGAACGAAATCATGGACGCAATGCCGGGTTGTACAGTTACTTAAATCTTGAGAGTACAAAAACCTCAAATTCGTCAATTTTGATTTTTGCTCCCCTCAAAAATATTATAAATTCTTAAATTCCACTCGTCAATACTATTCTTCCAAATATTTCAATAACATTGGATTGACTGATTCACTACGAAATTTTGTTTTCATTTCATACTGATACAAATTATTCAAAATTTTTAATGCCACTTGATCTTCTACAGATAGACTCATGTGGAGAATGTCCGAGCTAAATAAATAGGATCCAATTTTTCTTAAAGAAGTTAAAAATTCTTGTTCATCAGGTATTTGATTTATTGGATACTGATTGGTAAAGCGATCATACATGAATTCTAGCGAATAAAAATGATCAACATAATCGGAAACAATGTTGATTTCCTCTAAAACTTCTTTCGTGACATGAAGATAACCTTCATTGGAAGGAAACAAAACAATATATAATGAATCATTATGATTAGTAAGAAACTCCATTTTCTCGCAACATTCAACAAAATCACTATAGGATAGAAAATCATCCAAATTTCGTAAGACAAGCAAAAACTTTTCAGAACTGTTCGTCGCCATGACTTCTAACATGGAAAGAAATAATAAAAACTTTGTCTTATTATCTACAAATTCAAAGGATATATTTTTATCATTTTTTCCAAAGTATGGTAAAAAATTCTTTTGAATCAATTGATCCGTATTAAAATATTTTGCTTCGGTATGATAGATAATTTCATCTAATTGAAGATTCAACTTCTGATTCAATAGAAGTGAAATCCTATCTAGATTGTCATTGATATTTTCAATTTGCTCCATTATCTCTATAGAATTAATCTTTTTCTTTATATAATCATAGGCTACTGTTCCTTTTTTATATTCCATTTGTTCAATTAAATCATTGATATTGGACACTTGAATAACACTGAATTCTAACCGGGAAACTATTGTATCGTCTATTAGTATTTTAGGCTCATTTTGTTCAAATAGAACTAAATCTTCCTCACTATATTTTTTTCCTCCAAAATACCATAATAGTATCTGCCAAATATAGTATTTTAATTGCTGATCTTGACCTACAATTTGAGTAAATTGGCCAAAACTTAATGAAATATTATCCTTATACGGATGACTAATGTTCATTTTCATATAACTACCAACTTATTATCACTGACTACTTCTTCTTGCTTTGTTTTTCCACCAATGATTAAAACCATTTCAGAAAATTGTTTCTCAGTCACTGCTAGCAAACGGACATTCCCACTTGGTAAATTACTCTGACTTAATTTTTTATAGAATTTACTAGCAAAACTTCGGTTCGGACAGGTTCGATAATAAACAGAAAACTGCAACATTTCAAAACCGTTTGCGATTAAGTCTTTCCGAAAATTACGATAGACTCTTTTTTCTTGATTTGTTTCCATTGGTAGATCAAAAAAACACAATAATCTCAATGCTTCATACCTCATTTCTTTAGCTCCATTCTACACTCGAAACCATTGGACAGTAAAATTTACTGGTATCCTTATCAGAGATACATTTTAGAAAACCTTTTACATATTTATCCATTGCTACCGTTACAGAACACGTTTCTTTCCCATAACGAATCTTCGCATTTAATGTATCCGTCAACGCAAGACGAAATTCATATTTCAAATACTCTTCATCTCGTAAATTTTGATAGACCCAGACATCGATAATCTGCCGAAAAGGTTCCATTAGGTCATCAACCAAGTTAAATTGGTTATATTCATTCTTATGAAAAATTCCTATTAAGGGATTTAACCCATACCCAGAAATAATACGTGCCATCTGTGCTCTCATGATTGCATAACCATAATTTAGGCCAGCATTGATGACATCCGTTTCCTGTTGTGTAAGACGTACGAATTTTTTTCCAAAGAGTTCGTTAAAATAGACTTTTGCAGCATGGCCTTCACGATTGGTTTTATCTCCATATTCAATATGATCTTTATAGTCTGCTAATAATTGAATGCAATCAATATTTTTCTCAAACATTGCAAGAACATCTTGCTGATTGTTTATTTTGAAATAGGTTACTATTTGCCATAATTTATCTTTTTGCTCCTGCGTCCACAATAATTGCTCCTGTAATTTTTTATAGGCCCTAAAATGGCCATTTTGAGAATGATAAATTCCAGTAGGCAAGTGCTCATTATCACAGACAATCAAGGCAATATTGTACTTACTTAAAGCACTTAATAACCTTAAAGTTACAACAGTCTCCCCTCCTTCTGCTACAATTATCGAAATATCACTCAGTGGGATAACATAGTCTTGACCCATTTTCTTAATTAGAAGATTATCTAACTTCAATTGCATTTTTTCACTCTGACAGACATGCACAATTCTCCAAGTCATCGTATTTTCCTCTTTCACAAAACGAAAACACCCCGCCATAAATGACAGGGTGTTGAATTCGGCATGAAGCCTTATCTTTGTAGCTTCTGCAAGATTTAAGTAACTGTGCAAGGCGTCCCTTGCAGTTACTATTATAATACATTGTACAAGCGTTTGCAACTCTTTTTTAAAAATATTTTAAAATTTGAGTTTTGGTTTGTCACCCTCTTTTTTGATAAAATGTTTATTACCCAAAACATCTGTTTTGACTTTGTAAATAGAAAGATTTTCTATTTGCATATTTTTTTGGAATTGATTAGAGGAAGGTGGTACCTTTCCTAATACTTCAAGTTCTTCTCCTTTCTCAAATTTTGCTTTTTCATAAGGTTTCAATTCTATTTTATGTTTTTCAAAACTTTTTGGATTATCTTTCCCAGTACGAGACCAAAATCTAAAGAATTGTTGACAATTCGTTTCAGTATCTTTAATTAAAATTAAATCATTCTTATACAGGGTAAACTTAAATTCAGAATTTTTACCAATTCCCTCTTTCTCTCTTAATTCATTATACGTCTCTGTAGAAATACCATAAGCACCACCTTCTTCAAAAGGCAAATCTGCATACTTTAATCCTAAAAATTCATATTTTTTAGTTTCCATATTGTAATACACATCTGTTCTCCAAGGATTTAAAGATAACAAAGCTACAGTATTTCGACTCCCTTCAGGAGTTATATTTTTGTGTTTACCTAATAAAATATCGTAATATTTAAGACTTTTAATTTCTGGACCATTGCCTTTTTTACTGTACTTACGGATTGGTCCATTTTCTTGTCTATATTTCTCAAATGGATTAAAATCGACTAATTTTCCAGCTTTATCGTATTCTTTAAATGGTCGATATTGTTCCATTATCTTCTCTATTACTTCGTCCCAAGTTTTTCTATCTTTCTGAAACATTAAGAATTGGGATTTATCCTTATTGTATAAATCTAAAAACTTATAGAACCCAGTTTTAGAAGGGGTTTTAGTCCCTAAAGAATAGATATCTTTAATTTTTCCCAAAGTATAAGTGTATTCTTTTTTCTCTTTATCCAACTTTGCTTTTCTTGTTGCATAAATTGTAGCATCTGAAATTTTTCGATTAAATTTTGAATCTACTTGATAAGAAAATAGTATACTATCCTCAAATGTCTTGCTACTTAATGTATCAACAAAATGGTCATAAGGCGCTTTAAACACTAACTCTTTGTATTCATCATCAGTTAACGAAATAATTTCTCCAGTCTGTGAATCAACAAACTGTCCTTCTTTATAAGCAATCAGAGGATTATTCTGTTTTTTCCATAATCTTAATTGACTAGAAGCGGCAATAATTAAGGCATCCACAGCATGATGATGGTAGGTTTCACGAGATTTTTCAAGTCCCCACTTTCTTCTTAGCTGAGAGGTAAATTGTCCACGTACTACTGAAATAGTTGTATCGAAATTATGATTTTTATAAAAATCTTGTAGAGCATTTAAAACAACTCGAGAAGAATATCGAGTGTCAACCAAATTTCGTTCGATGAATTTCTGCTTCACTTCAATTTTACTAATATCTTCTTCCGTTAAAAGGTACTCTTTCTTTTTATTACCTAATAATTTAGACTCTTTTACATAAGACTTAAACTCACGGTAGGACCAGGCATCATCCATACTATCTAAAGCCTGAAACGGTGTACGTTGTCCCTTTTCTTGGTTTGCTGTGGCAAGAACCAATACTTTATTAGATAGACTATCATCAAACGATAAAGAAAGAGGTAAAATATGGTCGATTTCGTACTTATACTGATTATGAATTAAATCTGAAATCGGAATACTCTTCCCAGTATAGAGACACTTTTCTCCCTGTTGATGCCATAAACGAATCTTAGTAGCTAATTCCTTATGCCCATGAAAAATGTTATCCGGCAACTCTTTTTTCCCATTGTATTGAAACGCCGCTTTTTCCATAGCCGCATATTTCTCATCTTGGTTTGCCTTTTGACGTTTTATATAATCTTTCTTAGCGTCTTCTTCGTTATTTTCACGCGCCATTTCGATAACGATATTATCAAAGATACCATGTTTTTTAGTTGCTTCGTTGATTATTTTTATAGCTTGTCTGACGGATTTTGCTACTACAGGGTTATAAATTTCTTCTGTTAATTCTTTTTCATCAATATACTTGGTTCTTTTTGATGTTTCTTTAGATTTTTGTTTCCCCAATCGTGTTAGAATTGTCATTTGCTCTTCTGAAGTTTCATAGAGTTCTGGTATCAATTCCATCATGAGTTTAAGGGAAAAATTATGCCATCCCTTACTAAATAGACTGCTATTATTTTTTCTAAATTGAACCAATTCAAGTACTTGATCTTGACTAAAAGAATCTTTTAACTTTGTGTTAATCGCTTCTTCTATACCTTCTCGTTCAGTATTTAGAGTTAAAATATGTGCAAGCTCATCTAGAACATTTCTAGACAATTCCCCAACTGAAATTGTTTCTAGCGATTGCATTTTTCGATAGACTTCAAAAGTATGTATTTCAGGTTTATTGTTTACATCAACTCGATAACCACGTATCTGATCTACTGAAGTATCAATCATTTTAGCAATGTATTTCAATAAGGTTGAAGCCCCTAATGTTTTCGCCGACTTTGCATATTCAATGATTGTTTTCTTTTGTTCCTCACTCAGTTTCTTAGTCTCTGTAGGAACTGTTAAATTATTTAGATCATTTAGCAAGTTAAACTCTTGAGCAGTATAGGAAGCTTTAGAAGCTCTGTATTCATTAGGATAAAATGTACATTTACCAATTAAAACACCAAAAATATTATCTAATGTTACGTACTCCCCTTTAGAGTCTTTATGAGTAGTATACCGTCCATAATCCGTCCGAGATTTTTCATTTCCTGGTCCATGATAATATTTTCTTTTCCCTGTAAGGATTTTTAGATAATCCTCTATAAATTCATCCGTAATCTGATTATTAAAGTCTTGCTGTTTTCTTAAAATTCTTTCAGCTTCCTTTTTATACGCAGATGTTGAAAAAACATTAATCAATCGGCATTTCTCACCATTTTCCACAACAGTGAAATCTCCCCTTAATTGACCATATTTTTCAAAACGCTCTAGTTGGATTTGACCTGGTGTTTGTTCAGCAAGTAATTTTCTATTTTCTTCAACTGCCTTACCATAATCAGACGATACTGTACCCCCATCCTCAGAAGCATCATCCAAATAGCTAATACCACGTCTCTTAACAATGTTCTTTAAAGCTATGAACAGCTCTTCATTCGTTAGTTGCTGATCCAAGCCATCTACACGAAGTCGATATGGATTAAGATTAATGGATACCTTAGAAAAATCAGTTAACAAACCATAGTATTCAAATAGATCCTTAAGCCGAGCACCACGGTGTTTTTTTCGACGATGTAATCGTCGAGCCTGTCTATTTTTTCTTCTTTCAACATTATTGTCAGCAGTTGCAGCAGGAAAAATTCGTGAACTAGCATGAACAATCTTTCCAGAATTCTTTTCTAGAATTCCCACTCCTACGGAGGCAATACCGATATCTAATCCTAAAACTAAACCATTCATAATTATACTCCTAACTAATCATCATATTAATTAAATTTTACTCCTTGCTTCCTAAAAAATCAAATCATTATATGCAATTAACTAAAATATCCTGTCTTTTTATAATTATATGCAAATTCTCACGTTATCATCATTGATAAAAAACAAAAAAGCGTGATCTCACGCTTTGGAGTTGTATTTATCTTGAGTGATTTCTACATAAAAATCAATAGTTTCTATGCCCCCTGCAGGAATCGAACCTGCAACTACTCCTTAGGAGGGAGTTGTTATATCCATTGAACTAAGGGAGCTAGAGAAAAACCCTGCTGGGTAAGCAGAGTTTTTAGTCGAATTAACGACGGATTTCTTTGATACGAGCTGCTTTACCTTGAAGAGCACGCAAGTAGTACAATTTCGCACGACGTACTTTACCGTAACGAACAACTTCGATCTTTTCAACACGTGGAGTGTGGATTGGGAAGATACGCTCAACACCTACACCGTTAGAGATTTTACGAACTGTGTAGTTTTCTGAGATGCCTGCACCTTTACGTGCAATAACAACACCTTCAAAAATCTGGATACGTTCACGGTTACCTTCGACAACTTTCGCGTGTACACGAACAGTGTCACCAGGACGGAATGATGGGATATCTGTACGAAGTTGACCTTCAGTCAAGCTTTGGATTAATGGATTCATTTTATTCTCCTATCTTTGTCAATCTTGAGGAACCTTCCTCAGCGGATAAACTGTATTTTTGTGCGTCCATTACACACAGGATATAGTCTACCAAATTTCTACCTAAAAGTAAAGAAATTTATAGCAGAATTCCTAAAAAAATCGCCACTAAGCCGCCTATGTAAGTTAAGAGAAAATAGCTATAAAATACCTTCTTGTCACTTAATAGTCTTTGCAGCTCGTCATTCAAGGTTGAAAAGGTCGTCAACCCTCCACAAAAACCTGTCGCTAGGATAGCATAGATTTCCTTGGACTCCACATGATTGTAGAGTAGGCCAATTAAAAAACATCCTAGAAGATTGGCAAGGAGAGTTCCTAGAGGTAATTTTGAAGCTTGATTATAGCGGGAAAAGAAATAACGCACCAGGGCTCCGAACCCGCAGGCGATTGCAAGATAAACGATTACCATTTCTTCCTCCCTAGAACATAAGCCAAGAGTAGACCTCCTCCAATACTCAAAAGCAGATAGATGATTAAGCTAAGATAACGCCCGGTATCAAGCAGTTTTACTGCATCAAGCATTAGGCTAGAAAAGGTTGTCAGGCCACCGCAAAAACCCGTCCCCAGCGCCAAAATTAAGCCTTTACTAGTTCTCTTATAGACCAAATAGCCTTTCACCAGATAGACTAGGCAGAATATTCCCAGATAATTGACGAGAAGGGTTCCCCAAGGAAATTCAGGACTGGCTGGCAACTGACTAGATACAAAGTAGCGGATAAGGCCTCCCACCATTGCAGCCAGAAAAATTCCAAGCGGATAAAATTGTTCTTTTTTCATTTGATATTTTGATCCTGATAATCACGCGAACGTTTGAGTATGTCAGAAAAAGTCGCAACAATAGTCTCCTGATAGCGCTTGTCCTCTACACGACTTCTAACCTTTTCAAAAATAACCGCTTCTCTCTTAGAATCTAAAATAGGTTTTCTTGAGGCTTTCTTATAGGCAACTACTCCCTCAACCAAATGCATCCGTTCTTCCAAGAGCTTGACGATTTGGTCGTCGATTTGATCAATTTCTTGCCGAATCATATCTAAGTTCATACAGTCTCCTCCTTTATTTGAATTATTGTATCAAAAACCCTCTAAATAGGCTAGTAAAATCCCAAAAAAACTAATAAAAAAACGCACTGACTTCTTCCAGTCAGCGCAGTTTGATTCTTATCCTACTTTTGCAGCCAATTCTTCTGCGAATTGTTCCAAACGTTCGATGTCTTCTTCTTCAGCAGAAAGATCAACTTTAACACACTCTGAACCTTTTTCTGCTCCTGTCGCTACAAAAACACGATCAAAGTCATCAACAGCCTTACAGAATTCGTCGTAGAAAGTATCTCCTGAACCGACCACTCCGTAGATTTTGCCATTCAAGTTGAGATCTGCTAGATCTTCATAGAAGTCCATCATCTCATCTGGCAATTCTCCGTCTCCGTAAGTATAAGTCGCAACGATTGCGATGTCCGCCTCCAAGAAGTCTGAAGCGTCAACAGTCGTACATTCATCCACATCGACATCCAAGCCCAAGTCACGCAATTTATCTGCTACAATATCTGCAATTTCTTCGGTATTACCGGTCATACTGGCAAATACAATTTTTGCTAATGCCATATCGTCCTCCTCAATTTATCTTTCTCCATTATATCATATCTTTTTCATTTTAAAAATAAAAATTCTTGTGCTACAATGAAATGAGAAAGAATTGAGGTTATTTATGGACATTTGCCAGCAAATTTTAGAGAAAATCAAAGAATACGATACCATTATCATTCATCGTCATATGAAACCAGACCCTGATGCCTTGGGAAGTCAGGTGGGCTTGAAAACTCTTCTTACACACCATTTTCCAGAAAAGACTATCAAAGCGGTCGGTTTTAACGAACCCACTCTAACCTGGATGGCGGAAATGGATACTGTCCAAGACAGTGACTACCAAGGAGCTCTTGCTATTATTTGTGATACAGCGAATCGTCCTCGTATCGATGATAAACGCTACGAACAAGCTGCTTTCACCATCAAAATTGATCACCATCCAAACGATGATATCTATGGTGACCTATCTTGGGTGGATACAAGTTCAAGCAGTGCCAGTGAGATGATTGCATTATTTGCTCAAGAAAATCAGCTAGCTTTGTCTAGTGAAGCGGCACGACTTCTCTATGCAGGAATTGTCGGGGATACAGGGCGTTTTCTCTACCCGTCAACTAGTGCTCGTACCTTTAGAATAGCTGGCCAGCTCCGAGAAATTGATTTTGACTTTGCTGGATTATCTCGTCAAATGGATACCATGAGCTTTAAGATTGCAAAACTTCAAGGCTATGTCTATGACCATTTAGAAGTTGATGAGAATGGGGCTGCACGCGTTCTGCTTACTCAAGAAATCTTGGAAAAATATAAGGTTACGGATGCTGAAACGGCTGCGATTGTCGGAGCACCTGGCCGAATTGATACTGTTAAGGCTTGGGCTATCTTTGTTGAGCAAGCTGATGGCCACTTCCGCGTGCGTATGCGCAGTAAAATCACCCCTATCAATGAAATTGCCAAACAACACGACGGAGGAGGACACCCATTAGCCAGTGGCGCCAATTCCTATAGTCTAGAAGAAAACGAAATTATCTATCAAAAGTTAAAAAACTTGCTTAAATACTGATAAAATACTTGCCAAACTTTTCAGAATCTGATAGACTAGTATGGTAACAATCTATGGCTCGCAAAGAGACCATGGCAGAAAGGAAATATTGCAAAATGAAAAAAGATATCCATCCAGAATATCGCCCAGTTGTCTTCATGGACACAACTACTGGTTACAAATTCCTTAGCGGTTCAACTAAACGCTCTAACGAAACTGTTGAGTTCGAAGGCGAAACTTACCCATTGATCCGTGTGGAAATTTCATCAGACTCACACCCATTCTACACTGGACGTCAAAAGTTCACTCAAGCAGATGGACGTGTGGATCGTTTCAACAAAAAATACGGTCTCAAATAACAAGAAAAAGAACAGTTTCAACTGTTCTTTTTTGCACTTCTTTTTATAAACCAACCACTACTATTATCTCAATATCAAGCTTCAAGCTAGTGCCGAGAACTAATTTGAACAAGTTTAAAAAATATCGAATAGAAGCTTGATATTGAGAATGGTCAAGATGATTGAAACTGCGTAACCTAGGATTGTGTTCCACTTGGCATTAGTGAATTCTCCCATCAGTGACTTCTTAGAGGTCAGATAGATTAAGGGAAAGATTGAAAACGGAAGAGCGATTGACAGAAAGACCTGTGAATAGACCAATAACTGATCCAAGGTTTTTTCTTGATATCCAAACAAAACGGCGACTATAATCACAGGTAGCAAGGCAAAAATACGTGTACCGATACGGATGAGCCACTGAGGCAATCTTAGATGTAAGAAGCCTTCCATGACAATCTGTCCTGTCAAAGTGCCTGTAATAGTCGAATTTTGGCCGCTTGCTAGGAGGGCTAGAGCAAATAAAGTTGACAAGGTTGAGCTGGCTATTGCTCCTGCTATTGTCGAATCCTGTAAAGCATTGTACATTTGAGAAAAAGCTGAAATTTCAGATGCATGACCAAAAAAGAGGGAGGCACCTAAAATGAGAAGCAAGGAATTGACAATGAAGGCTAGGGACAACTGAAGATTTGAATCCCAGGTCATAAAACGAACGGCTTTTCGAACATCCTTCTTATCTTTGTGATTGATTTTTCTTGTTTGGGATAGAGAGGAATGAAGATAGAGATTATGGGGCATGACTGTCGCACCTACAATCCCTAAAGCCAAGGTCAATTGACTTTCATGGCCTGGTAACGGTGTTTCAAATAAAGTTGAAGTTGGTAAATAACCACCAATAATCCCCTGGATACTTGGATTGGATAAGGCCACAAGATAGGCAAAGATGGCTAATATGGTTAAAATAAGAGTCGTAACAATGGCTTCAATTTTTTTGAAACCAAATTTCATCAATAAAAGTAACAAAAATACATCTAAAACGGTTAGAAGGATAGCAATCATAATCGGTATTTTAAACAAAAGATTTAAGGCAATTGCTGAACCTAAAACTTCAGCCAAATCTGTCGCCATTAAAGCTAATTCTAAAATCACCCATAAACTATAGCGAAGCCACTTGGGAGCATGATGAGCCGTTGCCTGCGCTAGGTCCATCCTAGTCACGATACCGAGCTTTCCAGCCATCTGTTGTAACTGCATAGCAATGATGGATGAAATTAAAATAACAAATAAAAGGCTGTACTTGTAGGAGGCGCCACCAACCACGCTGGTGATCCAGTTTCCTGGATCCATGTAGCCAACTGCCACAAGTGCACCAGGTCCTAAAAATGCTTTTAGATTTTGCCAAAAATGATTGTTATTTGGAGTCTCAATAGATTGATTGATCTCAGAAAGAGAGACTTTTTCATAAGAGGACATAGGGATTTCCCACTTTCTAATCTGTCTTTACATATTTCTTAATAGAATATTCTTTGAAAGAATGATGAAAATAGTTTACCTATTTCCAATTCATCCTTATTATATCACATTTTAGAATGATTCCTAATAAAAGAAATGATAATTGAAATAGGCAATATCAGTATTGTAAAAGCCAGCGTTTTTTGACGCTGGCTTTAAAACTGTGAAAAATATTTCTCAACTAGATCGCTTCTGTGACAAAACTACGGCTTTCAAGCACTCTAAGCATGGCATTAGCTGTATCTAGGGCTGTAAAGAGTGGCACACCATGTTCAATGGCTGAACGACGGATTTGCTCACCATCTTCGTCAGCAGTTCGTTTGGTTCCGACAGTATTGATGATCGCTTGGATTTTTCCTTTACGGACAAAGCTTGGGATATCCTGTTCATCGTCACCAATCTTACCAACAGGTTGAGCTTGCAGTCCATGACTGGCAAAGAAGGCTGCTGTCCCTTCTGTCGCGAGGATACCGTAGCCGATATTTTGGAAACGACGAGCTAAATCTAAAGCTTCTTCTTTTGCATCATCAGCGATGGTAAAGACAACATTACCAAAAGTAGGCAAGTGAAGGTATGAAGCTTCAAAAGCTTTATAGAGCGCTTTTTCAAGAGTAGTATCAGAACCCATAACTTCCCCTGTCGATTTCATTTCAGGACCGAGCAAGCTGTCTACTTTCGCTAGCTTGGTAAAGGAGAAGACTGGCGCTTTGATATGAACTCGTGTGCTTTCAGGGTAAAGTCCATCTTGGTAACCAAGTTCTTCGAGACTTTGACCAAGAATCAACTTAGTCGCTACCTGAGCCATAGGGATATTGGTTACCTTAGAAAGGAATGGAACCGTACGGCTGGCACGTGGATTGACCTCAATAACGTAGACTTTTTCATCCTTGATAACAAACTGGATGTTCATCATTCCAAGGCAGTTAAGACCAATTGCTAGGCGTTTAGTATAGTCTGCGATTGTTTCTTGCACCTTTTGCGACAAGGTTTGTGGTGGATAAACGGCCATTGAATCACCTGAGTGGACACCAGCTCGTTCGATATGTTCCATGATACCAGGGATAAGGACATTTTCTCCATCTGAAATAGCATCAACTTCACACTCTTGTCCAACGATGTAAGAGTCAACAAGGACTGGGTGGTCTGGACTAGCCTTAACAGCCGTACGCATGTAAGAACGGAGATCTTCTTCGTTTTCAACGATTTCCATGGCACGTCCACCAAGTACATAAGATGGGCGGACAAGAACTGGGAAGCCAATCTTGCGAGCTGCAAGAACTGCTTCTTCTTCATTGGTAGCCGTTTGTCCTGGTGGCTGTGGAATATCCAATTCTTTTAGGGCTTGCTCAAAGAGGTCACGGTCTTCGGCACGGTCTAGGTCAGCAACCTGTGTACCAAGGATGGTCACACCTGCTTTTGCCAATGGCTCCGCAAGGTTGATGGCTGTTTGACCACCAAACTGAACGATAACCCCTTTTGGTTGCTCCAAGTCAATGACGTTCATAACATCTTCAAATGTCAATGGCTCAAAGTAAAGCTTATCTGATACAGAGAAGTCGGTTGAAACTGTTTCTGGGTTTGAGTTCATGATGATAGCTTCATAACCAGCAGCCTGAATAGCCTTAACAGAGTGAACGGTTGCGTAGTCAAACTCAACCCCTTGACCGATACGAATTGGACCTGAACCTAGAACAAGTACAGATTCTTTATCAGACTTGATAGATTCATTTTCCCAACCATAGGTTGAATAGAAGTATGGTGTTTCAGAGTCAAATTCTGCCGCACAAGTATCTACCATCTTATAAACTGGAACAATCTTGTTTTCCAAGCGAAGTTGACGAACGTGATCAGCAGTCGTTTTCCAGAGTTCAGCAATCTTACGGTCTGAAAATCCATTTAGTTTAGCTGTTTTAAAAACGTCTATATCTTGTGGATGAGCACCTAATTCTTGCTCAATTTCAAAGATATGCAAGAGTTTATCCAGATAGAAGATATCAATTTTTGTAAGCTCAGCGATTTCCTCTGGTGTGTAACCACGGCGAATGGCTTCTGACACGTAGAAGAGGCGGTCATCTTGGGCTTTAACAACTTTTTCAATCAAGGCATCATCAGAAACTGATGCAAGTTCAGGCATTTCATTGTGGTGAACGCCAATTTCAAGTGAACGACAAGCTTTAAGAAGTGATTCTTCGATGTTGCGACCGATAGCCATAACTTCCCCAGTCGCCTTCATCTGAGTACCCAGGCGGCGCTCACCCTTTTCAAACTTGTCAAATGGGAAACGTGGAATCTTGGCAACGACGTAGTCGAGGGCTGGCTCAAACATGGCATAGGTTGAGCCTGTAACTGGATTGATAACCTCATCCAAGGTCAAACCAACGGCAATTTTGGCAGCCAATTTAGCAATTGGATAACCTGTCGCCTTAGATGCAAGGGCTGAGGAACGTGATACACGAGGGTTTACTTCGATGACATAGTACTTGAAGCTGTGCGGATCAAGGGCTAGCTGAACGTTACATCCACCTTCAATCTTAAGGGCACGAATGATGCTCAAGCTCGCGTCACGTAGCATTTGGTTTTCATAGTCTGACATGGTTTGCGCAGGAGCAAATACGATGGAATCACCTGTGTGAATCCCAACTGGGTCAAAGTTTTCCATGTTACATACGACAAGGGCATTGTCAGCTGAGTCACGCATGACTTCGTATTCGATTTCCTTGAAACCTGCAATGGAACGCTCAATCAAACATTGGGTAACAGGTGACAATTTCAAACCATTTTCAGCGATTTCACGCAATTCTTCCTCATTGGCACACATACCACCACCAGTACCACCAAGAGTAAAGGCTGGGCGGACGATGACTGGATAGCCAATTGTCGCTGCAAAGGCAACTGCTTCTTCTACTGTGTTGACAATTTCAGACTCTGGAATTGGTTGTTCCAATTCTTCCATCAATTGTTTAAAGAGGTCACGATCCTCTGCTTGGTCAATGGCAGATAATTTGGTACCTAGAAGTTCAACACCAAGCTCATCTAGGATACCATTTTTAGATAATTCCATGGCCATATTAAGACCTGTCTGACCACCGAGTGTTGGGAGCAAGGCATCTGGACGCTCCTTACGTAGAATACGCGTCACAAACTCAAGTGTAATCGGTTCGATGTAAACCTTGTCAGCAATTTCCTTGTCCGTCATGATAGTTGCAGGGTTTGAGTTAACTAAGACAACCTCATAACCTTCCTCTTTCAACGACAAGCAAGCCTGGGTCCCGGCATAGTCAAACTCAGCAGCCTGACCAATAATAATCGGACCAGAACCAATCACCATAATTTTTTGAATATCAGTACGTTTAGGCATATATAAGATATTAAGGGCGTCAAGCGAACAAAGCTAAAATAGGAGTTATGACGAAGAACTCTCAGTTCTAGGAATAACTATCTTTTTAGCACCGTCCGTAGCCCGTATTCAGTTCAGCAAATACGGACCACCCTTCTCCTTTCTATTCGTCGCCTCACAGAGCGACATTAAATAAATTCTCCGACGATTTTTTAGAGAAACGATATTTTTCGATAAAAAATCTAGTGCAGGGAGTTTTTAGTTCGCCTGATAGCGACTAAAAGAAACGACCTGCCTTTCTATTTGGCAACTCTCAGGTTGCCATTAAATAAGATACAAAGGACGAATAGAGAGCGATTGAATTTTAGGAAACCAAGGAAGGATTGACAATCCAAGTTGGTTTCTCTAAATTCTGAGCTTTCCGTCCGTGTTCAGTTACATAAATTCTCCGACGAGCTTTTACTCGTTCTTAGTTTGATTGTTTAAAAGCTTCCATCATCTCGATAAACTCGTCAAATAGATAGCTGGCATCGTGTGGACCAGGAGCTGCATCTGGGTGGAATTGTACAGAAAAACCTGGTTGGTATCTGTGACGTACACCTTCAACTGACTTATCATTGATTTCTTCGTGAGTAATAATCAAGTGCTCTGGCAAGTCCTCACGGCTAACTGCATAACCGTGGTTCTGGCTGGTGAAGTCTATACGGCCTGTAGCAATCTCACGTACAGCGTGGTTAAATCCTCGGTGACCAAACTTCATCTTGTAGGTCTTAGCCCCGTTTGCCATGGCAAAGAGTTGGTGTCCCATACAAATACCGAAAATTGGAATTTTCCCTTGCACACCACGGATCATGTCCAGTGCTTCTGGAACATCTTCTGGGTTACCTGGACCATTTGACAACATAACTCCATCAGGATTGAGGTGGAGAATTTCTTCCGCTGTTGTTGAATACGGAACAACCGTCACGTTACAGTTGCGCTTAGAAAGTTCGCGTAAGATGGAGTGTTTGAGACCAAAGTCGACCAGTACGACACTTAATCCAACTCCAGGAGCTGGATAGGAAGTTTTAGTAGAAACCTGTTTGATATTGTCTGTCGGCAAGACTGTTGCTTGGAGCTGGGCTGTGATATGGTCCATGGTATCGCCAACATGTGTAAGGGTTGCACGCATCGTACCATGCTTGCGGATAATTTTTGTAAGAGCACGGGTGTCAATTCCTGAAATACCAGGGATTTTCTTGGCTTTCAAAAATTCATCCAAGGTCATTTGGTTGCGCCAGTTACTTGCTCTACGCGCTTCTTCGAAAACAACAACTCCTTTACAAGTTGGAATGATGGATTCATAATCATCACGGTTAATTCCATAATTCCCCACCAAAGGATAGGTAAAGGTCAAGATTTGTCCATTATAAGACTGGTCTGTAATGGATTCTTGATAGCCGGTCATCCCTGTATTAAAGACGATTTCGCCTGTTACATCAATGTCTGCTCCGAAGGCCTTGCCTTCAAAAACTGTGCCATCTTCTAATACTAGAAGTCTTTTTGTCATATTTTCACCTCTCGTGGACGCTCACTGGCGTCTTTTAACGTCTTGTGTTTTAGTTGGCGTTTCTACTCGCCAATACGGATTCTAAAATTGCCATTCGAACAAAGACACCGTTGGTCATTTGTTGGACAATGCGTGATTTTGGCGCTTCAACCAAGTGATCAGCAATTTCCACATCTCGATTAACTGGAGCAGGATGCATAATGATTGCTGTTTCTTTTAAGCGATTATAGCGTTCTTGGTTTAAGCCGTGTTGAGCATGGTAGTCTTCTTTTGAAAAAACGGCTCCACTTTCATGGCGTTCATGTTGAACTCGGAGTAACATCAAAACATCCACCTGATCAACAATCTCATCAATAGTTACAAACTGTCCATAGTCCGCAAACTCTTGACTTCTCCATTCCTCAGGTCCTGCAAAGAACAGTTCAGCACCCAAGCGTTTCAAAATCTGCATATTGGATTTGGCAACACGTGAGTGGTCCAAGTCACCTGCAATAGCAACCTTGAGACCCTCAAAGTGACCAAATTCCTCATAAATGGTCATCAAATCAAGCAGGCTCTGACTAGGGTGTTGTCCTGAGCCATCTCCACCATTGATAATGGAAGTCGTAATGGTTGGACTCGCAATCAGTTCTTTATAATAATCGACCTCTGGGTGACGAATCACACAGACATCTACACCAAGCGCAGACAAGGTTAAGATGGTATCATAAAGTGTCTCACCCTTATTGACCGAGCTGGTCTTCACATCAAAGTCAAGTCGCTCCAGCCCTAGCTTAATCTCTGCCACTTCAAAGGACTTATGCGTTCGTGTAGAATCCTCAAAAAAAAGATTTGAAACAATCGGATGGTCTTCATAAGGAAGCTGGGCTCCATTTTTAAACTCAATTCCTCGCTTAATCAATTTCATCACTTGATTAACAGTGAGGTCTTCCATAGAAACCACATGGTTCAATGCTTGTTGATTTTCTGACATGGCTACTCCTTCAGCTTTCTAAGCTTCTTCAGTAATCAGAACTCTGTCTTGGCCATCAAGTTCTGTCATCTCTACGATGATTTCTTCAGAACGACTGGTTGGGATATTTTTCCCAACGTAATCTGGACGGATAGGCAATTCTCTATGTCCACGATCGACTAGCACCGCAAGACTCACGCGCGCAGGACGACCATGACCAACAATATTATCAATAGCAGCACGGATAGTACGGCCTGTATAGAGTACATCATCCACTAAGATAACTTCACGGTCTGTCACATCAACAGAAATCAAAGAAGTATCTTCTCCGCTTTTAACATCATCACGGAAAGGCTTAGTGTCCAATTCCACAACAGGAACTGTGATGTTTTCCAACTGCTCCAAACGTTCTTTAATACGATGAGCGATGAAAACACCACGCGTTTTTATCCCCGCTAGGATAATCTTATTCAAATCTTTATTGCGCTCAATAATCTCATAAGTAATTCGCGTAATCGCTCGTTTGACAGTCAATTCGTCTACAACTTCTTTTGTCTTCATGACAAACCTCCAAAAAGAAAAGTCTCCTTCTACAAGGAGACTTGAAATGTATAGCCAAGCGAGCCCTACTGTATATAGTATAGACTTCACCCTTCTACTTTTATCGCGCTCCTTGCCTGCCTCACGGGACAGGTTTAAAGGACTATTTAGTTACCATTTACTATAGCACAAAGCACCCTTAAAATCAAGCAAAAACTTTTTTCAGAGTCCTCTTAAACATTACTAAAATCATATAATTGGGGATAGTGATCGCATTCTGGATTTTTGGGATGACAGATAGCTCGTCCAAAGTAAATCATTGCCTGGTGGGCTGCTAACCACTCTTCTGGTGGTAGGACGTCCATGACACGTTTTTCTACTTCAAGTGGCGTAGCTGATTTTTTAACGATATCGTGATGCTTACAGATACGCTCCACATGAGTATCCACTGCAAAAGCAGGAATTCCAAAGCCCACACTCAATACTACATTTGCTGTTTTACGACCAACACCCGCTAGACTTTCTAATTCCTCTCGAGTCTGAGGCACTTGACCATCAAAATCGTCTAGTAACTGTTGGGCACATTTTTTAAGGAATTTAGCCTTATTTCGATACAGTCCCAGACGAGAAATGTGTGAAGCAATTTCACTCTCTGTCGCAACAGACATGGCTTGTGGTGTCGGAAAGGCAGCAAAGAGACCTGGCGTGGCCTTGTTTACCGCTGCATCTGTCGTCTGAGCTGACAACATCACCGCAACCAAGAGTTCAAAATGATTGCGAAAATCAAGACTAGGCTTAGCATCTGGAAAGAGGGCAATAATTTCCTCAATGACATGACGGGCACGTTTCTTGGATAAAACCATCTACTCGTCTCCATCAAATAGTCCTTGCAAGCCAGCAAATGGACTGTTTTCTTCTTTCTTGACTGCTTGTTGAGCTTGATATTCGTCTTCAGTCATGATTTGCCAGTCATTTCCTGACACAAAACCTTGGCCCGCCTCTTCTTCTGCCGTCAAGACCTTGATAGGGATATTGAGCAAGATATTATCTGCTACGCTCTCAGCAAGGTCAATTTCCCCATTTTCGATAGGCAAGACCAAGTCATCGTCTAGAACTTCCTGGTCTAGTTGATTGGTTGCTCCTTCCATGAAGACCTCTGTGACTGGGTAAGACTCAGCCAACTCAACTGGTTCCATACTACGACTAGAAGCAAGAACAATGGTATATGACAACTGATAGTCTAAAAAATACAGACGGTCTTCATACTGCACCTTCCCCACTGCAAGGATATCTTTGACATCTAAAATCTCTTGATTTCGTTTACGCAAGTCTGCGACAAGGTCTAAAGTTTGTTCAAAGTGTAGGCCTTCAGGTTGCTTACGAATTTCTTGAATGTTTAACTTCATATTTCCTCCATAAAGATGTACTCACTTGATTATACCATGAAAAGGCTATAAGTCAGCCTTCCAAACTTTGATATTAAAATCTCATTTTTTAACATATTTACTATGACAAACTTTCCTATTAGTGCTATACTATAGGCAAGAATACACCAGAGCAAGGAGGATGCTCATATGGAAGATAAAGCACTCATCACTGAAGCTTACCAACTCCTTTTCAAGTTAAATAAAAGCTACCAAAGTTGCAAACAAGGAACAGCCGATGATCTTCGACTGCAAGAGCTGCTGAACACCACTCTTAAGGAAGTAAAAAAAGCAGAAAAGCTTGACAACAGTATCTTAATCGACCTTGAGAAATTTTACCAACGTACCAGTCTTCTGATTGGACTAGGGAGCCTAAAACTAAATGATCAAGTTCGTGCTGCTTGGCGCAACTATGACAAGTTCCACTACGAACATGTCAAACACGTACTGACTCTCTATGGACCTGTTTTCGGATTCTGATACTCTTCGGAAATCTCTTTAAACCACGTCAGCTTCGCCTTGCCGTACTCAAGTACAGCCTTCGGGTCGCTTCCTAGTTTGCTCTTTGATTTTCATTGATTATAAAAACTAGAATTTCCTGTTTTCTGTTGACAAAATTTCCTTAAAGGTATAGGATGGAGGTACTAATACTCGGAGGTAAGGGAGACATGAACAACTAAGTCTATCAAATAAAGAATCTTTATTTAGTAGATCTTGTTTTTGTCTCTTTTTTGTGTGCTCTTTTTATACTAGATTTTCTAGTATCTTGTCCTCATTGAAAATCGAAAAACTAGAAAGCTATGCTCCTCTTGGGTTGGGTTAGGCAGCTCCAAGCTAGTTTGACGAGTTTTTCAACGAGGATAATAGAGTTTTGACAGTGACTTTGGGCTCTACTAGATAAAGTAGAGCTTTTTGTTATGCACTATCGACATTCTAGAAAGGGCAACAATATGATAAAAATCAATCATCTAACTATCACGCAAAACAAAGATCTACGGGACCTTGTATCTGACCTAACCATGACTATCCAAGACGGGGAAAAGGTGGCTATTATTGGTGAAGAAGGAAATGGTAAATCGACTTTACTACGAGCTTTAATGGGGGAAGCATTGCCTGATTTTACTATCAAGGGCGACATCCATTCTGACCTTCAATCACTGGCCTACATTCCTCAAAAACTCCCTGAGATCCTGAAAAAAAGATCTCTACATGACTACTTCTTTTTGGATTCTGCTGATTTAGACTACAGCATTCTTTATCGTTTGGCGGAGGAATTGCACTTTGATAGCAACCGTTTTGCTAGCGACCAAGAAATTGGCAGTCTATCAGGGGGCGAAGCTTTGAAAATTCAGCTCATTCACGAGTTAGCAAAACCTTTTGAGATTCTATTTTTAGATGAACCTTCAAATGACCTAGACCTTGAGACGGTTGATTGGCTAAAAAGGCAGATTCGAAAGATTAGGCAAACTGTTATTTTCATTTCCCATGATGAAGACTTTCTTTCTCATACGGCAGATACTATTGTCCACTTGCGACTGGTCAAACATCGAAAAGAAGCGGAAACGCTAGTCGAGCATTTAGACTATGATCGATATAGTGAGCAGAGAAAGGCTAATTTTGCCAGACAAAGTCAGCAAGCTGCTAACGACCAGAGAGCCTATGACAAAACCATGGAAAAGCATCGCCGCGTCAAGCAAAATGTAGAAACTGCACTTCGAGCTACCAAAGACAGTACTGCCGGTCGCCTATTGGCTAAAAAGATGAAAACTGTTCTCTCTCAAGAAAAGCGCTACGAAAAAGCAGCTCAGTCCATGACCCAAAAGCCACTTGAAGAGGAACAAATCCAACTTTTCTTTTCAGACATCCAACCATTACCAGCTTCTAAAGTCTTAGTCCAACTGGAAAAGGAAAATTTGTCCATTGGCCAGCGCATTTTAGCTCAGGAGTTACGACTAACGGTCCGTGGCCAAGATAAAATCGGTATCATTGGGCCAAATGGTGTTGGAAAATCGACTCTGTTAGACAAGTTACAGCAACTATTAAGCGACAAAAGAGAAATTTCGCTTGGTTTTATGCCACAAGATTATCATAAAAAACTACAATTGGATCTATCTCCAGTAGCCTATCTCAGCCAAACTGGACAAAAAGAGGAACTACAGAAAATCCAATCTCACCTAGCCAGTCTCAATTTCAGCTATCCAGAGATGCACCACCAAATCCGCTCCCTATCTGGTGGGCAACAAGGCAAACTCCTACTTTTAGATTTAGTGTTGCGCAAACCAAACTTTCTCCTTCTGGATGAGCCTACACGTAATTTTTCTCCCACTTCTCAACCCGAGATCAGAAAACTCTTTGCCTCTTATCCAGGTGGACTG
Organism: Streptococcus halitosis; assembly: GCF_023147855.1. GTDB lineage: Bacteria > Bacillota > Bacilli > Lactobacillales > Streptococcaceae > Streptococcus > Streptococcus halitosis_B. Next base: position 537,914 of record NZ_JAHXOP010000001.1, read on the forward strand.
ATTACTGTTTCACATGATCGACGTTTCTTAGAAGAGGTCTGTACGAGTATCTATCGTTTGACAGAAAATGGTTTGGAAGTTGTTGATTTACAAGATTTTTAGATTTTAAACATAGCAAAAATCCAGAGACGACCTCTGGATTTTTTTACATCTGTTTCAAACGTTCAATCCGTTCTGGGATAGGTGGGTGGGTATAAAAGAGTTTTTGAAGTCCGCCACCTTTCTTCGGATCATTGATATAAAGAGCGCTACTGGCATCGTCAATCTGACAGATTATGCTCTGACTTTTGTTTAAATTGTATAAGCTAGAAATCATTTTTTACTATCTTACAGCTCAAAGCATTCTAATGTAGCATTATCTCATATACAAAAAGCAAAACGCAACCAGATTATTAAGGACATGCAAAAGAATGGAATTCCATAGGTTGTCAGAAGTCTTATACCTTATCCCAAATGCAAATCCCATACCTAAATAGTTGATAAAACTAGGAATAGTATAGGGACCATGCAAATAAGCAAAAAGAAGCGATGTGGCAAACAAGCCAAAATATGTATTCTTAAATACTATCCCCTGTAACATACCTCGCATAAAGATTTCTTCCGTGACGGGTGCCAAAACACAGAGATCCACAAAAAGTACAGACCATGAAAGGGATAAACTGTGCACAGCTTGAGTTGTGTCTGATTGGGTAGGGCCTAAAAAATTGACCAAAATATAAAACAGGAAAAGCAAGGAGTATGAAAGAAAACATTTAAAAATATCTTTTAGGCAGATTTTCCGAATGTGAAACAAGTCATACTTTTTCCCTACATATAAAAATATTGCAAGTTCAACAAGGGTAAAAAGGATTGATAGCGTTAATGAATTTATTCGCATGATTTTCTCAGCTATACTCAAATGAATCGGCATAAAAATCAAAATCAAGAAGAACGTCATCCAGCGCTTATACATCATTCACCTCAATAACATAGAATTACATATATTATACTATTTTTTCATGAGATAACAAGTTAAAAGCGAGATACTAAAAGCAAAAATCCAGAGACGACCTCTGGATTTTTTTTACATGTGTTTCAAGCGTTCGATTCGTTCTGAGATAGGTGGGTGGGTATAAAAGAGTTTTTGAAGCCCGCCACCTTTCTTAGGATCATTGATATAAAGAGCGCTGCTGGCATCATCGACATGGTGATGCATCGGCTCGCTATTGTCCAACTTACGCAAGGCATTAATCATCCCTTGAGGATTGCGAGTCAGCTCCACACTAGATGCATCCGCTAGAAATTCCCTCTGACGGGAAATGGCTAATTGCACCAAGGTTGCTGCGAGAGGTGCTAGAACAATGGCTAAGAGAGAGATAACAAGCATGATAATCTCCAAACCATTTCCATCACGATCATTATCACTCCGTCTGCGACCAGCGCCACCCCACCACATCATCCGTCCTGCCATACTAGACAGAAGGGTAATGGCACTGGCAAGGGCAACAGCAATGGTCGAAATGCGAATATCGTAGTTTCGGATATGACTGACTTCATGCCCCATAACAGCTTCTAGCTCTTCACGATTCATGATAGCTAAGAGGCCCGAAGTGGCTGCGACAGCTGCATTCTGCGGGTTTGAACCTGTTGCAAAGGCATTTAAAGAAGAATCCTCAATGATGAAAACACGCGGCATAGGAATCTGAGCAACCATGGCCATATCTTCTACTACGTGGTAGAGGTCTGGTGCTGTTTGCTCATCAACCTCACGCGCCCCATTCATAGACATGACAATCTCTGTCGATTGAAAAATCATGGTCAGAGCGTAGATAAGACCAATAATCAAGGCAACAATCATGCCACCAAGACCTGAGCGCATGAAGAGATAGCCAACCGCATAACCAACCAAGGCCAAGAGTAGGAAGAAAACCAGCAACAAAATCCAGGTTTTTCGTTTATTGCTCGCAATTTGATCAAACAACATCTTAGTCACCTAAACCGCTAAAGTCAACTTTAGGAACTGCCTTTTCCTCTTCAGGTGTTTGAAGGAAGTCTGCAGCTTTAAATCCAAATAGTCCTGCGATGATGTTGCTTGGGAAACTTTCAAGTTTTACATTGTAGTTGCTGACAACACTGTTGTAGAGTTGGCGAGAGTAAGAAATTTTATTTTCTGTATTGGTCAACTCTTCTTGCAATTTGATAAAGTTAGCACTAGCTTTCAAGTCTGGGTAATTCTCTGCTACTGCAAAGATACCAGAAATCTGGCGGGTAAGGGCATCACTGGCCTTCATAGCTTCTGCCGGTGAAGTTGCTGCGGCTACTTGTCTACGAAGTTCTGTTACTTTTTCCAAAGTAGAACCTTCATATTTCGCATAGCCTTTGACTGTTTCAATCAAGTTTGGGAGGAGATCATTACGACGCTTCAACTGAACATCGATCTGGCTCCAAGCCTCCTTGGTCTGCATACGATTTCTAACCAAACCGTTATAGCTAACAATCACAAAAATAACAATCAGAGCCAAAACTCCAAGAATAATCCAAGTCATAATCTTATTCCTTTCTGCTTTTAGATTACTACCAGTATATCAAAATTTTAATGAATATGGTAAAATAAGATGATACTAGAGAAGGAAACTACTATGAAATCAGAAACATTTTACAGCCTACTAGCTGAGCAAAATCTTCCACTTTCGGACCAGCAAAAGAACCAATTTGAACGCTATTTTGAGCTCTTGGTCGAGTGGAATGAAAAGATTAACCTGACCGCTATTACAGACAAGGAAGAAGTTTATCTCAAACATTTTTATGATTCGATTGCGCCTATTCTGCAAGGTTTGATTTCAAATGAAACTATCAAACTTCTTGATATCGGAGCAGGGGCAGGATTCCCTAGTCTTCCTATGAAAATCCTCTATCCTCAGTTAGATGTGACCATCATTGATTCGCTAAATAAACGAATCAACTTCCTTCAGCTTTTGGCTCAGGAGTTGGATTTGGATGGTGTTCACTTCTACCATGGACGGGCAGAAGACTTTGCCCAAGACAAGAACTTCCGTGCCCAGTTTGATGTGGTGACGGCTCGTGCGGTTGCCCGTATGCAGGTTTTGTCTGAGCTGACCATTCCCTATCTTAAAGTCGGTGGCAAACTATTGGCACTCAAGGCCAGCAATGCTCCTGAGGAATTGATAGAAGCCAAGAATGCCCTCAACCTCCTCTTTAGCAAGGTAGAGAACAACCTCAGCTATGCCCTGCCAAATGGAGATCCGCGCTATATCACTGTCGTCGAAAAGAAAAAGGAAACCCCAAACAAATATCCACGTAAGGCTGGCATGCCAAACAAACGCCCTCTTTAAACAATTTACAAAATCAATCCTCGTTCTCGCATTTCCGGGCTTGGGAAAAATTCGTTTACAAAACGAACCTCACTCTCGCATTTCCGGGCTCGGGAAAAATTCGTTTACAAAATCAAACCTCGCTCTCTCATTTCTAGGCTCGGGAAAAATTCGTTTACAAAACGAATTTTTTCTGCTATACTATCCTAAGCAAAGGTTTTTAATGTCATCCTGTGAGGTGACGAAGGCGCAGATTTATATAAATTTTTAAAAGATAGCTATTTTTTAAAAAGTCTTACTCTGAGGGCCTATTGCTGCAAAATAATGGGCTCTTTTTTGGTGCCCAAAAGTGAGGTTTTTATGAAACAGGAATCAACTGTTGACTTGTTACTAGACGTTGATCAACGTCCTTCTGCTGGTAAAGGTATTCTTCTAAGCTTCCAGCACGTATTTGCCATGTTTGGCGCAACCATTCTCGTTCCCTTAATTTTGGGAATGCCCGTATCGGTTGCTCTCTTTGCATCCGGTATTGGAACACTTATCTACATGATTTCTACTGGCTTTAAGGTTCCAGTTTATCTAGGTTCTTCATTCGCCTTTATCACGGCGATGTCTCTAGCCATGAAAGAAATGGGAGGCGATGTCTCTGCTGCTCAAACGGGGGTTATCTTGACTGGTTTAGTCTATGTCCTTGTAGCAGCAAGTGTTCGTTTTGCAGGTACGAAATGGATTGACAAACTCTTGCCACCAATCATTATCGGACCTATGATCATCGTTATCGGTCTTGGTCTTGCTGGTTCTGCTGTAACGAATGCTGGACTCGTAGCAGATGGAAACTGGAAAAATGCTCTTGTAGCCGTCGTGACGTTCTTGATTGCAGCCTTTATCAATACAAAAGGAAAAGGTTTCCTTCGTATCATTCCTTTCCTCTTTGCCATCATCGGTGGTTATATCTTCGCTATGATGCTTGGTTTGGTTGACTTTACCCCAGTCCTTCAAGCCAATTGGTTTGAAATTCCTGGTTTCTACTTGCCATTTAGCACGGGTGGTGCTTTTAAAGAGTACAACTTGTACTTCGGTCCTGAAACAATTGCTATCTTGCCAATCGCTATTGTAACAATTTCAGAACACATCGGAGACCACACAGTTTTGAGCCAAATCTGTGGCCGTCAATTCCTAAAAGAACCAGGACTTCACCGTACGCTTCTCGGTGACGGTATCGCGACATCTGTATCGGCTTTCCTCGGTGGACCAGCTAACACGACTTACGGAGAAAATACAGGGGTTATCGGGATGACTCGTATCGCTTCTGTCTCTGTTATCCGTAACGCGGCCTTCATCGCCATTGCTCTTAGCTTCCTAGGTAAATTCACTGCCTTGATTTCAACCATTCCAAATGCTGTGCTTGGTGGCATGTCCATCCTTCTCTACGGAGTTATCGCCAGCAATGGTTTGAAAGTTTTGATTAAAGAACGTGTTGACTTCAGTCAAATGCGTAACCTCATCATTGCCAGTGCCATGTTGGTACTTGGACTTGGTGGAGCCATCCTCAAACTTGGCCCAGTTACACTTTCAGGTACTGCTCTATCAGCTATGACAGGAATTATCTTAAACTTGATTTTGCCACACGAAAATAAAGACTAATCATCTATACACACAAAATCCACTCGATTGAGTGGATTTTTTAATTACTTACTCTTTATCTCCAGCAGTAAATCTTTCAATGAAATAATGGTTACAGCTAGTAAAATCATAGCCATACCGACAAAATCAATCACATAAAACTGTTCCTTCATAATCAGAAAGGCAAAGAAAACGGCAGAAATTGGTTCTATGGAAGCTAATAAACTAGACTTAACAGGGCCTATCAGACTAGCTCCTTTTAGGAAAGCTGTATAGGCAAAAACCGTTCCGATGATGATAATCCCAGCAAATGCAAAGAGAAAATCTAAGCTGGTTGGTATGCTAGCCCGTAAGACTCCTGTGAAGGGAAGAGCCACCACACCAGAAATAACCATCCCAACACCAATCACCAAAATACTGCCCCACTTCTTAATCAAAGCGATGGGAAGGATAATATAGAGGGCATAGGTCAAGGCTGAAAAGAGGCCCCAGAAAAGACCAGCAGGTGTGACAGACAACTGGTCAACTTTCCCATGCGTCGCAATCAGAAAAGTTCCTCCTATAGCCAATCCAATCGAAATAATCTCAGCCAGAGTAGGCGCCACCTTGTCCTTGATACAAGTATAAATCAAGATCCCAACGGGGCATACATACTGGAGAACTGTCGCCGTTCCAGCATTGGTTTCCTGAATGGCAGAAAGATAGGCAAACTGGTTTAAGAAAAGCCCGAAAACTGCAAATAGCAACAGAGATAAAAAGCTTTTTCCGTCCTTTAAAAAAGAAAGGAGTTTATCCTTTGAAGTCGCATAGGATAAGATTACTAGTGCCAAGCCTGCAATGATAAGTCGCAAATTGGTCAAGACTAGAGCGGAAATCCCGTGTACCATCAGGTATTGGCCACTGGTTCCTGACAAGCCCCAAGCAATCCCTGCTACTACTGTATACAGAGTTCCTTTTACGATTTTTGACATGCTTCCCCCTACTCTTCTTGACGAATCATTTCCATGACTTGATTTCGATCGACTATCCACTGGGCACGCTCATCCTTCTCATACGTTCGATTGGATAAAAAGATAGCAGCTTCTTGTTTCTCCCGATTCCACATGATAAAGGTACCAGTATAGCCCGTATGGTCGAGCCAAGCTCCTCCTTCCAGATTCCAAGATAGGGAACGCTCCTTATCATCTAAGGGAGAAAAATTTTGGCTCAAATCTGCTGCAAAATCATCTTTTAAGTAATGTTCCAGAAAGATTTGCAGATCCTTAACAGTCGAAAACAAACCTGCACTACCAGCGTGCTTCCCTAATAGACGGGCTTTGGGATCGTGAATGATTCCGGCCTCTACTCCTCTCACTGTTGGTACAGCAACCTCAACGGGACCAAACATCGTTTCCTTCATCCCCCATGGTTCCAAAACTTGTTCTTCTATAATCTGATCCAAGTCTTGGTTAAAGATTTTTTCCAAAAGAAAGCCCAAGAGTAAAAAGTGAACATCTGAGTATAGAAAAGCAGGCTGACCTCGTCTGTTGAGGTGAAACATGGCTTCTCTCAATTCCTCTGCACTTAACTTGTCACGGTTGGGAATGAAGGGGTCTAAATCTGTAGAATGGGTCAGAAGCTGCCGTATAGTGATATCTGGGTAATCACACTCCGGTAAAAAATCCGTCACCGGTTGATCAATATCGAATTTGCCCTGCTGCCACAAGAAGATGAGAACCGTCCCCACTCCCACAACTTTACTCACACTGGCCAGATCATAGACCAAACCGCTCTCTGTTTTCAAGCCCCTTTCTGGATCACTCAATCCTAGATAAGACTCTTTCCATTCACCATCCTTATAATACGCAAAAGAGGCCCCGGGATAAATCCCTGCCTCGATTTGATTTTCTATTTTTCTTAGAATTTTTTCCCACTTCATGCTTCTTCAAACCACAATTCAATGTTATTGGTATCTTTACCAAGGAAGAATTTTTCAGACTTAGGGACAAAGTAGCCTGTCTTTTCAAATTTCTGACGAAGACTGGTTCGATCAAAATTTCTTACTAAAAATTTCAACATCGTCAGGTCCCAAGTGACATTGTTCTCAACAGCCAAATCTGGTCCTTGCCCTTTAGTAAAGGTAATTGCTTGCGCTACTCCTTCAGGATCAAGCAAGCTCTCTGTCCCCTCAGGCAAACGCAACTCCATAGAAACCTCAAATTGACTCACGTATTTTATACTTGTATTTGAATAAAATTCAGGAACAGTTTCCAGTGGAACCAAATCTCTTACATCATTTTCTGCATGAACAAGGATCACATCCTCTTCAGGTGAAACAATCTCAAAAGCATATCCACGGCTTCCTTTAAACAGGCGAGGAAGAGACTTCATCTGAGAAAGAAGGGCCTCGATTTCAGAAGGATTCTCAACCTTTATCAAGAGTCTAGCTAGCTTCTTAAATCCTTCAACTCTACGAGTTCGCATACTTGGAGCTTCTTCTAAAATCAATCTCTCCGTACCCGTCTGGTCGCCTAATGAAAGAAAGGCAGACTCTTCTAATAAGGGTTTCATCCCCAGAGTTTCAATGTAAAATATCTCATTTAATTTTCGATTATTAACTTTCAAAGTCGGAATGATCCGAACAATCTCATTCACATCCATAAATTCCTCCAACTATTTTATTTTAAAGGATTTTAGAATATTTTACAAGCCATATTTGTTTAAATTAGAAAATTTCCCAAGAAAAAAACTGGGTTTCCCCAGTTTCGTTTCTTATAGGTAAAGTAGTTTGAATAGTGCTACTGCTGCAATACCCGCTGCAATTGGAGCTACAACTGGAACCCAAGCATACCACCATTTTGAATCACCCTTGTGTTGACCAAGAACTGATTTTGGAAGGAGTTCGTGAAGAAGACGTGGTCCAAAGTCACGAGCTGGGTTCAAACCAGGTCCAGTAGGTCCACCGAGTGAAGTTACCAAGGCCATTACTAGGAAACCAAGTCCTAAATGAGCTACTGAAAGACCTGCTGCTGTGTGTGGTGCTATTTGAGCTTTGATAGCTAATTCAGAGAAGTCAACTGTTTGATTAGCCTGCGTTGCCATTTGCTTCATGTATTGCATTACTTCTGCACCAAAAAAGTTTTTAGTCATTCCTAGGGCTGCAAAGAACAGAATAAACGAACCGACAAACTCATTGATAAAACCATTTACACTTGCTGCGAAACGTGATTCTTTTGTACCGTGATCAACATTTGAAATCGTTGAGAAAGTACCCAAAATGTTATTAGAATTCTCTGTTTTCAAGTAGTAAGGACGGTGAGTTGCAACGACCATAGCTTGACCAAAAATCGCTCCTAAAACTTGCACAAGGATGTAATATGGTACTTGTTCCCAAGGGAAAAGTCCACTCACAGCAAGTCCAAGTGTGAAAGCTGGGTTGATGTGGTTACCAGATACATTACCGAACATCAAGGCTGGGATCATAACCCCCATACCGTAACCAACCGCGATAACGAGCCAGCCACTTTGGTGACCTTTCGTACCTTTAAGTTCAACGTTAGCAACTGCACCATTACCAAGAATGACCAAAATGGCAGTTCCCAAAAATTCAGTGGCATATTTAATAGCCCATGTAAAATCCATTTGATAGATTCTCCTTAATTTTTTTAGATAATCCTTATTCTATCAATTTTTAAACCTTTTAGCAACAGATTTTCTAAAAGAATCTATGGAAAACGCTTTATTTAACTTATCTTTAAGAAAAGGACAAAAGAAGTCAAACTCCTTTCATCCTTTTCGTTACTCTTGACGCTGACCAAAGTCCGCAATCATCTGCTCCATCTCTTGGCGACTCGGAGTAGTCAGCATATAAAGGTAGTCCCCTTGTAGCTCTGCAAAGGCTGCTGGCATGATTTTTTTGACCTTGAATTGCTGGCTGTATTTGGCAAGAAGGTCCTCCTCTGAATAAACATAGTTAGCATTAGCACGACGTGATGTAGCTAAACAGTATTGTGGTTCAAACTCTGATGCTGGGAATTCTTCACCTGCAACAATCGCCGCATAACCTCGGTAGAGGTCCAAGGAGTGAGCGAAGTTATAAACATCAATGGTAAAGCCACCTGCAGGACGATTATTGTACTCAATGGCAATATAGTCGTCCCCGTCACGGAAAAACTCGATATGGAAAAAGCGCTCTTTCATACCAAATTCCTTGACAATGGCCTCGCCATACTTGCGCAGTTTTGGATCCATATCCTTGAGCACATAGTAGGAATTGTCCATCTTATAAATCATGAGATCAAGTGGTGTATGGGCATAATCGAAAGTCGTTGAAAATACGATATTGCCATCCTTATCCACAAGCCCGTCAAAGGTACAGATTTCGCTAGAAGTGACAAATTTCTCAAAGAAATAAACGGTCGAATGATCCCATTCTTGCTTGAATCGGTCCACATCTTCCTGACTTTCCAACTTAAAGGTGGCTGCCGCTCCCACTCCATTGTCAGGTTTGGCAATCATTGGTAGGCCAATCGTCTCAACTGCTTGGTCCACATCTGCTTCCGTCTGGATGACAGCCCCAGGTACCACAGGGACACCTGCTTTTTGGAAAAATTTCTTCATTTCAGACTTAAACTTGGTCTTTTTGAGATCCTCTGGTTTGGCACCAAAGACATTGAATTGCTCTCTGAGTGTTGCGTCCAGCTCAAGCCAGTATTCATTGTGGGATTCGATGCGGTCGATTGGTCCATGCTTGTAGAAAAGAAAGGCAACAGCACGTTTGACTTCGTCTATGTTCTCAAGATTGTCCACACGGAAATACTCGGTCAAGCTATTGCGCAATGGTTCATCTAGTTGTTCATAGGGTTCTTGCCCAATCCCTAGAACGGTGATGCCTTTATTGGCTAGCTCGATGGTAAACTGTTGAAAGTTTTGCGGATAGTAGGGAGAAATAACAAGGTAATTCATAGGCAACTCCTTTTATAGATACAGGTGTCCAAGAAAATAGGGCATTTGTTTACGCCACCATTCCCAGTCGTGGGCGACATCGTGTCCCCATTCAGCAAACCAGGCTGGAATTTGTTTCTGGTCAAAGGCTTCTTTGAGCTTGTAGAAAGATGGTAGACCGTCTTGTTCCCAAGCACCAAGGCCCGTACAAACGACGATTTCTGCCTGACGGTAACGGTCGATAAACCATCCGTCGTTTTGATTCCAGATATAATCTACTGGTGAGTTTTGGTAAATAGCATCATCATTGTAGTAATCGCCAACGAAGAAACGTGCGTCGTAAACACCGCTGAGAGCAATCACCTTGGTGAAGACATCTGGATGCTGGAGGAAGAAATTAAGTGCATGGTAGGCCCCCATCGAGCAACCTGTCGTCATCATGCCATCAAACCAACCTGTTTTATGCTTGATAAAAGGAATGGCCTCCTCAATCACATAGCGTTCGTAGGCGCGGTGCATCTCCGCCTGGTCATGACCATTTTTCCAAGTAGCCAACCAGCTCTCACTGTCGACACTGGAGAGAGTAAAGAACTGGACGCGCCCTTCCTCGATAAAGGAAGCACAGGCATCAATCATGCCAAAATCATAGTATTCATTGTGACTGCCACCAGATGAAGCAAAAACCACAACTGGAATCCCAGCATGTCCATAACGGTTGAGGTACATTTCACGATTAAGATTGCCACTCCAATGGCTAAGGTTTTCAATATGCATTGGCTTTCTCCTTTCCTAACTTACCATTTCTCCGCAAAAAATCGGAGACAGTCTGGTAAATTTTCCGACCATGGAATTTCACTATGGATGGCACCGGACTGAACTTTCAAGACAAGATTATCCAAGCCTACTCCACCTGAAATCAAATCACGGTAATAGCGAAGCGACGAGTCGATATAGGCTTGCTTGATATTGCCAGCCATCAAGGTCTTGTCCGTATCGTCTGCTTCTTCTGTTCCTACATAGATAAAAATGCGCTGTTCAGGCGTCAATTTCTTACGCTCGATATAGCGGTTAAAAGCTTCTTGGTGAAGCCAGTTGGCAGATGAGAAGACACCTAGACAACCAATTCGATCTTGGTACTCTAGTCCGATAAACTGGGTAATATTGCCTCCTAGAGACGAACCAATCATAGCCGTGTGCTGGCGATCAGCTTTGGTACGATAGGTTTCATCGATAAAAGGCTTGACCACCTCCATGACAAACTCGGCATACTCCACACCCTTACCGCCAAACTGCTGCCCTGGGATAGGAGATTCTTGAAACTTCCAAGCCGCATACTCATTCATCCTCCCCATACCATCATTGTCAATAGCAACAACAATCATGCGACTGATATCAGGATTTCGCTTAATAGCCGGAATGATCTTCCAAGAGTGTCCAATATAAGACTCCTTACTGTAAAAGACATTTTGCCCGTCATGAAAGTAAACTACAGGGTAAAAACGGTCGGTGTCTTTCTCGTAGTCCTTAGGCAGAAGAACACGCACACGACGCTCTTTTCCTGTATAAGGAACCTTGAGTTTATGTTCTTTCATTTTTAAGTAAAAGTAGGAATGATTCATTGTCAGAAAACTCTCTATATTCAAAATTTTATCTCATTATACCATAAAAATAGAAAAAAAGTCAGTAAATGTCCATTTTAAGGATAAATAACTAACTTTTTTCATTTGTTTTTCTGAATTCTTCTGGATTTTCTGATTAGAGGAGATTGTCAATCAACTCATCGACAGCATCTTTTTCAGCTTGAGGTGTAATCTCAGTAATCATGATACCAGCCACTGCTCGCTCAACCAAACCTTCAACATCCATGCGTGCTTCATACTGCTCCGCATTCTTAATTTTAGGATTGGTCTTAGGACGATCAGGCGCAAAAATAGTACAGCAGTCTTCAAACGGTTGGATAGAAATATCAAAGGTATCGATTTCCTGGGCGATGTCAATGATTTCCAACTTGTCCATCGTAACCACAGGGCGGATGATGGGAGTGTTAGTCACAGCGTTGATAGCCTGCATGCTTTCCAAGGTCTGGCTAGCTACTTGACCAAGACTTTCCCCATTGATGATAACTAAACCATTTCGTACCTCACGGATACGATCGGTAATGCGCATCATAAAGCGACGGGTCAAGGTCATGAGGTAGGCTTCTGGAGCCTTGGCTTTGATTTCCTCTTGAATCTCAGTGAAAGGCACTTCGATAAACTGGATATTGCCGCCAAACTTGGTCAATTTACGGGTCAAATCTTGGGCTTTTTTGAGAGCACCTGGACTAGTGTAAGGTGGGCTGGCAAAGTGAACGGCCTCGATATCTACTCCACGTTTAAGAGCTAGATAACCTGCTACGGGTGAATCAATACCTCCTGACAACATGAGCATGCCCTTACCAGAAGTTCCCACAGGCAAGCCACCTGCTCCACGAATGGTTTCATAGGAAAGATAAGCCGCCTCTTCACGAATCTCCACCTGAAGAGTGATATCGGGATTTTTCATTTGAGCTTGGACATTTGGAATAGCTTCGAATACTGCTCCACCAAGTGTTTGGTTGAGTTCACGACTGTCGAGTTCAAAGTTGTGGTCGCTGCGTTTACTAGAAATCTTAAAGGTCATGCCTTCCTTGTAGATATCTTTCATAATCTCTTGGACAGAAGACTTCAGAACTTCTACAGATTTTTCAACTTTATATACTGGAGAAAAATTCTGAATCCCGAAGACTTGTTTGAGAGATTCTGCAACCGCTGTGTAGTCGGCTCCATTCAGGTAAGCGTGGGCACGGTCGCGGTCAGCAGTTACCTTAACTTGGGGATAGATGGACAAAATGTCCGAAATATTATTGCGAAGTTTATTGATGAAACGCATGCGGTTTTTGCCCTTGGTTGACAACTCTCCGTAGCGAATCATAATTTCTGAATACTGCATGAATGCTCCTATCTTACTTTTCTAGTTTGATTGTAAATTAATTTTAGCTTGGTCAAAAACTGCTCAACCTGACTCATATCATTTTCCAGGTCTAGGCTTAGACGCACAGCTGACTGGGCCTTATCTTTGTCCACTCCCATGGCAATCAAGGTCCCAGCAGGTTTTCCTGCCTTGGACGAACAAGCAGAGGTTGTGGAAATGAAAATATCATAGTCTTCAAATGCATGAACGATGACTTCTCCACGAACCCCCTTAATCCCAAAAGTCAGAATATGAGGGGCAAAGTCTTCCTCATCTGAAAAGACAAAAATATCTGGATAGTCCAAAAGCGCTTGGCGAATGACTGATTTCATCTGCCCTGCCTTATTAGTAAAGACAGCTAACTTTTCCATAGACAAACGGAGGGCCTTGGCTGTTGCAGCGATCCCTGCCACATTTTCAGTTGTTGAACGATGGTCTCCCTCTTGACCACCACCTGTCAAAAGAGGCGTAATTTTCTTACCAGACTTGATATAGACAAAGCCGACTCCTCGAACACCATGAAATTTATGACTTGAGAAGGTCGCAAAATCCACCCGTTCTGTTATATATTTTTCAGTCGGAATCTTAGCGAGTGCCTGAACTGCATCAACATGGAAGGAAATAGTTGGCTTATCTGCTAACAGTTTCGAAATAGCCTCAATAGGCTGGATAGAGCCGATTTCATTGTTAACTGCCATGATGGAGACGAGAGTCGTATCAGGACGTATCAAATCTGCTAATGCTTCAACATCCACAAACCCTTTCTCATCAACTGGAGCAAAATCCACCTCAAAACCCTGACTTTTCAGCCAGAGGGCTGATTCCTTAACTGCTGGATGTTCAATGGCTGATACGATGATGTGCTTGCCAAACTGGGCTTTTTCAAAGGCCACACCCTTGATGACCCAGTTATCCCCTTCTGTTCCACCAGAGGTAAAGAAGATTTCATCACTTTTCTTGCCAATCAAATCTGCAATTTGCTGCCGGGAAGCATCTAAAATTCGTGTTGCTTGGTCGCCCAAACGATGGAGGCTAGAAGGATTTCCTACAATTTTTGAAGCGACCTGCATGTAAGTTTCAAGAGCTTCAGGATAAGGCTTGGTCGTTGCCGAATTATCAAAGTAGATCATGTTTTCTCACGCTTTCTAAAATCACTTCTTCTATTGTATCATGAAACGAAGCTTGCGACAAGAAAGGGCAATTTCTCTTTTTTTTTAAGATTTTTTTAAAGAAATGAGGTATAATAAATCATAATAAAAGGAGAGTATCATGTCTAACTATCATAGAACTTCAAAACCAAAAACTGAGCATATCAAAAAGGGGTTTACTGTCTTTCAAAAAACGATTGCTACCATCGGTAGTATCCTTGGTCTAATCACCGCTACTATCACCATCATGAACGCCATGGATAATAGCAAAAACAATAAAAAAGAACCGACGACAACCCAAACAACTGTTGTCAAGGAAATTCAAAAGGAATCCCCTCAGGAAAATACTACACCTAACAAGGACAACACTTCTACTAAAGAAAATATCCCGCAAGAAGAAACTTCTCAATCCAACACGAAAGAGGAGAAAAAAGAAGAACAGAAAACAACAACTCAGGATTCTTCTACACCTTCCTCAACAAAAGAAACAACTGATAGTGGAAACTCGTCCAAAACGACTAGTTCCGAAAACAAAAGCAATCAATAACCACTAAAATAGCTTCCTTCCAGCTTTGGAAAGAAGCTATTTTTTTATTGTTGCAATACTTTTCGTGGTTTGGTTCCTTCAGCTGGACCGATAACACCCGCCATTTCGAGTTCTTCCATCAGGCGGGTTGCACGGTTAAATCCAACTGACAAACGACGCTGAATCATCGAGGCACTGGCTTTCTGCGTCTCGATAACCAGAGCCTTAGCTTCTTCAAAAAGCGGATCGCCGCCAGCTTCACCATCTGAAAATTCTCCTTCATTTTCAGAGACCTCACCTGGATCAAAACTCTCATCGTAGTCTGCATCCGCCTGAGCCTTGATGAAGTTTACGATGCGCTCGACATCGTCATCTGAGATAAAGGATCCTTGCAGGCGGACTGGGTGATTTTCATCGATTGGTTTAAAGAGCATGTCTCCTCGACCAAGCAGTTTTTCTGCCCCATTCTCATCCAAGATGGTTCGTGAATCTGTGCCTGATGAAACTGCAAAAGCCACACGAGATGGGACATTAGCCTTGATAAGGCCAGAGATAACATCGACTGATGGACGTTGCGTTGCGAGAATCATATGAATCCCTGCAGCACGCGCCTTCTGTCCAAGACGGATGATGGCATCTTCCACTTCTTTGCTGGCCACCATCATGAGGTCTGCCAACTCATCTACAATGACAACAATCAAAGGCAGCGGTACTTGTTTGTACTCAGATTGGCTATTAAATTCCTCGACCTTGGCATTGTAGCCAGCGATATTTCGCACACCAACCTTAGCAAAGAGTTCGTAACGGTTTTCCATCTCATCCACAACCTTTTGCAGAGCCTTGCTGGCCTTGCGTGGATTGGTCACAACTGGAATCAAGAGGTGAGGAATGTCATTGTAAACCGATAACTCAACCATCTTTGGATCCACCATCATAAACTTGACCTGGTCGGGTCTTGCTTTCATGAGAATGCTAGCGATAATACCATTAACTGCGACTGACTTCCCTGATCCCGTCGAACCTGCAACGAGTAGGTGGGGCATCTTGGAAAGGTCAAAGGTGCGAGCCGTTCCATTAACCGCCTTCCCTAGAGGAATTTCGAGGAGATTTTCTGGCTTAGTTTGAGACTGTTCCCAGAGTTCACGGAAGGAAACGGTTGCAATCTCAGAGTTAGGCACTTCGATTCCGACTAGGGATTTACCAGGGATTGGAGCCTCAATCCGAACATCCTTGGCCGCCAGAGCCAGCGCTAAGTCGTCTGCCAGATTGGAAATGCGGTTAACCCGTACACCAACGGCTGGCTTAACTTCATACTTAGTTACTGATGGGCCGATTTCAGCCCGTTCAACCGTTACCTTGATACCAAAGCTGGCAAAGGTTTCTTCTAAGATTTTGATATTTTCTCGAACAATCTTCTTTTCCTTGGACTGATCTTTGGGTTTATCTGGCGCGAAGAGTTGCAAGCTTGGTAGCTTGTATTCAAGGGCTTCCTTAGCAGAAAAATCAACCTGCACCTCTTCATCCTCAAAATCTTCTTTCTCGTCTGGAACTTCAACGTCAGCTTGAGGGAGGATAATCTCGGGTTCACTCCATTCTTTTTCAGGAATTGGTGGAAGATCATAGTCTGGAACTTCTGGTAAGATTTCTCCCGTTTCAGGATCTACGGGAGGAAGCGGTAGTACATCCTGTTCTTCTTGTTCTCTCTTGATTCTAGCTGCTTCCTCAGCTTCTTGACGAGCCTTCTCTTCTTCTCTCTTGATGAAGCGTTCCTGTTTTCTCTGTTCCTGTTTTTCCATGAAGGATCTGAACTGGGTTCCAATAAAGGCTGCAACATCATAAATAGACCAAGGACTGACCAAGAGAGCCCCAACTAGAATCAAAAGAACTCCAATAAAGTACGATCCGATATTGGAGAAAAGAAAGGCTATGGGGATATAAAGTCCAACACCTAGCAGACCTCCACCAGCGAAGCTAGTCACCCGCATACCAGTCAGATCCGTCATAACTTGAGCCAAGGTCCCTTTTAGAACTGACTGCTCCAAACCAAACTTCCAGACAAGATAGGCCTCAAAAATCAAGAGCAAGCCAGCGAAGATACAGAGAAAGCCTGACAGAAGCCCCTCTTGCTTGCGTATCCATTTAAAAAGAAAAAGATAGATGAGGAGGCCGCCTATAGCCACATAGGCCAAACTTCCGACTAACAGTCGAATGAGATTGTAAAGAGTGATACCAACTGCACCTAGTTTGAGGGCTGCAATAATCAACAATAAGGCAATCCCTAAGGAAATCAACATCCTCTGGATAGCCTGCTTTCTTTCGAGTTCTGCTTTAGACGGTCTCCGTCTTGTTTTACTTGTATTCTTGTTTGCCATTCTTCTATTATACCATATTTCACAGTCATTTCGAACAGAGAAAAAGATTGCACCAAAGGGTACAATCTTTCTATTTTGATACTTTTTATGCTTGTGGTTTGCGTAAGTAACCATAAACCACACCACTTACGATTGCTCCTACTAAGACTGAAGCAAGGTAAAGAAGAGCATTTGAAGTGAGGGCGATAACGAAGATTCCTCCGTGTGGCGCCATGAGTTTAATTCCAGCAAGACCAACGAGTCCGCCTGCTACTGCAGAACCAAGGATGAAGCTTGGGATAGCACGAGCTGGGTCAGCGGCACCAAATGGAATCGCTCCCTCAGTGATAAATGACAAGCCCATGATGATGTTTGTCAAACCAGAGTTGCGTTCTTCCTTAGTGAATTTATCTTTGAAAAGAAGAGTTGCGACAAAGATAGCAAGTGGTGGAACCATTCCGCCAGCCATAACTGCTGCCATGGCTACAGAACCACCTGAAGAAACAGTCGCTGCAAGCGTACCTGTACCAAAGACATAAGCTGCTTTGTTAACCGGTCCACCCATGTCGACAGCCATCATTCCACCGAGAACGATACCAAGAAGGACAGCTGAGCCTCCTCCAAGACCGCCAAGGAAGGCATTCATAGCGGTGTTGATTTTTGCCATTGGGATGTTAACAGCTAGCATGACAAATCCAGTCAAAATTGTTCCAAAAAGTGGCAAGAGAAGGATTGATTTAGCACCTTCAAGTGAACGTGGAACTTTAACGTATTTCTTAATAGCAAGAACCAAGGCACCTGCGATAAATCCACCAACAAGGGCACCTAGGAAACCAGATGAGACACCTGCAAGGGTTGAAGTTGCTTCACCACCTGCGGCATAAGGAATCTTACCAAAGGCAAAACCTTCTTTGGCAATAGCACCAGCCACAAAACCTGCTACCAAACCTGGTTTTTCAGCCATAGAGTAGGCTACGTATCCTGCAAAAACTGGAAGCATCAAACCAAAGGCAGCCCCACCGATTTTCATGAACATAGAAGCTAGCTCATGGTAGGATCCGAGATTGCCAAGACTATCCTGTGGCACACCAAAAGCTCCGTCGATTAAGAAGGCGAGGGCAATCATGATACCACCACCGATAACGAATGGCAACATTTGAGATACACCACTCATCAAGTGTTTGTAGAAAGCACCACCGATACTTTGTTTTTCATTAGATGCTGTTGCAGCTTTTGCTCCATCAGCAGCACGATAAACTTCAGCATCTCCTGAAAGAGCCAAGTTGATTAATTCTTCTGTCTTACGAATACCGTCTGCAACTGGACGATTAACCAATGGTTTGCCATCGAAACGATCCATCTCAACAGCCTTGTCAGCAGCGATGATAACAGCTTTAGCCTTGCGAATGTCCTCTGCAGTCAATTGGTTCCCAACACCGCTAGCTCCGTTTGTTTCAACCTTGATACCAACACCCATTTCAGCAGCCACTTTTTGAAGAGCTTCTTGGGCCATGTAAGTGTGGGCAATACCTGTCGTACAAGCTGTAACAGCTACGATAAAGTCGCCAGAGTCATTAGCAGGTACTTGAACAGGTTCCTCAGCTTTTTCTGAAGCTTGGTTAAATAGTTCGATAACTTGATCTGCAGATGTTACTTGACGAAGTTTGTCAGCAAATCCGTCTTTCATCAAGTATTGAGATAATTCTGCCAAGGCTGCCAAGTGAGTATCATTGGCACCTTCTGGAGCAGCAATCATGAAGAAGAGGTCTGTTGGTTGCCCATCCAAGCTTTCATAGTCAACACCCTTGTTTGACTTAGCAAAGAGAACCGTTGCTTCTTTGACAGCAGAGTTCTTGCTGTGAGGCATAGCAATTCCGTCACCCAAACCAGTGGAAGTTAGAGCTTCACGCGCTAAAATTCCTTCTTTAAAGGTTTCAAAATCCGTCACGTAACCGTGATCTACCAAACTTTTAATCATCTCTTCAATGACAGCTGTTTTTTCAGTTGCCTGCAAATCCAGCAACATGACATCTTTTCTCAATAGGTCTTGAATTTTCATCGTTTTTCTACCTCAACTTTTTCATATGTTTCTTTAATAAATTCCGCTGTTGCCAAGTCATCCGAGAAGGTCGTTGCTGTTCCACAAGCTACTCCCCATTTGAAGGCCTCTACTGCGTCTTTAGATTTGACAAATTCACCTGTAAACCCAGCAACCATAGAGTCACCAGCCCCGACTGAATTTTTGACTGTTCCCTTGATTGGTTTAGCAAAGTATGCTCCCTCAGATGTGACAAGAAGGGCACCGTCACCAGCCATGGAGATAATGACGTTTTGAGCTCCTTTGGCCAGTAACTGACGAGCATAGTTCTCGATTTCATCTAAACTTTCGAGTTTCACTCCAAAGATAGCTCCAAGTTCGTGATTGTTTGGTTTAACCAAAAGTGGCTGGTAGTCCAAACTATCAATCAAGGTCTGTCCTTCAAAGTCACATACGACTTGCGCACCAGTCTGGCGTGTCAAGGCAATCAAATCCTTATAGATAACATTGCCTAGGTTCTTAGCACTCGAACCCGCAAACACAACCGTATCTTCTGCTGTCAAACTAGACAAAATAGCTTTCAATTCTTCTAGCTGAGCCGGTTCAACATTAGGACCAGTCCCGTTGATTTCTGTTTCTTGGTCTGCTTTGATTTTAACATTGATACGAGTATCTTCTGCTACTTGAACAAAACGTGTCTCAATTTCCTCTTCTGCCAAAGTATCTGTGATAAATTTACCAGTAAAGCCTCCGATAAATCCAGTCGCAGTATTAGGAATATCCAAGCGCTTCAAAACACGGCTAACATTGATTCCTTTCCCACCAGCAAACTTATCATCACTGTCCATACGATTGACACTGCCGACTTGAACTTGCTCCAAGCGCACGATATAGTCTATGGATGGATTAAGTGTGACTGTATAAATCATACTTCTATTACCTCCGTTTTCTTCTTAATAGCCTGCAAGAGCTCATGCCCTTGACTTGTGATGACAATAGCGCGTTTAAGTGGTGCTACCTTGGCAAAGCAAGTTTGACCAATCTTTGACGAATCAACCAAGACATAGGTTTGTTTGGCATTCTCTAAAATAGCACGCTTCACAGCTCCCTCCTCCATATCTGGAGTCGTATAATAACCATCGTCCACACCATTCATCCCAATAAAGGCACGGTCAAAGTGCAATTGATTAATTTGGTTAAGAGCAACACCGCCAATACATGCATCTGTTGCCATCTTGACACTTCCTCCAACCATGACAGTTGGAATCTGTTTTTCAACCAACTGAACCGCATGGTGAATGGAGTTGGTCACAACTGTGATATTCTTATCAACCAATTCCTTGATTAAAAAAGCAGTTGTTGTGCCAGCATCGATAAAGATAACATCTTTCTCCTTGATGAGAGAGGCCGCCTTCTGAGCTAGCAACTTCTTCTCTTGAAGGTTTTTGACAGATTTTTCTTGGATGGTTTCTTCTTCCCGCAAGGAGTGGGGCAATTCTGCTCCTCCATGCACACGGCGAAGCTTGTTTTCCGCCTCCAACTCATCCAAATCTCTTCGTACCGTTGATTCTGATGTTTCTAATATACTGACCAATTTTTCTAGGGAAACTACATGATGTTGATTTAACTCCTCTAAAATCAGTTGCTTCCGCTCAGTTTTTAACACCAAATCACCTCCTGTTATCGTTTACACTATTCATTCTAGCATATTCTCTACCAAAGTCAAGCATTTTTTATCATTTTCTTTCAAATTCTATCATTTTTTCTTATTTCCAGAATTTTTATTGCAAGATAAGTGGCTTTATGGTAGACTATTTGAGTAAGTATTGGAAGATTACTCAAGAGGCTTAAGAGGCCGTGTTGGAAACGCGGTAGGCGTGTAACAGCGTGCGTGGGTTCGAATCCCATGTCTTCCGTAGAAAAACAAAAACTGCATTTCAGTGCAGTTTTTTTATCGCAAGCATTTAAAAATCAAATAATACAAACACTATATGATTTCATAAAACAAAAGGATATAGATTTCTAGGACACGACAAAAATGTTGTATCCTTTTTTAGCAAAAGAATACCAAGAAATACAAAAGGCAAAAACAAAAAACGTTGATTTAACAACGTTTTTCCAAGTTTAGCGAAAGAATAATGGAGCCGGTGGGAGTCGAACCCACGTCCAAACACCTGCCAACATATTTGTCTACAACCATAGGTTATGTATTGTTTTAACAGTCCCTCAACACATAACTCAAGCCTAGGAACTGCGAGTCTATTAATCTCTTATCAAACCACTAGACAAGGCTTGATCGTATCTCGCTAATCATAAGACCTGTCATTGAACACGAGCAATCCAAATCAGGTCACGCCTGCTGGTTTTTAGGCAGCTAGAGCGTAAGAAGTGTTATTTTTTGCAGTTATATTTAACTGAGCGTTTACGTCGCCACACGGGTTGCAAAATATGCCTCATAATGCCTGTCGAATCCGTAACGACCCCAAAAGGATAGAACTATTATAACCTATCTTCATAAAAAATGCAAAATCAAGCCACCTCTTTAGAAAAGATACTCTTTTAAGGCTTCCGATAAGGCTTGATAACCGGCTACACTTAGATGGAGGCCATCTGTTGTATAGTCTTTTTTGAGTTGTCCTTCTGAATCTATCAAACTATCATAAACAGGCACAAAATCTACCTGCATATAGGCGGATGTTAGAGCCTCATAGGCTTGATTCCATTCTCTAATCTTTTCATTGGTTCGGATATAAACGGTCTGCTTGTATTTCTCTCCCTCATTGACTGGCAGAATAGAAAGGAGCTTTATTTGTGACAACGGATAATCTCGGGCAATCGATTGGATCACACGCTCAAGATTATCCAAGGCTTCATTCATGGGAATATCTTTTCCAATGTCATTTGTCCCAATTAAGAGAACAATTTGATCCACAGCATCACCATAAAGATGGGCATCCAAATTCTCTAATAAAAGTCTCGTCTGGTAGCCTCGGATGCCACGATTAACAATCGTCTTGGCCGCCCCAAACAACTCTTGCAGAGGGTAATATTCCACAATCGAATCACCAATAAAAATGATATCTGGCTCTAGGACAGAAATTTGATTCAATTCACGATACTTGGTTTGAATTTTTTCCTGCTCTTTTAAGAGCCAATTCTCTAATAACTGTACTGCCACCTTATCCCTCTTTCTCTAACCAATTTTCTAGGACTTGATAAACACCCGACTGGCTGTTAGCTGGAGCTAGGGCAGTCGCAACTGCCTTGACCTCATCATCTGCGTTTTCCATCGCATAGGCAATTCCAGCCAGTTCTAGCATTTCGATATCATTTTCACTGTCACCAAAGGCCATGATTTGCTCCGATTGCAAATTCCAGCGCTTGAGTAATTCTTCCAATCCCCAAGCCTTGTGAACACCAGCCTGTAGGATATCAATACAACCATAACCGCTAGAAACGGCTCTTACACGCCCATTAAAGAGGTCATTGATTTCCTGCAAAACAGAACTAGAACGTTCTTCACCGACGACCATACTCATCTTTAGCACCCCACCAAAGAGATCCGAGCTGAGCTCTTCAACAAAGTTTGTATGCCGATAGAGTTTTTCAATCATCTCAGGAGTCATAAATTTATCAAGTTCTGTAAAAACAGTTCCTTTCTTGACAAAACTCCCATTCATACTAGTGACAACAAATTGATCTCGACACTCCCTCCCTTTAAAATGAACTAAAGCCTTGTCAACCATAGCATTATCCCAGATCTGTGCTTGAATCAGTTTATTATTTTCAAAAATACGCGCCCCATTGGCAACGACTAGGACAACTCTACTCGCCAAATGTTTAAGCAATTGTCTCATACGATGAACTTCATTCCCCGTCGCAATGACAAAACGGATATCCCTTTGATCCAACTGATCTAAAATCTTTTCCAAGCGGGGCAGATCTAGCTGACCTCTCGAGTCTAGCAAGGTTCCATCCATGTCTGTTGCAATTAATTTAATCGTCATCATATCTCCTTTAGGGTGAGCACCTACCACTTCAACCCTACATGTTCATTCATTTCTTTATAGGCCGTGTCAATACGTTCCTTGGTCGCCTCGTCCAACTTGTCACGGTAACTACCTCCCTCGATGAAGTCCTCTAGGATATAGGTCTGATAGAGGAAGAGCGGATAACCTTCTGGAGAGTAAGTTCCTTTGGGTGTTCGATTGACCCAAGTAGGATGCGCTTTGGCAGTTTCAATCCTAGTCTTGCCATCTTTTTTCTTAATGGTCACATCCATGAGGACACCGCGCTCCGTCCACTTGGCATTTTCCTCGTCTTGCATGGTTTCAATGCGCTGATTTGAGAGGAAATTCCCCATGGAATAGATGATCAGTTTTTTGTCACCATCTTTTTCAACTGTTTCAGCAGGTTCAACGACGTGAGGATGCCCTCCAAAGATAATATCAGCTCCCCAGTCAATCATCTTGTGGTACAGTGTTTTCTGTTCTTCCGTCGGTTCTAGCTGGTACTCAATTCCCATCTGAGGCATGATGACAGTAATATCCGCCTCTTGCTCAGCTCGTTCGATTTCCGCCTTCATCTTATCTTCATTCAGGTCAGAAAGATAGCGATTATAATCCTCTTGAGAGATATACTGCTCAATGCCATTAAAACCGTAGGAATAGGCCAAAAGAGCTACCTTGATACCATTGACTTCCTTGATAACTAGTGGAGCTTGGTCACGGGATTCATGTGTGTAGACTCCTATGGGTGTCATCCCTGCCTTTTCGATAGCTTCTGCTGTCGAAACCACTCCCTCTATCTGAGAATCCAAGATGTGATTGTGAGCCAAGTCTAGAACTTGATAGCCTGCATCTTTGATCGCATCCATGACTTCTCCAGGTGCATTAAAGAGAGGATAACCTGCCAAATAGTGATCCTTGTTCACCGTTCCTTCAAAGTCACCAAGCACTAAGTCCGCTTGCTTGAGCCATGGTTTTACATATTCAAAATTTTCATGAAAATCATAGGTCCCATCTTCTTTTAGAGCCGTTCGGTAGATAGGGATATGATAGAGGAGGTCACCATTTGCCATGATACGGGCTGTCGTTTCATCAGACTGATTTTCCTTGGATTGACCAGACGTCTGAGCAGAATCAAGAGTTTGACCACTCGGACTTGTTCCCTTGTTCCCTTGTACTGCTTGGGCCAACAAGTTCAATCCCATAGACAAGGTAACTGCAAGTAGTAACACCGTAATAAATTGGGCATTTGTCCAAGATTTATAATTCCGAAAGAAACCAATACCACTCTTCAACAATCCAAAAATAGGACCATGAGACCGTCTATCTTGTCGCTTTTCCATCTTTATTCCCCCCTTGCTTTTACTGCAAGCCTTTTCTTTTATTATATCACAGATAAAAGGGGAATACCGTTTATTATATTATTTTTTAGGAACTTCTGTGACTTTCTTTCTCGTCTATTTTGTGTTATCATGTAGAGGTAATGAAAGGAGAGAAAATGTCTGCTATAGAACGTATTACAAAAGCTGCTCATTTAATTAATATGAACGATATTATCCGTGAGGGGAATCCGACTTTACGCGCGGTTGCTAAGGAGGTCACTTTCCCACTGTCTGACCAGGAAATCATCCTTGGAGAAAAGATGATGCAATTCCTCAAAAATTCTCAGGATCCTGTTATGGCTGAAAAGATGGGGCTCCGCGGTGGGGTTGGATTGGCCGCTCCTCAGTTAGATATCTCAAAACGCATTATCGCTGTTTTAGTGCCAAATATTGTGGAAGAAGGTGAAACTCCACAGGGAGCCTACGACCTGCAAGCTGTTATGTACAATCCAAAAATCGTCTCTCACTCTGTTCAGGACGCCGCCCTCGGTGAAGGAGAAGGGTGCCTATCTGTCGACCGTGTAGTTCCAGGCTACGTAGTCCGCCATGCTCGCGTTACAGTTGACTACTTTGACAAGGACGGCGAAAAACACCGTATCAAGCTCAAAGGATACAACTCTATCGTTGTCCAACATGAAATTGATCACATCAACGGAATCATGTTTTACGATCGTATCAATGAAAAAGACCCATTTGCAGTTAAAGATGGTTTACTGATTCTTGAATAAATAAAATCCCGTTGCAAGACGGGGTTTTGTGTTATAATAGAGGCATGAAAACAAATGATATTGTCTATGGCGTCCACGCCGTTACAGAAGCCCTCCTTGCAAATACAGGAAACAAACTCTACCTCCAAGATGATCTCAGAGGCAAAAATGTTGAAAAAATCAAGGAACTGGCTACAGAAAAGAAGGTATCCATTTCTTGGACTTCAAAAAAATCCCTGTCTGAGATGACCGAAGGTGCTGTCCACCAAGGTTTTGTTTTACGAGTGTCCGAATTTGCCTATAGCGAGTTGGATCACATCCTTGCAAAAACACGTCAAGAGGAAAATCCACTTCTATTGATTCTGGATGGTCTAACTGACCCCCATAATCTAGGTTCTATCTTAAGAACTGCTGATGCGACCAATGTTTCAGGTGTCATCATTCCCAAGCACCGTGCTGTCGGAGTGACTCCTGTCGTTGCCAAAACGGCCACAGGTGCTATTGAGCATGTACCGATTGCCCGAGTGACCAACCTCAGTCAAACCCTAGAAAAACTCAAGGACGAAGGTTTCTGGACCTTTGGAACGGATATGAACGGTACCCCTTGCCACAAGTGGAATACAAAAGGGAGAATCGCCCTCATCATCGGAAATGAAGGAAAAGGCATCTCTAGCAACATCAAAAAACAGGTCGATGAAATGATTACCATTCCTATGAATGGACATGTTCAAAGCCTCAATGCCAGTGTTGCCGCAGCTATTCTCATGTACGAAGTTTTCCGAAATAGACTATAAAAAAAGTTTCCAATCAAGTGATTGGAAACTTTTTTATGATTATACTCAATGAAAATCAAAGAGCAAACTAGGAAGCTAGCTTAAGACAGCTCAAAGCACTGCTTTGAGGTTGTGGATAGAACTGACGAAGTCAGTACCCATACCTACGGCAAGGCGAAGCTGACGTGGTTTGAAGAGATTTTCGAAGTGTATTAACTATGTTCTGTAATAAATTTGTAAGCTTCTTGACCAGCGATAGCCCCATCTCCAACTGCTGTTGTTACTTGGCGAAGATCTTTTTGGCGAACATCCCCAACCGCAAAGATACCGTCAACGGCAGTTTTCATGTGGTTATCTGTCACAATCCAGCCTGCCTGATCTTGGATATTCAATTCTTTAACAAAATCGCTAACAGGATCTAAACCGACGTAGATAAAGACACCTCCAAAGGCTTGCTCTGTCACTTGACCCGTCTTTACATTTTCAAAAACGACAGATTCTACTCGGTTTTCACCTTTAATTTCCTTGACTACAGAGTCCCAGATAAAGTTGACTTTCTCATTTGCAAAGGCACGGTCTTGCAAAACCTTTTGGGCACGAAGTTGGTCACGACGGTGAACGATAGTGACAGACTTGGCAAAGCGAGTCAAGAACAGAGCCTCTTCTACCGCTGAATCTCCACCACCAACTACGAGCAAGTCTTGATCACGGAAGAAAGCTCCATCACAGACCGCACAATAGGAAACGCCTCGGCTATTTAGTTCTTCTTCTCCAGGAACACCTAAAAGACGGTGTTTAGAACCAGTTGCCACGATGACAGTACGGGTTTCGTAAACTTGATCATCAGTGATTACCTTCTTATAGTCCCCCTGGTCTTCAATATTTTCAACATAGCCATAAAGATGCTCCACTCCAAGGTTTTCAAGTGGTTCAAACATTTTTTCAGCCAATTCAGGGCCACTGATGTTGGCATAACCTGGATAGTTTTCAATATCAGATGTATTGTTCATTTGCCCGCCCGGCAGACCACCTTCAATCAAAGCCACTTTCAGATTGCTTCGGGCAGCATATAAGGCAGCCGTCATTCCCGCAGGTCCAGCACCGATAATAATCGTATCGTACATTTTGATTCCTTCTTTCTTGTTGTAACTATCTTTATTCTAACTCATTCTTGCTAATCACGCAAGGATTATGCCTTGAAAACCAAGAGCAAACTCATGACGGCAAAGGATAACACCGGAACGACCAAAACTCCAATCATAATCATATCATAGAGATGAGCTTGACGAGCCTTGGCTGTCTTGTCCACACCAGACATGGCTCTCAATCCAATCCAAATCCCCAGAAAAATCACGACAAGGATGGTCGTTAAGATCAAACTCTCGAAATATAAAGAAAACAGTTGCAGCAGCATGATCTCTCTCGTTTCTATCTTTTTTAAAGAGTAAACTCAGCTAGTCCACCTAACTGAGTTTTCCTTTTTCTATTATATCAAATATAAGTCCGTTTGTAACTAGTGAAGAATTCTTTTGTTCGTTCTTCTTTCGGATGATTGATGATTTCATCCGGTGTGCCAGACTCGATGATTTTCCCTTTATCTAGGAATAAAACCTTATCTGCCACTTGGGTTACAAAAGACATATCGTGACTGACCAAAATCATGGTCTGACCTGACTTGGCAGCGTCTGCAATAGACTTTTCTACTTCACCGACCAACTCTGGGTCAAGGGCTGAAGTGGGCTCATCCAAGAGCAAGACATCTGGTTTCATAGCAAGCGCACGCGCGAGGGCAACCCGTTGCTTTTGTCCACCTGATAAATGGCGAGGATAATGGTTTTCACGGTCAGAAAGACCAACCTTGGCCAACTCTTCCTTAGCGATTTTTGTTGCTTCATCGTCCGATAATTTTTTAACGACAACCAAACCTTCCTTGACATTGTCAAGAGCAGTTCGGCGTTCAAACAAATTAAACTGTTGGAAAACCATGGACAACTTGCGACGAAGGGTTAGGATCTCTTCTTGGCTAATCTGAGAAAAATCAACTTTAAAATTGTCAATCTGAATCGTTCCACTATCTGGTGTTTCAAGGTAGTTCAAACTACGAAGAAAGGTTGACTTCCCAGCTCCAGATGAACCAATCAAAGCCACTACTTCTCCTTTTTGGATATCCAAGTCCAGATGATCCAAGACAGTTTGTCCTGAAAAGGATTTGCTTAAATTCGAAATCTTAATCATTAACGAAGGTCTCCTTTCACATCTGTTTGCACTGTATCAGGTGCAGAAATAGCCATTTTTCTCTCGATGAAACGACCGAGGCTTTCAATTCCGATATTGACTACCCAATAAACAAGGGCAACGGAGATGAAGCGTTCAAAATAGCGGTAATCAGCTCCACCCAAAATCTGAGCTTGGGCAAAAACTTCCACAACTCCTGCACTAAAGGCTAGAGATGTTCCCTTAGTCAAACCGATGAGGGAGTTAATCAAAGTCGGTGTCGCTACCACCGCTGCATTTGGAATAATCACACGACGGTAAACTTGTGCTCGTGTCATACCCAAACTACGCGCCGCCTCAATTTCACCTGGATTAACAGAAAGGATGGCTGCACGAATCGTTTCACTTGCATAAGCCGCCTCATTAAAAGCAAAGGCCACAATCGCAAAAAGCGCTGCTGGAATCGCATTGATATTGAAACCAGTGCCCCATTGCTGGTTGATAGCTTTCAGTGCTAAAGGAATTCCGTAGTAGGTCAACATAAGTTGAACTAGGATTGGAGTACCTTTTAAGAAGCTGACGAAAAAGGCCTGCAAGGGATATAGAATCTTAACACGATTAATCTTAACAATGGCAAAAATCAAGGCAAGTAGCAAACCAAAGAGTGCACCTCCAAGCGTTAACATCAAGGTTGTAGGCAGTTGCTGGACAATCCTTGGAATTCCGTCAAAGACCGAACGCAAACTAAAGAGTTTACCATCCGGAATGAATTGCATCAAACTTTGGTACCAATCTGATGCTAAAAATGTTGTAACAGTCATAAAAACATCCTCTCCTGATAATGATTCATTCTATCATACTTCTGCTCGCAAGCAAATTATTTGCTACGGGCTGCTCAGACTTTGTCTATCTTCTAGTTTATCACACTTTAAAACAGGGAGGCTATATATTTTACCTATCAAGGAGATAAATAAAAACTATCTCAAACCTAAGTTCTCATAGGGTTTTCTATAGCCAATTTGTTTAACAGCACCATTCTCCACCAAAATTGGACGTTTCAATAACATACCATCACTGGCTAGAAGCTTGGCTGCTTCTTGTGTTGACAAACTTCCCACCTTATCTTTTAGGCCTAGTTCGCGGTATTTGATCCCGCTAGTATTGAAAAATTGTTTCACTTCAAAACCGGAAGTTTCCAACCAGTTCAAAATCACGTCTTCACTTGGTGTTTCTTCTACGATGTGGACATCTTGGTATTCCAGTCCAAGTTGATCCAATTCATTTTTTGCTTTCTTACAAGTTGAACATTTTGGGTATTCGATAAATTCTAACATCTTCTTTTCTTTCTATTTTTTATTTTCTTGAAATGCTGCACCTTCATGTTGCAAGAGCCAGGCTTTCTTTTCGACTCCAGATGCATAGCCTGTCAAGCGATTACCTGACCCCAGCACCCGATGACAGGGAACAAGTATGGACCAAGGATTGCGCCCCACTGCTCCTCCAATCGCTTGAGCAGAAGCCACTTGCAGGTCTTGAGCTATTTGTCCGTAAGTTACTGTTTGACCATAAGGAATGGCCTGTAAGTAATCCCAAACCCGCTTTTCAAAATCTGTTCCAATGGGAGCTAAAGGTAAGTCAGATAGATCCTGAACACTGCCTTCGAAATAGGTATCTAAATAGGAAATAACTTGCTCTAATACAGGATGGCTAGCAACTTCTTCTATCGTTTCATCTCCTAATCCCCTCTCAAAATGAGTTTGGTCCTGTACCCAAATTCCATACAAATATTGCTCGTCAGCAACTAAGGATAAAGTTCCAATTGGCGACGGGTAGAGCATCTTTGCGTACTTTTTCTGCTTCATTTTTTTAATTTCTGATAGGCCAAACGTTCCCCATCAACTGGAACCTTACCAACCTGTTGGAAGCCTAGCTTTTCAAAGATATGCTGCATGGCCTTGTTTTGTACATGCGTATCTGAGCGAAAATCTAGATAATCAAAACCTTCAATCAAGCCTTCTAGGAAAGTCTGAGCAACACCTTGTCCTTGGACATCTGCTGCCACAGCGATACGGTGAAAGACCAGATATTCTGATTCTTCCCCCTGCCAACTTCCTTCATAAATGGCTTCATAGGCTTCCTCTGGACTCTTGGTTACAGCAGCATAAGCTAGCAGTTCTCCTTCTTCCAAGGCCACATAGGCTTGGCCTGAGATGATATCATCAATAATGATATCTGCATTTGGATAGCCATTTTGCCACTGGTCGCTACCAGATTTGGCTAAGCACTTTTTAGCATCCTCCATCACCTGCATAATCGCATCCACTTCGTTTGGAAAAGCTAAACGAATCTCCATCTTTTCCCCTCATTTCTAACTATTTTCTCTCATCATAGCATAATTTAAAGCTTTCTACAAGCAGTTGAAACTTGACTTTTGTTTTTTATTATTTTATAATCTAGTTATTAAAACTAGATAAAAAGGAGTTGGAAATGAATTCTAACTTTTCCTACCCAAAATGGGAAGACATTCCAAACATTGACCTCTATCTGGATCAGGTTTTACTTTATGTCAATCAGGTCTGTGCCCCTATCTCTCCAGATAAGGACAAGGGACTAACAGCATCTATGGTCAATAACTATGTCAAACATGGTTACCTGACAAAGCCAGACAAGAAAAAATACCAACGCAAACAGATCGCACGTTTGATTGCCATCACCACTCTCAAGTCTGTCTTTTCGATCCAAGAAATCGCTCAGACCCTTAATACTCTGCAAACTCAAGCGAGCTCAGACCAGCTCTACGATGCTTTTGTAGACTACATGAACCATGGGATTGATCCAGAAAATCCTATTATCCAAACTAGCTGTCAAACGGTTAAACTCTATCATCAAACTCTAGACTTAATCCTTATCAAAGAAGAGGAGGAAATCCAATGAATACCAGTCTAAAACTCAGTAAAAAACTCAGTTTTGGAGAGGAAATTGCTAATAGTGTGACCCATGCTGTGGGTGCCGTTATCATGCTCATCTTGCTCCCTATTTCATCCACCTATAGTTATGAAGCACACGGATTTTTATCATCTTTTGGTGTTTCAATCTTTGTTATCAGTCTCTTTCTCATGTTCCTCTCGTCAACCATTTACCACTCTATGGCCTATGGTTCGACCCACAAATACGTCTTGCGAATCATCGACCATTCTATGATTTATGTGGCTATCGCAGGCTCTTATACGCCGGTCGTCTTGACTTTGATGAATAACTGGTTTGGCTATCTGATCATTGCCATTCAGTGGGGAACGACCATCTTTGGCATCCTCTATAAAATCTTCGCTAAAAAGGTCAATGAGAAATTCAGCCTTGCCCTTTACCTGATTATGGGCTGGTTGGTTCTGGCTATCATTCCTGCCATTATCAGTCAAACAACGCCAATTTTCTGGAGTCTCATGGTAACTGGCGGACTCTGTTATACAGTTGGAGCTGGATTTTACGCTAAGAAAAAACCTTATTTCCACATGATTTGGCATCTCTTTATCCTAGCAGCATCTGCACTTCAGTACATCGCTATTGTTTATTACATGTAAAAAAGTTGAGAATCTTTTCTCAACTTTTTTCTTTACACATATTGATAAAATACTGGTGCAAGCGAGCATCATCTGTTAACTCAGGATGAAAAGAGGTTACCAGCATATTTTTTTCTTGCGCAGCAACGATTTGATCGTCTACTGTTGCTAAAATTTCTACACCCTCTCCAACACTACTGATAATCGGTCCACGGATAAAGGTCATGGGAATCTTGCCAACTCCCTTACATTCTGCCTCTGTATAGAAGCTTCCTAGTTGGCGCCCATAAGCATTGCGCTCAACCACTATATCCATGGTTCCAAGATGACTTTCTTCCTGAGAAGTGATTTCCTTAGCCAGCAAAATCAAGCCCGCACAGGTCCCAAAAGCGGGTAATCCAGATAGAATGGCTTCTCGGATGGGAAGCAGCATGTTCTGGTCGCGCAAGAGCTTGCCCATGGTTGTAGACTCACCGCCAGGTAATATCAAACCCACCAAGTCACTCTGATGTTGTTGAAAATCATCTAAATTTCTGATTTCGACACTAACAACACCTAACTTTTCTAGCACTTTTGCATGTTCTGCAAAGGCGCCTTGCAAGGCCAATATTCCAATTTTCATCTATTTTCCTCGCTCTGCCATAAGAATTTGGATTTCATTCTCATTGATACCAACCATGGCTTCCCCTAGATCTTCAGAGATTTGAGCCAGAATTTGAGGATTTTGGTAGTTGGTTACGGCCTTAACAATAGCACTTGCTCGTTTAACAGGGTCGCCTGATTTGAAAATACCTGAACCGACAAAGACCCCCTCTGCCCCCAATTGCATCATCAGCGCAGCATCTGCTGGCGTTGCCACACCTCCAGCTGCAAAGTTAACAACTGGTAATTTTCCATGTTCATGAACGTATTGGACCAATTCTACAGGGACTTGGAGTTCTTTTGCTGCCACATAAAGTTCATCTTCACGGAGGTTTTGAATGCGGCGAATTTCTTGATTCATCATACGCATATGGCGAACGGCTTGGACGATATCTCCTGTACCCGGTTCTCCTTTTGTCCGAATCATGGAAGCTCCCTCAGCGATACGACGCAAGGCTTCACCCAAATCCTTAGCTCCACAGACAAAAGGAACTTGGAATTCTTTCTTGTCCACATGGAAACGATCGTCTGCTGGAGACAGCACTTCACTCTCATCGATATAGTCAATCTCAATAGCCTCTAAAATCTGAGCTTCAACAAAATGCCCGATTCTGACCTTGGCCATCACTGGAATACTGACCGCTTCTTGAATTTCCTTAATCATCTTTGGATCACTCATACGAGAAACTCCACCAGCTGCACGAATATCAGCTGGAATCCGTTCCAAGGCCATAACAGCTGCCGCACCAGCAGCCTCTGCGATACGAGCCTGTTCAGGGTTCTGAACGTCCATGATAACCCCACCTTTGAGCATCTGTGCCAAGTTTTTATTTAGTTCATAACGATTTTCAGTCATTTCTTAATCCTCATCATCTGTATTGGTAGCTACCATTTCATTTTAAGCCAGATTAGAATGAAGTACAAGATAGAAAAACAATAATTGTCTGGGTACAGATGGATTAAAAAAACTATCTGACCTTAACTTAAGGCCAGATAGCTCAGCTATTGTTATTTTTCAGCTGTAAGTGCAGCCATTGTGATGTAGTTGTATGGTTTGTTGAAGTGTGGCAAGAAGAATAGGTCTGTCAAAGCCAATTTATCAATGGTTACATGCTCTTGGATAGCAAGTGAGAACATGTGGATTCCCATACTAATTGCAGCATCATGTGAAACCATTTGTGCACCAAGGATTTCGCGACTGTCTTTATCAAAGACAATCTTGATGGCAACTTCGTGGTTGTCATGCTTCATAAATTCTGGTTTTTGAAGATCGTTAAAGCCAGTTTCAGTTGCATTGTAACCTGCTGCTTTTGCTTTTTCAAGAGTCAAACCAGTTGAAACCATGTGAAGACCATAGATTGAAATACCGTTTGATCCTTGCACACCGATTCCTTCCAATTCATGTCCACAAGCATTGTAAGCACCAACGATACCAGTACGTACAGCGTTAGATGCAAGAGCGATGTAGCTAGTGTCTTTACGAGCATTGTCATAAACAGTCGCACAGTCACCAACAGCGTATACACCTGGGATAGATGTTTCTTGTTTCTTATCTACAAGGAAGGCACCGTTACGGAAGAGTTCAATCTTACCGTCAGCAAGAGCTGTGTTTGGACGGAAACCAACTGCAAGAACCACCATATCCACATCAAATGTTTCTTTGTCTGTTACCAAGCGTTCAACTTTACCGTCACCTTGGATGGCTTTAACTGTTTGACCAAGCGCCAAGCGGA
Organism: Streptococcus halitosis; assembly: GCF_023147855.1. Classification (GTDB taxonomy): domain Bacteria; phylum Bacillota; class Bacilli; order Lactobacillales; family Streptococcaceae; genus Streptococcus; species Streptococcus halitosis_B. The sequence continues at coordinate 571,840 of NZ_JAHXOP010000001.1, forward strand.
TGTTGTGGTCTTCCAAGTTCTTCGCCATCATTTGGGTAAAGTCTTTGTCATAGTAGCCGTTCAAAACAGTGTCTACGATATCAACAAGCACCACTTCTTTTCCAAGACGTTCGAAAGCTTCAGCCAGCTCAACACCGATGTAACCACCACCAACAACGGCAATGCGCTCAAGGTGTTTGCTCTTGTCAGCAAGTTTTTCGATAACTTCTTCTGCATTTTGGTACAACTTAACAAATTGAACATTTTCAAGTGTTGCTTTGAATTCGCGGTTACCTTTAACGATTTCTACACCTTCGATTGGAGGCAAAATAGGAGTTGAACCTGTCGCAAAGATCAATTTATCATAAGACTCTTTGTGTTCTTTACCTTCAACTTCTGCAGTCACAACTTTATTATCGTAGTCAATTGAAAGAACTGGTGAGTTCATGTAAATTTTAGCACCTTTTGCTTCCAATTTTTCTTTATCAGAGTAGAAGAGACCTTCTGGGCCATCAATTTGTTCCCCGATCCAAAGCGCCATTCCACAACCAAGGAATGAAATATTTGAGTTTTGGTCAAATACTACGATTTCGTTCTCATGACCAAAGTTATCCAACATCGTATTAATACAAGCTGTACCAGCGTGGTTAGCACCAACTACAACAATTTTACTCATAGAAAAATTCCTACCTTTAATTTTTGATTTACTTTTCTAGTATATCATTTACTGTTAGCGTTTACAAGGTATTTGCTCAGAATTCTCTTTTTTTCAGAAAAAAATACACTTAATATTAGCAAACATTATTTTTCTATCGTTTTCATGCTAATTTTGAGCATATTTCTTGACTTTTTGTCAAAATCCATTTGTGAAAACGCTGACTTTATGGTATGCTAGTTACATGGAAAGAAAATGTAAGGGGTTTAATTTTTCTTTAACCAACTTATATTGAATGATTTCCTATGAAAAGAAAGGAGCTGGTAGCTTGCCTCTTCATTCACGTTCGGAACGGCTAATGGGAACAACTATCACGATTTCATTAGCAGATGAACAGGCTGATTGCCTACTTCAAGGAGTCTTTGATTTGCTCAAGGAGCTCGAATACCGCTTCAACGCCAATAGTCAAGAATCCGAACTGATGGAAATCAACTACCAGGCTGGAATCGCACCTGTTAAGGTTCATCCTGACCTGTTTGAACTGATTGCTCTTGGACTTAAGCATAGCCTAGCTCCGTCTAGCCATCTAAATATCAGTATTGGTCCCTTGATTCAAACCTGGCGAATCGGATTTGCAGATGCACGACTTCCAGAGTTAAACGAAATCGAAGCTGTCTTGCCCCTAGTTGACCCGCATTTTATCAAGTTGGATCCGACTAGCTCTACTGTTTTTTTAGAGAAGAAAGGAATGAAGCTTGATCTAGGTTGCTTAGCCAAAGGCTATAGTGCAGATAAGGTTGCCCAGTATTTAAAAGCACACGGTGTCACCTCTGCCTTGATCAATCTCGGAGGAAATATCCTCACCATCGGGAATAATCAAGCTAAAGAAGGGAAAGCCTGGCAGATTGGGATTCAAGATCCGCGAAATCCTCGTGGCAATCATCTCCTAACCATTCCTGCTTCTAACAAATCCGTTGTCACTTCAGGTATCTATGAACGCCACCTGACAGTAGATGGAAAAGACTATCACCATATCTTTGATAGTGAGACAGGATTCCCTGTCGAAACCGATCTTGCTAGCCTAACGATTATCTCTGATAAATCCGTTGATGGTGAGATTTGGACAACCCGCCTATTTGGAGAACGTAGCGCTTCTATCCTCTGGCAAGTCGAAAGTATAGATGGTATCGAAGCCATTCTCATCGACAAAGAGGGACGCCTTGCATGTTCTTCAGGCCTTCAAAATTGTATTATGTAAAAAGAGAAAGGAAATCTCATGCTAAAACTTATTGCCATTGTTGGAACGAACTCTAAACGTTCTACAAACCGCCAATTGCTCCAATACATGCAAAAACACTTTGCTGATAAAGCTGAAATTGAACTCGTTGAAATCAAGAATATCCCTGTTTTCAACAAACCAGCAGATAAGCAACTTCCAGCTGAAATTCTTGAGATTGCTGCTAAAATTGAATCATCTGATGGTGTGATTATCGGTACTCCTGAGTACGACCACTCTATCCCTGCAGTTTTAATGAGCGCTCTTGCTTGGCTATCTTACGGTATCTACCCACTTTTGAACAAACCAATCATGATCACTGGTGCTTCCTATGGTACACTTGGTTCATCTCGTGCCCAATTGCAACTTCGTCAAATCTTGAATGCTCCTGAAATCAAGGCAAATGTTCTTCCAGATGAATTCTTGCTCTCACACTCTCTTCAAGCATTTAACCCAAGTGGTGACTTGGTTGACCTTGATGTCATCAAGAAATTGGATGCCATTTTTGATGACTTCCGTATCTTCGTGAAAATTACTGAAAAATTGCGCAACGCACAAGAATTGCTTCGTAAAGATGCAGAAGAATTTGACTGGGAAAATTTGTAAGATAGGAGACCGAAAGAATGAAATTTGTTGGACTTGTTGGATCAAACTACGATCAATCATATAACCGCAAACTCTTGGAATTTATCCGTCGTAATTTCAAATTCAAATTTGAATTAGAAGTTCTTGAAATTGACGAAGTTCCAATGTTTAACCAAGATGAAAAATGGGACGAAAGCTTCCAATTGCGTTTCTTGTATAACAAGATTACACGTGCTGATGGTGTCATTATCGCTACTCCTGAGCACAACCACACTATCTCAGCTTCACTCAAATCTGTACTCGAATGGCTTTCATACGAAGTTCATCCATTTGAAAACAAGCCTGTTATGATTGTGGGTGCATCATACTATGACCAAGGAACATCACGTGCCCAAGTTCACCTTCGTAAAATCCTTGACGCTCCAGGTGTTAATGCCTACACGCTTCCAGGTAATGAATTCCTTCTTGGTAAAGCTAAGGAAGCTTTTGATAACGACGGAAATATCACTAATGAAGGAACTGTTAAATTCCTTGAAACTTGCTTAGATAACTTTGTAAAATACGTAGGAGTCGTTTCAAAATTGAAAAAACCAAAACCAATTGAACCAGAAGACTTGGATTGTGGAAAACCAATCGCTACAACCATTACAGAAGTTGATCCTGACGATCCAGAATGGGTAGAAAAAGTTGCTACAATCACTGGAGCTGTTTCTGGTGATACCTATGTCAAATTGGACCACGGTATCTTGACGGTTAACCAAATTGATATGTTCTTGAAAGCTATGCCATTTGAATTGACATACGCTGATGACAACAACCAATTCCTCTACTACAACAACGCTCACCAAGATCCAGACACCATGTTTGCCAAACGTGTACCACCTCAATCAGGTAACCGTATGTCGACTGTTCACAATTCTCTTCCACCAGCACGTATGAAGAATGTAGAGTGGGTTATCGGAACACTTCGTAACGGAAACCAAGAATACGTCCGTACGATCGTTCCAGGTTCTCCTGCAGGCGTCATCAATACTCACAACTACCAAGCGATGTACTATCCTGACGGATCATACGCTGGTATCAATGAAATTGTCTTTAACTTCCAACCATGGCTTGACTGGTACCTAAAAGAAACGGGTCAACGTTTGGTAGGTGGTAGCGGACCATTTGCTCCTGCTGCTGGAGGTCATGGAGACGCTGATGCTACTTCTGGCGCTTCTGATTCAGGTGATGCTGGAGGCCACGGTGGTGGCGCAGACGCTACTTCTGGTGCAAGCAACTAAGAAACCAAAAAGGAGCCATTTGGCTCCTTTTGTTATTACAACAGAAAAAGGGCTTGTAAATCATCTACAGCCCCCTTTCATTTTATGAGTTAGGATCATCTAAACTGCGACCGTGTAAACCTTTTTCACGTTGCACTTGGCGTAGTTTTTCTGGTGTGACGTCATTTCCCTCTTCATCAACAATCTTAATTCCTTCAATATGGTGACGAACAGCACGACGATAGCCTTCGATGTATTCCTCACGAAGTTTAGCTTGTTCTACTTTTTCAGCAGAAGTTAAGCCTTCTGTTTTTTTCTTTTTAGCGAGCTCGTTGATACGAGCGATTTTTTTTGAATCCATGTTTATCTCCTTTGTAAAAAGATACAGTTCGTTTAATAGAGAGTCTACTTGGTATTGATTTGGTTAAAGCGTGCAAGTTTAGCTGCTTTCTTGGTTAATTGCGACAAAACAGCCAATCGATTTTGACGAATATCTTGATCATCGGTCATTACCATAGTATTCTCAAAGAAAGCATCAATAACTGGACTAAGCGCAAAGAGTTGTTCTAATTGCTGACTTGCAGTCCCTGATAAAACGAGTGATTCTACTGCTTCCGCCAAGGCTTTCTCTTCTTCATTTTCAAAGAGAGCAGGATCAACTGTTTCAGATCCTTCTGCTTTCTCAGCCAAGTTGAAAGCACGAGAGAGAGATTCGACAGACGGTTTGAAGTTTTCTTCCTTGCTTGCTTCTACAAGAGCACTTGCTGCTTCCAACATATCCGCCACGACAAAGTTCGAACTTGCAAGGACCGCTTCCTTAATGTCTTTTGGAGTAGAACCCATCATCTTATCAACACGAGCCTTGATAAAGTCCATGACCTCTGCTTTATTTCCATAAGTCAAGCTATCAAATTTCAAAGCATAAAGGCTATCAATCAACTCATCCATAGCAATGTGCCAACCAAAAGCATCCAAGATACGAACTACACCTTGAGTTGCACGACGAAGGGCATAAGGGTCATTAGAACCTGATGGAATCAAACCTACTGAGAAGAAACTCAAAATCGTATCCAATTTGTCTGCAATAGCTAGAATGGCTCCAACCTTACTCTCTGGAAGTTCTCCTTCGGCTGATGTAGGCATGTAGTGTTCACGAATAGCAGCCGCAACTGCTGAGGTTTCCCCAGCAAGAAGGGCATATTTCTCACCCATAATTCCTTGGAGTTCATCAAACTCACCAACCATCCCTGTCAACAAGTCAAACTTGTAAATGGATGCTGCGCGGGCAAGATCAATCGTTTCATCCACTGATAAACCAGCTTTTTCCGCCAAAAGGACGGCAATCTGACCTGTACGAATCATGTGTTCACGAAGGGAACCAATCTTTTCATGGAAGGTCACATGGTTCAATTTTTCAACAAGATCTGAAATCACCAATTTTTGGTCTTCACGCCAGAAGAATTCTCCATCTTCCAAGCGTGCTACCAAGACTTTTTCATTCCCCTTGATGACATTTTCCAAATGCTCTGCGTTTCCGTTACGGACTGAAATGAAGTTTGGCAATAGTTTTCCGTCTTGATCACGAACAACGAAGTAGCGTTGGTGCTCCTTCATCGAAGTCACCAAAACTTCTTCTGGAACTTCAAGGTATTTGGCATCAAAACTTCCCATAAAGGCAGTTGGGTATTCAACCAAGTTCAAGACTTCGTTCAGTAAGTCAGCATCAATTTCGATACGTACACCATGTTCAGCTTCGATTGCTTTGATTTGATCAACAATCATTTGCTCACGTTCACGAGGATCCGCAATTACAAATTGTTTACGAAGGTCTTCTTCATAGCTCAATGCTGACTGAATCTTAGTTTCTTGTCCCAAGAAACGATGGCCGCGACTCACACGACCGCCCTTGATATCAAGGAAATCCAAATCAAACTCTTGCTCGTCCAAGAGAACTGTCAAAGTGTGTACAGGGCGGATGTATTCAAAGGTGTTGTTAGCCCAGTGCATGCTGACAGGGAAAGTTAGTGACTTCAAGACGTCTACTACACCTGGAACAATGGATTCAACTGGTTGGCCCACTTCTTCCTTGGTAACATAGACATATTCTTCACCCTTGATTTCACGGAATTCAATATCTTCAACTGTCAAGCCTTTTCCACGGACAAATCCTTGAGCTGCTTTGGTGAAGTTTCCATCACTATCCAAGGCAATTTTCTTTGCTGGTCCCTTGAAATCTTCTGTCAAATCAGACTGTTTGTCTGCAAGACCAGTCACACGAACAGCCAAACGGCGTGGTGTTGAGAAGGTTTGAATGGCTTCAAAGGAAAGACGATTTTCTTTGAGGAAGGCTGCCATTTTTTCACCTAGTTGTTTTTCACTTGGAGTTACTACATAGGCTGGTAACTCTTCAAGACCGAGTTCTACTAATAAGTTTTTTGTCATGTTTTTTCCTTTACATTTTCTTCAATCTTTTTTTGATATGCACCTTAGTACTGGGGACGTCGCTAACTAACTTTTGTGAGTCTGTAAGGAAATCTTATACCAAATAAACTAAGATTTCCAACAGTCTCATCAAAGTGGATTTAGCTGACTGATTTTTGAACCCAAGGTTTCAAAAATCCCCACATAACAGTACGGCGGTGCATATCCCTCTAGCAAGTCTTCGACTTGCCTTTAACGATTTTAGAGCACAGTATTACTTACTATTCTGCGTCTTCTGCTAAGAGTTTAGCTCGTGTTGCTTCATCCAAAAGTGGGTAGCCTAGGCGTTTGCGTTCTGCGACAAAGGTTTTGGCTACGACACGGGCCAAGTTACGGATACGAGCGATATAGCCAGCGCGCTCGGTTACGGATACGGCACCACGCGCATCAAGCAGGTTAAAGGTATGTGAACATTTGAGAACATAGTCATAGGCAGGGTGAACCAATCCTTCTTTTAATGCACGACCAGCTTCTTTTTCAAACTTATCAAAGTTTTCAAGCAACATTTCTTGGTCCGAAATTTCAAATGAATATTTTGAATGCTCGTACTCAGGCTGGATGAAAATTTCTCCATATTTTACGCCATCGGCCCACTCGATATCATAGACAGAGTCCACTTCTTGAATGTAAGAAGCCAAACGTTCCAAACCATAGGTAACTTCCGAAGTCACAGGGCCAGTTGCCAATCCACCAACTTGTTGGAAGTAAGTGAACTGAGTGATTTCCATCCCATCAAGCCAGACTTCCCATCCAAGACCAGCTGAACCAGTAGAAGGATTTTCCCAGTTGTCCTCAACGAAACGAATATCGTGTTCCAAAGGGTTGATTCCCAATTTTTCTAAAGACTCAAGGTAAAGTTCTTGGATATTTGATGGAGAAGGCTTCATGACCACTTGGAATTGGTGGTGTTGGTAGAGACGGTTAGGATTTTCTCCATAACGACCGTCAGCAGGACGACGTGATGGTTCTACATAAGCCGCATTCCATGGCTCAGGTCCGATAGCACGAAGGAAAGTGTAAGGGCTCATCGTTCCCGCACCTTTTTCATTATCATAAGCCTGCATAAGCATACAACCTTGGTCATTCCAAAATTGTTGCAAAGTCAAAATAATTTCTTGAAATGTTAATTTCTTAGACATTGTTTACTCCTTAATAAAAAATGATTTTTTGCGACACGAGTCTGCCTTGTCGATTATACGAGGCAAGACGAGTTAGTACTGCGTCTAGCTCAGGCACTCTAGTGCTGAGCGTGGGGCAGTCCGACTGTAAGGAGGTCTCTGCCACTGACGCAGTGGAAAGTCAATTTTTTAGACATTGTTTACTCCTTTTTTATAAATTCTTATGACTTTGGATACAAAAAGAACCGTGTCTTTGCTCCTAAGTCTGTGACCTAGGGGCGTCAGAAACGCGGTTCCACCCTAATTTATTACTTCATTGTTTTTAAAAATACGACAGAAAGCGCCAGTTTCTTACCTTGTTCTACTTGGCTCCCACTACCCCAAGCTCGCTTGAAAAACGCAATAAGACTTTCTTTCCTAGCTAGTATTATAGCAGATTTTCTAGCTAGTGTAAACCAAAAATGAATCTGAAAACAAAGTTCCAGATTCATTTAATAGTAAAGCTTCAGAAACTCCTGTTTAAGGATGTCTTCTTGCTTTTGGTTTTTTGCCATGTAGATTTCTCTTGGCTTGTTTAAATGCTGTAATGGCATCTTTGACATCTTCTTGGCTCACTCCTGGATCATTAAGGAGTTCCTGTGCCTCTTTAAAAGTTAGAAGATAGGCTGCTTTTTCTTTCTTGTCTGCATAGATAAATCTCGCATTCTTTTCTTGGAAAAGGCGTTCATCCTTGACCAGTTTCTTCAGACTAGAGAAGTCAGTAGCTTTGCCATTTAATTTGCTTTTAGCCGTCGCTAGGGCAATGAGAGATTGGTCAATTTGATCCTGTTTGACTTTAGGATCTACAGCTAGTAAGGCGATTTCTTGGAAGGCACGATCATAAGCTCGACGTACTTTTTCCTTGGCATTAGCATATCGTCCAGTTTTAGTCGTTGCGTAGTAAGCTTTCATAGCTTCTTTCAAGGCAGCCACGTTCGAATCTTTTCCATTCAAAGCTTTACCAGCAGCCTCAAGACTAGCGAGAACGCCATCAATCAATTCTTGCTTCAACTTGCTTGACAAGGCTGACTGCGCCACTTGGAAAGCTTGGTCATAAGCTTTTCTCTTATCTGCACTACTATTAAAGTAACGAGACGTTTCTACCAGTTCTTTTTGTTGATTTACCGCAGCAAGCAAGGCCAACTTAGACACAATAGATAGACGCAAAGCATTATTTCGACCCGGCTGAACGAGCAAGGAAACGAGATCTTCAAGGAGTTCATATCCAGTTGGCAAGGTGACTTGTACAGTATAACGACCTGTAGCAACTTTCTTACCAAAGGCGTATTGACCGTATTTTTCAGCAGGAAGAGTGATACTTGTCCCATCTTCTCCTTTCAGAACCACAGTAGTCGTCTTTGGAACTGCTTGATTGAAGGAAACAGACACAGGTGCATATTCTAGGAGATTCGCCAGGAAGGTAATGGTTTGGAAACTATTTTCTTCCGTCAAGTCGAACTCTTGGGACAAGGCACTGATAAATTTCAATTCTGTTCGGTCATAACTGAAAATTTCTGCTGTATAATGACCAAACTGTAAGAAATGAATCGCTTTTGTCTTGTCAACATCAACATATTGCCCCTCGCTATTTTTGATTCGATAGACATAGAGGGTATCAATATCTTGGTTTGTTTTTGCATCCTTCAAGGCAATTTTAACTCGACCACTATTTTGATCGCGGACAAGTTCAGCAAGTGAGATATAGTCTACATTTCCTGCATAGTCCTCAACAAGATAGTAAATATTAGCCTTGTCAACATTCTTAGGAAGTGTATAACTACCGTCAGCATTGGCCTTAATCAGATGGGTGTTCTCAAGCGCACGCGTTCCAAACTGGTCCTTTCCAGTTAGAACCATGGTCCCTTTCTTGTCAAATGGTGTGATATAGAAAACTTTTTCTGAAAGAATACCACCTTGACCAACATCTTTTGGTTTGCGAGCTACGAATTCTTGATTTCCATCTTTAAAGCGAATATAACCACTTGTGATGACAGGTTTTTGAGTATCAATTTGAATTTTAAAGGTCGTGTATTGTTCTTTTGCTCCTGGAACGTCTGGTGTATAACTGATAACATAGTTATATAAACCATCCGCAACAGTATTACCATCAAAATCCTGACCTCTCCAAGCAGTATTATCTAGAATATAACTCTTCAGATTTCTACTGTCTCCATCAAAATAATTCTTACGGAGATCCTTTGCATCGCCCTCCCAAATAGGATGTTCATGCTTGGTATCCGTAGCAGCATAAACTGTAGCCCGAAGATTTACAAGATTTCTCAAAGCAACCGTTTTGTATTCAACCAGGTCTTTGTTTCCATCATCGTTTGGAGAAATGGCAATACGGATATTCCCTTTTTCGTCCAACTGAAGAACATGCTTACCTTCAGCATTTTGTTCGATCCCCAGAACGGTAATTCGGCGGCCTTGGCGTTGACCTTTAGATACTAGAAGGTCATTTTGCAAGGTTGCGAGATAGGTGGCATCATTAGAGTAGTTAACGGCAGGATTTTCCTTGTCTATTTCCGTGTAAAATCCGTTTTTCCCTTCTCGAACAAGGTTGTAAATTGGTTTTTCGACAGCAGGAAGATTTTGGAATTCACCTCGGAAGCCCATAAATGCAAGACTAACAATATCCCCATCATCTGCTGGATCTACAAAGCGAACAAACCCTTCAAGGAAATAGCCATTTGGCATTTGTTTGCTGAGTTCAGTAGCAAATTTTCGAGCATCCACTTTAACAGTGACTGTTTGACTGCTGTGGGCTTTGACCGTTACTTCTGGCCAGACTGTCTCCGTTAGTTTTCGAGGTCGAAGGGTGAATTTTCCATCTTGGACTTCGTCTGTATTGGTATTCACTACCATCTTGAGAGTACGGTCAGTATCTGAAATATTGTGTACAGTGACCTTGAAAGTAAATTGATCTCCAACATTTCCCAAAGTCACGCTTGGATAACCATTTTCACCCGTTACGTAGAGGTCGGTTGAAACTGCAGCAGCAGTATCCACAATACCAGAACCTTGCTGACGAGGAGAGGTATAAGCGCCTGTTTCCTTATTAACATGTGGTTTTGCAGTTGACATGATCAAGGCCTTGACAGTCTCTGATACTTGCTCAGGAGTCAATTCTGGATGGTGTTTTTGAAGGTATTCCTTAACCAGAACTGCAACACCCGTAACGTGAGGAGCCGCCATACTGGTTCCGCTGATACTACCATAGGTATTGTCATTAAAGGATGAGTAGATATTGCCACCAGGAGCTGTCACATCCGGTTTCAATTGTCCATCGGTGGTCACTCCCCAACTTGAAAAGTCAGATAGCTGATTGGCTACATCCGAAGGGCGATTATCCATCTTGTCATTAAAAACAATCTTGTAGTTTCCTGATTTTAAGGCTTCACCATACTGTTTAGAAATAAATACTGAAGGAATTTTCTTTGCTTCATCATCAATAGCCATATTGATGTTTGCACCTTCTACATTATTGTAGATTAAAGCACCAACTGCACCGTGTTTTCGTGCATTTTTGATCTTCTCTGAAAAGTTCATGGCTCCACGCTGAATGAGGGCAAGTTTCCCAGTTAAATCCAACTTCGCAAAGTCTTCTTCACGACCTAACCCTGCTTCGACGTATTCGTACTCTTTTCCTTTTTCAAAGTCCTTATCTGCTTCAGGTTGATTATAATCAAATTTTCCGTTATGAAGGCCGGAATTTCCCTCTAGACCTTTGACTTCAAAAACCGCTGTCGTCAATGTTTTATTGTTGACAGAAGCAACTGAAATCGAATCCTCAACAGTGGATGGATTTCCAACCAAGCCATAGTCTGGGTTTTCAGCTAATGGTTTTGAATAACCATTTCCGAATGTATTGCTATTTCCTGCTGAGATAAGAACAGAAACTCCCTTGGCACGAGCCCGTTTGATGGCATCCACGATATCAGAACCAGCATCGACCATAGAACCAGTGCTAGAGCCTAAACTCATATTAATGGCATCTGCTCCCAAGGCAACTGCGTCATCAATCGCCTTTACATAAAGGGCAGAACTGGTCGTTTTTTGGCGATCTGAAAAGACACGCATAAACATGACTTGGGCTTCTGGCGCCACACCATAGACCTTTTCACCATTTGGTGCTTCTTTATCAGGGTTTCCAGCAGCAATCCCTGTTACGTGCATCCCATGAGAAGTTCTTTCTGCTTCTTTGATCTTATCCGTTCCGTCAAAGTAGTCATAGGCATAGACAACCTTATCGCTATACCATTTACCGTAATCGATTCCAGCAGCCTTTTTAGCTGCTTCGATGGCTTCCTTGTTTTTAAATTTTGCTTTTGACGGATCCGAAATTCGAAGAACCTCATGATTCAAATCAAGCCCTGAGTCAATAATGGCAACAACGGTCCCTGTCCCCTTGTAACCAGCCTTCCAAGTTTTCGGTACTGTGATGATATCATTACTTGAAATACTATTGGGTTTTGCAGACTCAGCTTTTTCTTGTTCTTTTTCAGTACTTGCTGTTTCTCCAGTAGTTTTAGGGGCTGTCGTTGCTTGAGCCTCTTTGTTCTCTATGTTAGAAGCCTTCTCAGTAGCAGGCGCTGGACTGGTAGCTACTGTTGTTTCTTTTTGAACGACACCTTGATTTTCTTCATTTGCAACTGTGCTATCTTTTCCTGATTCTTGGGGTTCAGCAGTTTTATCAACCGAAGTTTCTACCTTAGCATCTTGTTTACTAGCATCCTCTTTAGAAGTTTCAGCTTCTTGTTTCTCTCCAACTACTGGAGCTATCACATTAGTATTGGTTTGGTCAGTTGAAGAGTTTGAGTGCTTATCGTCTTTTAGCTCTGTCTTGATTGCCTGAGTTTGGGCTTGATTTTCACCTGTACTCTGCTCATTGGCATTAACTTGACTTGCTCCAAAAACCAAAGCAGTTCCCAATAAAACTGAAGCAAGACCAAATTTGTATTTCCGTAATGAAAAACGTTGTCGTCTATCCATAAATAATCTCCTTTTTCTTTAAAGTATACCCATTATAACGCAAATAATCAAAAATTTTCATAAAAATCTGAATTGTCACAAAAATGTAATATTTGCGTATGTAATGTTCTTATTTAGTTTTATCGTTCGTGTTATTTGTTCTATCAAAGCAACATTTTCTAAACTTGTTCATTTATTTCAATTTATAAAACTATTTTATTATACAAATAATTTAGATTTTTTATACACAAAAAGACTAGGATTTAAAATTCCTAGTCTTTGTTATTTCGGTATAAACAGATTTCACAAACTAAAAATCCATCTCATCCACACGAGGTGCGCCCGAAGTCACTGAAATTGTCTTTAAGACTTCTCGCTCGTCTTTGCTGAGTTCAATTTCAAAACAGTCAAGATTGCTCTGGATGCGAGAGGCTGTCACTGACTTAGGTAGGGGTAAAAATCCTTCTGCCAAGCTCCAAGCCAAGGCAATTTGAGCAACTGATTTCCCATGCTTAGCAGCAATTTCTTGGACTTCTGTCTTGTCAAACAACTCCCCTTGCCCAAATGGTCCCCATGCCTCTAAGAGGATTCCTTTCTCTTTACAGTAGTCAACCACTTCCTCCTGATAAACTCCTGGTGCCAAGCGTACCTGATTGACCGCTGGGATGATTCTTGCTGTCTCAAGTAAGTCATCCAAATGATGGGGAAGGAAATTACTAACGCCGATAGCACGAATTTTACCTTCTTGGTACAGGTCCTCCATCGCTCTCCAGACATCGGCATTGCGAGTTTTCCATTCGTCATTTTCTCTTAAAGGTTTTGGATTTGGCCAATGGATAAGGTACAAATCTAGATAATCCAATCCCAGTTTTTCCATTGATTCTTCAAATGCTTGGCGAGTTTCTTCATAGCTGTGATTGGTATTCCAGAGTTTGGTCGTTACAAAGATTTCTTGTCGTGGAATACCGCTATCTCGAATAGCACGACCAACACTTTCCTCATTTTTATAGATAGCTGCAGTATCGATATGACGATAACCAGCCTTTAAGGCTTCTAAAACGGCTTGATAGGCTACCTCTCCATTTTCAGCTTTCCATGTTCCAAATCCTAGTACAGGAATGGAAACTCCATTATTAAGGGTGTAAGATTTCATCGTTTTTCCTTTCTATGTGAAGAAAATCTAAAGAAACAAAATCCTGATTATCAGAACACTTGCTCCTTTAGATTTTAACAATTATTGATCACGATCGTAATAGATCTCGTGAGCCTTCAAGCGAGAATTGAGCAATTCAGGAACAGTCACAAATGTATACCCTTCACCCTTTAAATACTCAATGACACTTGGTAGAGAATTAACAGAAGGACCATGGATATCATGCATGAGAATGATAGAACCATTACGAACTTGGTGTTGAATTTCTGTCAAAATAGCAGCTTCATTCTTACTCTTCCAGTCTAAACTATCCACATCCCACATGATAAAACTCAAGTCAAGACTATTTCGAATATCATCAGTGATGGCACCATAAGGTGGGCGCATCAGTTTAGAGCTTGATCCTAAAACTTGAGTCAACAAATCTTCTGTATCAGTGATTTGCTTTTTAGCATCTTCGAGGGATAATTTAGAAAGGATAGGGTGATCCCAGCTATGATTTCCCACAACATGACCTTCCGATTTCATTCGTTTCAGAAGATCTTCATTTCCTGCTATGTTTTTTCCAAGTACAAAGAAGGTTGCTTTTACACCGTACTTAGCCAGGGTATCCAAGGCTTGTGGAGTTGTAGTAGGATTTGGACCATCATCAAAGGTCAAGGCTACAACCTTTTTATTTTTCTTGGCAAAGTAAGCTTGATAAAGCTCAGCATCCTTTTCTAATAGATAAGAGGACTCAATGACATCAAAGAAACTGGATATTGGTAAAGCAATTTCTTCAACAGTCTCTTCAGAATTAGCAGGATAAAGGATAATTTGACTATCCTTATAATCAAAACTCCAAGATGCCAAATCCTGATCTGTGAAGTTTTTTACAACCTGATCAATTTTTATCTGGTCAAGTTTCTTATCTTCTAGAGTTGATTTGATTTGACTTAGTAAGAGTTCCTTAGCCTTGCTTGCATCTTTAAAAAGTTTACTAAGGTCAAAATCTTTCCCATCTTCAGTCAAGAAAATTTTTCCTAAAGAAGTCTTTTCTTTTTCTTCAACCTTTGATGCAGATAAATCGTAGACTTGCTTGCCAATATTACGAGCAACAACTCCCTTTAAGACAGGATCCAGCTGCTCAGTATAATAAAAGACCAGATCCTCTTTATCTTCTAGATTTTCTTTGATGTCTTGGTTGATTTTTTCTCTAATAGACGCAATAACTTCCTCTCCTTGCAGAGGGTAGTAGGCAATCACCTCCGCTTGCCCTTTTCGGAAATGGTCCCTCTGACTACCTGAGTTGAATTGCTGATCCTTTTCGCTTTTTAGCGCTTCAATTTTTTGTTCATAAGATTGCTTTTGTAGAACCTTGTAGCCAATGGCACTTCCCAAAAGAATCATAGCGATTCCTAAGATCCCAACAAAGGAAAGCAATAACCTTCTCTTTTTATCGTGAGAAACACGGTTCATATTTTTCTTCATATTTCCATCATATCAAATCAAAGCTATTATTTCAATGATAAACAGGTAATCTAGCTCCATTTCAAAAAATAAAAAAAGCTTAGAGTTCTCTAAGCTTCTATTTTAAAAGCGAATCACTTCACGTGTTTTTTCATATGAAGTCACAAAACGATTTGTAACTCCTGGTTCTGCAACTTCCAATGCTTGAGAAATCTTCTCAAATGATGCCCGATAGTCAAACTCTTTCTCAAAAATTTCAAGTGCTTCGTTGAAAGCCTCTTGGATGCGTTCATCAAATGAACGGTAGCGATTTGAGTATTGGAGAAGTTGCTCAGTCAAGGTTGCATATTGAACAATATCGTATGTTTCTGTCTCAAGTACTGCCATATCATTCGTTGCAATTTCAAGAATTCGCTTAACAGATTCAATATTAACCTGCGGTTGTTCTAGCTCCGCCATCAAATCTTCAGTGTTATGACTTGCAGTAAAGAAGAGTTTCAAGAAACTTTGAGGGATTCCTGGTAAGTTTCGCTTTTCCATGTAACGTTTGATGGTGTGCAAACGATTCACATAGACATTTGCTTTTTGGCGAGCATTGAGGTCGTCTTTTTCAATTTGCGCAAGTCGTTCGCTCACAGAAATTTGCTCATCTTCAATATCTTTGAGATTGCTTTGAAGCATTTCCAACTGTTCTTCAAGAACAGAATAGGCTTGAGCAGATTCTCTTTGATCCTCTGTTACTTCTAAAATAGCAGTATCAAGTGCAGCTAATTCTTCTTGAAGTCGGCGAACATGATTTCCATCACTTTCTGGAAGAAGATAAGTTTTATTCAGGCGTTCAAGATCTTGAACAAGCACCTGGTTATTTTCTTTCAAGTGGTTGAGATAGGTTGGAAGTGTTGAGAGGAGATTCTCAACGACTTTTTGAGCCTCAATTTCACGAGTGAAAATATCATAAAGTGCGTTGATTTCTTCTTGAATGCGATTATTTTCATACTCTGCATTGTCCAACTCCAACTGACGAATGTTTTCTTGATTATTCTTCAAAGATTCATGCAAAAGTTGGAAACGTGACTCAATATCTGTTTCAGTAAAGTGGTAGTTGGCATCCAACAACTTGCGATAGCCTTCTTCCAAATCTGCTAATTGATCTGGTAATTCCTTTGTCAAGGTTTCAACAAGAGCTGGAATCCGATCAACAATATGCGTTAGAGCAAGAATATGATTTTCAGTATCATCTAAGATTGCTGCAGCTTCAACTGGGTCACCTGATGAGTTAAGGGTAACGAATTGAGAGAATTCCGATTGGATGTTTTCCAATTGTTTCTCAATCTCAGGAAGAGCTTTCCCATATTTCTCTGAATCTTCTGCAACGGTATGTTGAAGGGTTTCAAACAAGTCCAAAGCATGTAGGACACGACCACTATTCTTAGATTCTTGCTTTTCAAGTTCGGAAAGGGCATTGCGAATAGCTGCAATATCCTCTTCAATCAAACTAATCTGGCTTTCAATTTGATCAATCTTGTGAGCTGCTTTAAAGAAACGGAAAGAATTATTGTAGTTTTCAGCTTCAAAGAGGTGATTTTCGATGTCTGCAAATGAGTTCAGAGATAAATCAACCCATTTTTGATTCCATTCACGAAAGGTTACCTGACTTTGACCAATCAAGTGCATGTTTTTAACGGCTTCAACCTCATCATTTACAGGAAGGTTGTAGAGTTCTTCTTTTCTTTCTTCAAGCGCCGTTAATCTGCTTACATTACGCTTACGTAGAAAAATGGCTGTTACATAAGCTAAAATCAAAATGACCGCAATCGCAACCATTAGATAAATTAGTTGTCCATTAGACATATCAAACTCCTTTTATACTAGAAACAATCGTAATGATTATATCATATTTTTTAAACCAAGGGAACTATTTCCCACATTTTTTAGACGTCAAGTGTACTGTAAACAGCGTTTTCTTCGATAAATTCGCGACGAGGTTCTACCCGATCGCCCATCAACATATCAAAGATTCTATCTGCTTCAGCAGCATCATCTACTGAAACACGCGCCATCAAGCGATGTTCAGGGTCCATGGTTGTTTCCCACAATTGGTGGTCATCCATTTCTCCCAACCCCTTATAACGTTGGATGGTTGGCTTTGAGCGTCCTTCACTATGACGTGCTAAGGCTTCTTGGAGTTTAATTTCTTGATCTGTACCTGGCTGGATGTATTCTTTGATCTCACTTCCAACTTTAACCCCATAAATCGGTGGTTGGGCAATATAAACATAACCAGCTTCTAGGATTGGTTTCATGTAGCGGTAAATCAAGGTTAGCAAGAGAGTTCGAATGTGGGCTCCATCAACATCGGCATCGGTCATCAAAACGAGTTTTTGGTAACGAGCCTTAGTAACATCGAATTCTGCGCCAAATCCTGTTCCCATGGCTGTGAAGAGACTCCGAATTTCTTCGTTAGCAAGAATTTTATCCATGCTAGCCTTTTCAACGTTCAAGATCTTACCACGAATTGGAAGGATAGCCTGGAACTCACGGTTACGACCAGATTTGGCTGATCCACCAGCTGAGTCTCCTTCGACGATGAAGAGTTCGGTTTCAGCTGGGTTGTTTGAAGAACAGTCTGCTAGTTTTCCTGGAAGATTGGAAATTTCCAAACCAGATTTTTTACGAGTGACTTCACGTGCACGCTTGGCAGCCACACGAGCTTTGGCAGCCAAAATTCCTTTTTCCACGATGCGTTTGGCAATCTGTGGATTTTCCATGAGAAAATCAGAGAAGGCATCGCTGAAAAGGCGATTGGTGATCTTAACCACTTCACTATTGCCCAGTTTGGTCTTGGTTTGTCCTTCAAACTGTGGATTTGGATGCTTAACTGAGATAACTGCAGTCAAGCCTTCACGGACATCTTCCCCCGTTAGGTTGTCTTCATTGTCTTTTAGCAGCTTATTTTTGCGGGCATAATCATTGATAACACGCGTCAGTGCTGTACGGAAACCTTGCTCATGCGTTCCGCCTTCATGGGTGTGAATGTTATTGGCGAAACTCATGACGTTTTCGTGGTAACCGGTTGTGTACTGCATGGCTACTTCAACTGTGATATCATCCATCTCACCGTCTGTGTAGATTGGTGTGTCAAAGATAACATCCTTGTTCTCGTTGATATATTCAACGTAACTAGCAATCCCACCTTCATAGTGGTAATGCTTGCTTTGTTCAAGACCTTCACGCTTATCTGTGATGGAGATTCGAAGCCCTCGGTTCAAAAAGGCTAGTTCTTGAATACGTTTATTTAATTTTTCAAAGTCAAAAATTGTTGTTTCTGTAAAAATCTCTGGATCTGGTGTGAAGTGAACTGTTGTTCCGGTTCTATCCGTATCTCCAACCACTTCAAGATCAGCAACGACATTCCCACGGTGGTATTCTTGATAATAAATTTTTCCGTTTTTATGAACCCGAACATCTAGTTGAGTTGAGAGGGCATTTACTACTGATGAACCCACACCGTGCAATCCACCTGATACCTTGTATCCGCCACCGCCGAATTTTCCTCCAGCGTGAAGAACAGTAAAGACGGTCTCAACGGCAGGACGTCCTGTCTTTTCCTGAATGTCAACAGGAATACCACGTCCATCATCCACAACGGTGATGGAATTATCTGGTTCAATAAGGACTTGGATATGACTGGCAAATCCTGCCAGGGCTTCATCAATTGAATTATCAACGATTTCCCAGACTAGATGGTGAAGGCCTTCTTTTGAAGTCGACCCAATATACATACCTGGACGCATACGAACGGCCTCCAACCCCTCCAAAACTTGAATTTGGCTGGCATCATAATCCTGTGCCTGTTGATTTTTGATTTCTTCTGTCATTTTTTCCCTTTTCTTACATGTCTATTGCTTGTCTCAGTGTCACAACGTTTTTAAAAAGATAGGCATCTAAGCCGGCAGCTTTCCCTGCTTCTACATCAATATTCCTGTCTCCAATGACCAAACCGGATGAGATATGATATTTATCACGTAAATAAATCATGGACTCAGGATCTGGTTTTCGTTTGAAACCGGAACTGGCAGTCACGACTTCTGTGAAATAGTCAGCTATCTGAGTCTTTGCAAGAAGTTCTAGAACTTGGTCATTTCGATGAGAAACTAAGAAATGACGGCCACCCTTGTCAGAAATGTCTTTGAGTAGTTCTGGAATCCCTTCAAACAAAACTGGATACTCTAGCTCACGCGCTTCATTATCTTTGTAGTTTTCTAAAAAATTCTCGATGTCTGGGGCAAACTTCTCAATGGCAAAAGCTGTCGAAACCTTTAAGGCTTCGTAAACACGGTCGTGTTCTTGCTCTATTCCGTATTGGGCTAAGGTCTCTACAAAGGCTGCTGTAGAAGTCTCATAATTATCCAATAGGGTACCACCTAAATCCCATATATAGTCGTGATATTTCATACCCTTCATTATACCATTTTTTTATGAAAAAAGCGATGATTTCCTAGATTTTTCCAAGCAAAAACGAGAGCCGAACTCTCGTCTTACTGTTGATTTCCAAAGACATCTCGATAGAGCATGCCCACTCGTAAACTTTCGGCATCTCCTCCCAACTGCTCTACCAACTCATAGGCAAAGGCAAGGGCAGTTGACGGTCCTCGGCTGGTTGTTAGATTGCCATCAACAACCACTGTTTGCTTTTGATAAATTCCATCAGTAATTTGCTCCTGAACTCCGTCATAACAAGTAAAGTGCTTGTCTTTCAGGACACCTGCTTGATGGAGGGCGATTGGAGCTGCACAGATGGCTGCAATTTTCTTTCCTGCTTGATCAAAGGCTTTAATCTGTGAAATGAGGGCTTGATTGTCTCGTAGGTGAGCTGAGCCTGGCATGCCCCCTGGAAGAACGACCAAGTCATAGTCGGACAAATCGCCATCAAAGATATGGTCGGCTTTTACCTGAATGCCATGTGACCCTGTCACCTGCTCTTCAAATCCTACCATATCACAAGAAATGTTTGCTCGACGCAAGACATCGACTACTGTCAAGGCTTCGATTTCTTCAAAACCCTGGGCTAAAATAACTGCTACTTTTGCCATAGTGGCCTCCTTATTTGATTTGTTTTAGGACGACTTTCTTTCGTTTGAATGGAACTTTTCCACTTTTCTCCTCCGCTAGGTTTGTCTGGTAACTCATAGACAAAAGGAGACCAACACCAATGAGGTTACTAATAATTGCGGAGCCCCCTTGAGAAATGAAAGGCAGAGGAATCCCTGTCAAAGGAAGCAAGCCTGTCACGGCACCGATATTTTCAAAGATATGGAAGAGCAACATCATGATAAAACCAGTCGAAATGTAGGTGTAGAACTGGTTATTTGACCTGAGAGTAATCTTCAACATCCGATAGATGAGAAGTAAGTACAAGGCAACGACAAAAACCGAACCAATGAAGCCAAAATCCTCAGCAATCACCGTGAAAATCATATCACTCTCACGTACTGGAATGAGGAGATTGGACACATTGAAACCTTGCCCAAACAAGCCACCACTTCCAATCGCAATTTGTCCCTGCGCCTGTTGGTAAGTCGTTGTTTGCGCGAAGTCAAAGGGATTGAGCCAAGCCAAGATGCGGTTGATCTGGTAGGTTGGCATTCCAATCTGATGCAAGAAGGCACGTCCATCCTTGCTTATAAAGATGGCCATAAAACCTGCAACTGCAGTCACTCCTGTCGCAAAAACAGGAATGATAATCTTCCACGAAACACCTGAAAGGAGAACCATGCCTGCAAAAATAGCTACAAAGACCAAGGCAGTCCCTAAGTCACTTTGTAGGGCTAAGAGGATCAAGACTGGGATGGTAAAGGCAATCATCCAACCAATCAATAGGAAATCCAAGGGAATAGTCCGTCGCCATTCCTTGTGTTTTTGCGTGAATTGTACGATGACTCGAGCCAACATCAAGATATAGGAAATCTTCATGAACTCCGATGGCTGGAAAAGTGTCGTTCCACCAATTGATACCCAGTTTTTGGCACCTGTAGAAGCTACCAAACTCGGATTGTAGAAAACAAGAGGTAGGACCATCAAAGCTAGCCCTAGACCATAAAGATAGGGAGTCACCTTCCATAAAAACTCCGTATTGAAGAACATGACCACAAAACCAATGACAAGGCCCAAGGAAATCCAAGCGATTTGCTGGCCTAGTATTGGTAACACATTATTTGGATAGTCATGACTAACTGCTATATAAATGGCTACTACTCCAATCACCAGTAAACAAAACACTGGCAGGAGAAGGCTATAATCGACTCGAGAGTCGAAGGAACGTTTCATATTTTTTACCTTTTTTCTTTCATTCTATTGCGACGGGATTGGAGAAAATCAGCTACAGCAGGCTCTATCCGTTCTCTAGAAAGAACCTGAACAGCCCTTTCTTTTGACAAGGTCTGAGCGATTTGTTTGCCGTAACGCTTGCTGACAACACGACTGTCTAAGATTACAGCAACCGAACCTTGGTTGGGCCGTCTAACAGTACGACCCAGGGCTTGTTTTAGCCGAATGATAGTCATCGGCAACTGATAATCATAGAAAGGATTTTTTCCTTCTTGACGCAGTTCTTGGTTTAATTTTTTGGTTAAGGGTTCTTGGGGGTTTTGGAAAGGCAATCTCGGAATCACTTGAATCACGCAAGGATGGGTTGAAAAATCAACCCCTTCCCAGAAACTACCTGTTCCAAGCAAGATCTGACGTTCGCCTTTTTCAAAACGTTTTTTCAGTTGGCTTGGTTCCCCATTTTTATACTGAGCTAGATGCGGTTGGTCGAGCAGGTCTGAAACTGCCAGCAACATCTCTTTTGAGGTAAACAAGACCAGTATGGGTTTTTGAAAGGCTTGTAACCTTCGGATAACAGAAGCCACTTCACTAGCATAGTCAGCAGGCGAAACTTCTGTCACAAGAGGAAAATCATTGACTAGAAAGACTTCTTGTTGCTCCTGTTTTGCTACATCAAGCCTAACAAGTGGAGCATCCGGAAATCCCAATAAATCTGCTAAGGAAACCCGATTGCTGATTTCAAGAGTAGCCGATACTCCTAGGAGCCTGCAATCTTCTGGCAATAAGTCTGCTAGTATAAAGCGGCCTTTTTTACTTGAACAAATCAAGACATCCTTGCTCGATTTCTCTGCTGTAGCAAGCCAAAATTCACGGTCCGACATGAAAAAGTTTGCAATTTCTCGATACTCTGGTAGAGCTAACTCCGAGAAATGCTGGCGCAACTGTTCAAGAGAATCCAACCACTTTCCATTCTTAAGGCCTGACTGATAGTGCTCTATCAAGTATCGACATTCAAAGCCGATACTCTCAAGCAAGCGCTTCTGAACCAAATCTTCCTCTGTCTCCAAGGACTTATCAAGCTGGGTTACAAGTTCCTCAAGGCGATAAGCCTGCTGGGCTAGATTTTCAAGAGCTAGCAGCATTTTTTGAGCTTCATCCAAAATCACCAAACGGTTGTCAACAAACTCGGGATTGTCTTCCAAACGAGTGACCAGATAGGCATGATTGGTCAGAAGAACACGACTTGTCTTGGCCTTTTCCTGCCCTCGTTTCCAAAAATCCTCTGTAGCAAATAAACTTTTCTTTGAAAGCTTGCCATCGTGGAATAGTTCTGGCAGAAAATGCTGATAGCGATAAAGTTGCCCGATTTCGTCCAAGTCACCTGTCTCTGTCTCTGTTAGCCAGATAAGCAGTTGCATTTTAAATCGTGTGAAAAGGCGATTGGACTCTGATCGATAGAGAATTTGGTGAAAGGCATCCAATTTCAAGTAATTTTGAGGCCCCTTGAGACTATGAATTTCCAGATGGAAGACCTCTTTTAAGTGCTGACCTTCTTCTTGCATGATTTGATTTTGAAGAATTTTGGTCGGAACACTCACTAAGATACCTGCTTGACTCTCCAAGTTCAAAGCTGGGAGGAGATAACCATAAGTCTTGCCCAGTCCCGTTTGGGCTTGGATAAAGGAAGTCTGGTGTTCTTCCAATAATTGCTCAACCTTCTCCGCAAAATCCAGCTGCTGTGGACGCTCCTCCAACCCCAATAAAGAAGTGTTTTTAGCAAAGTCTTTGGATAACTTTCGTGGGACTAAGGCTTTGCTTTCCTTTCTGAGGAAAAGCCCATGAAGTTCCATCAAGTCTGGCGAAGACAAGAGAGATTGTTGCTGATAGACCTCCTCAATCACCAGATAACTTTCATAGAGAAGGTTGTCTGCAAGGTTTAATAAGCTTTCTAGGAGCCCTTTTGGTAACTCAAATAGTTTTTGACGCATGTAAAGCAAGAGTTCAGCTGTTGCTTGAGCATCTGACAGGGCAGTATGGGCATGTTCCAGCTCAATGCCCAACTCTTGACAAAGGATACCTAAGTTATACTTTTCAAACTGAGGATACAAAACTTGGGCAAGCTCAACTGTATCCACCCGTGGTGTACGCAATTCATATCCTTCAAAAAAGAGAAATTCTGCAAGAAGGTTAGCATCAAACTGTACATTGTGCGCAACAAAAATACCGTCCTTAACCAATTCAAAAATTTTTCCAGCCACCTGAGAAAATTCTGGTGCCACAGCCAAACGCTGATCGGTCAGACCCGTTAATTCTTTGATATGAGAATCCAAGGGTTCGTGAGGATTGACATCAGTCGCATACTGATCAATAATTTCACCATTCTCAATCACCACAATGCCTACTTGAATAATTTTTGCCTTGCTTCCGGTGCTGGTCGCCTCTAAATCAACGACCACATACCGATCATTTCTCGCATTCATCATTAAAAATTATATCAAAAAAAGCATGATTTGACACCCCTCAACTTTGATAACAATCTAGCTTTACTTGCGAGCTTGATTAAAAATCAAGACCTTAAAAGTGAGAATTTCTTGTAAGTTCAGCAGTTGATTGCTGGTTCTGAGGTATTTGAAAACCTTATTAACAAAGCTACATCAACATAAAAAGACAACCAGGGTATTAGCTGCCTTTTTGAGATATTTTTTTCATTGCTTTCGGAAGTAGCTTGCTAATTTCTGTTGGCAAGACAAGATAGTTTTCTTGAGCTAGTTCTTGCGCGATAGCTGAATGAAGGTAAGCCGCTACCACCACTCTCTCATAGAGACTGACTTGATGAAACTGACCTGTAAATCCTGCAATCATCCCAGCAAGAGTATCTCCCATTCCACCAGTTGCTTGATAGGGGCCTCCAACCTGTAACCGATAATATTCGGACTGACCAGCTTGCCAGATACGAGTTGCTGGACCCTTCTCGACTAGAATCGTCCCTTGAGGAAAAGCTGAAAGAGCACTAGCAGTCGTCTCTGTATTTTGATGGTCAAGAACTATACCAGACAATCTTTCCCATTCCTTTTGGTGGGGAGTTAGGATGACCTGACTAGAAGGAAATGGTAACTGTCCTTTTGCTAAGATGCCCAAAGCACCGCCGTCTGCAATCAAAATCTGGTCTTTTCTAAGGCTCTCACAGACCCGTTTTACGAGTTCTTCTCCGAATGCATCCTCTCGCAAACCCGGACCTAACAAGATAACTTCAGCCTTTTCCAACTGTTCTTTTAACAATTGCTGGTCTTGAAGAGAAAAAGCCATGGCCTCAGGTAAGTGGCTGTGCAGGGCTGGAATATTCTCCTTATCCGTGCCAACAGTCACCAAACCTGCCCCACTTTTAACTGCTGCAATGGCGGACATGATGATAGCTCCCCCATAGGGATAGGTTCCTCCCAGCAAGAGCAGGCGACCGTAATCTCCCTTATGGCTGTGACGACAACGTTCAATAATAACTTTTTCTAATAAAGCTTGATCAATCACTTTCATCGTTTTTTCCCTCTCACTCTATTATACTACAAAAGGAGGGGCAAACCTCCTTCTATCTATTTTCCCTTAAATTCCGCAAAGGTCTGTAAGATTTTAGCTGCTACTGCTGGAGAAGGAGCTCCTTTTAGCTCTAACGTGTCATCTGCATATGGACTAAGACCAGCAAAATCTCCTATCTGGACAGAATAGAGAGACGTTTTAAATAGTTCAATATCGTTTTGGTCATTTCCAAAAGCGATGAAGTTCTCCCCACATAATTTTTCAACAGTTGTCGCCTTATGAGTATCCAAGGGGTTGACATAAAGGCACTTTTCATGGGCATGATAGGAGAGATGAGCCTGTCCTAGTCTTTCTAGCTGACCAAGCAGATCATCAAGCAAATCCTCATGTTCACCCATATAGATGACTACCTTAATCGGAGTCCCTAAGTCCTCGAGTTTCTGATGTCGAGCTACCTTTAGGGGATCTACACTGGAGATAAATGGAATCTTTTCCACAATCTGACCGCTATAGTCAAAGCAATCATCTACAAAGAAAGGGAGATTATAAGTCTGGCAATAATCCACTAGCGCCTGATAAACTCTAGCATCGAGATTTCTTTCGAAGATAGCCTTTCCCAAATGATAGGCTACACCACCATTCAACCCTATGACCAAGCGCTGACTGAGTTCAGAACCTAATAAACCCAAACAATCCCGATAAGAGCGAGCTGAGGCAAACACAACCTCATGCCCGTAGTCTTCAGCCTTTAAAAGAACCTGCTGAATCTCCTCATCTATGGTCATGTAGTCAAAAGATAGTGTCCCATCCAGATCAAATACGAATTTCATCTTCCTAGTCCTTGTTTAGTGTTCGAAGCGCTGCCTGATAGGTTTGCTCCATCAGCATAGTAATGGTCATAGGACCAACTCCACCCGGTACAGGTGTGATGTGACTGGCAAGTGGTGCAACGGCATCATAATCAACATCTCCACAAAGCTTGCCGTTTTCATCTCGGTTCATCCCAACGTCAATGACAACCGCGCCAGGTTTGACAAAGTCTGGAGTCACAAACTTAGCGCGACCGATTGCAACCACAAGAATATCCGCCTTTGCAGCCACCTTGGCAAGATGATGGGTCCGTGAGTGGGTCAAGGTCACAGTCGCATTCTTGGCTAAAAGAAGCTGAGCCATCGGTTTTCCAACGATATTTGAACGACCGATAACAACCGCATTTTTACCTTCCAACTCAATCCCATACTCATGAAACATCTCCATAATTCCTGCTGGTGTTGAAGGAATCATAACTGGATGACCAGACCAGAGGCGACCCATGTTTAGAGGATGAAAACCATCCACGTCTTTTTCGGGGTCAATGGCTAATAAAACTGCCTCTTCATCAATATGTTTTGGCAAAGGTAACTGGACCAAAATCCCATGCCAAGCTGGATCTTGATTGTATTTGGAAATCAAGTTTAACAATTCCGCTTGGGTAATGGTCTCTGGAACTCGCACTACTTCACTACGGAAGCCAGCAGCAAGAGCTGACCGTTCCTTATTGCGAACGTAGACTTGGCTGGCAGGATTGTCCCCCACCAAAATCACTACCAACCCTGGAACTAGACCTGTTTCTTCTTTTAGTTTGGCCGTCTTTTCAGCCAACTGTCCTTGTAACTTAGCTGCAAGAGCCTTCCCATCAATAATCTGTGCCATATCTCTTCCCTTTTCTATCAGATATCTTCTATTATAGCAAAAAATACCTTGTCATTCTAACATTTCTTGACTAATAGACCTTATAGTCTGAAACTATAAGAAAAAGCCCTTATCGAGCTTTTATGCTTATTTATACTAAGTAAACTTGTCAGGCTTTCTTTTTGACTTTTGGAGCCGGTAAGACTTCATACATCTCCTTGATTAATCTCGTTAGACATGACTTATCTTCAATGTCTTCTATCAAAATCATCTCCTTAGCTCCTTCATAAGGACGTTCAAGCCTAGTCTGTCCCAGCTGATCCAAGACCAGCTTCACAGGCTTCAGTAACAGACGATTATCGTAGATTCCTCCAATAATCTTTCCACGATAATAAAGAATATACTCTCCCATAATTGGACGATAACTCATCTCCTCTAGCTCTGATAGCTGTTCGAGAATAAAATCTAAATATTCTTTACTGGAAGACATGATGCCTACTCCATTTCTTCTAAAAATGAGGTATTACAAAACCTTACTCAAAAATTCCTTGGTCCGTTGTTCTTTTGTTTGATCGAAAATCTCTTCTGGCGTACCATCTTCGACAACAACTCCATCCGCCATAAAGATGACACGGTCTGCTACCTCACGCGCAAAGCCCATTTCATGAGTCACAATCACCATGGTCATCCCTGATTTAGCGAGGTCTTGCATAACAGCTAGAACTTCTCCAACCATCTCAGGGTCTAGAGCTGAAGTTGGCTCATCAAAGAGCAAAACGTCTGGTTCCATAGCCAGTCCACGTGCAATAGCAATCCGTTGCTGCTGACCACCTGACAAACTCTGTGGATAGGCCGTTGCCTTATCTGGCAAGCCAACTTTTTCTAACAGTTCCTGTGCTCTTTTCTCCACAACTTCCTTGCTTTCACCTTTGGTTTTAATTGGTGACAAAGTGATATTTTCCATCACTGTCATATTGGGAAAGAGGTTGAATTGTTGGAATACCATGCCCATCTTTTCACGCATGGCAAAAAGGTCATTTTTCTTATCAGTGATATCAACTCCTTCAAAGATAACCTTACCTTTACTTGCTTCTTCAAGGAGATTCATCGAACGAAGGAGAGTTGACTTCCCACTCCCTGACGGACCGATAATGACCACAACTTCTCCTCGTTTAATCTCAAGGTTGATCCCTTTTAAAACTTCATTTTTCCCAAAAGACTTATGTAGTTCTTCAATTTTAATCAAGGTTTCTGTCATTATTTCTTGTCTCCTTGTCCAATATGTTTTTCAAATGCTTTCAACGCCACTGTCAAAACAGAGGTCATAATCAAATAGTAAAAGGCTGCAAATAAAAGGGGAGTCAACGGTAAATAAGTTGTTGTTGCTACTGTCGTTGCACCATTCCACAACTCCATCACCCCAATTGCAGACAAGAGGGAACTATCCTTGATAATGGTGATAAATTCATTTCCCAGAGCTGGAAGAATATTTTTGATAGCTTGTGGCAAAATAACATAACGCATGGCATTTTTCGGACGAATACCAAGAGAGTAAGCAGCCTCTAACTGACCTTTAGGAACCGCATTGATCCCTGCACGAACAGTTTCTGAAACGTAAGCTCCACTATTCATAGAAATAATCAGAATACCAGGAATCAAACGAGAAAGATCAACTCCTAAAATTCCCACTTGGATAGTCGGAGCATTGATATGCATAAGAGCAAAGGCAATCATAATC
The DNA here is from genome assembly GCF_023147855.1 of Streptococcus halitosis. GTDB lineage: Bacteria > Bacillota > Bacilli > Lactobacillales > Streptococcaceae > Streptococcus > Streptococcus halitosis_B. The sequence goes on from NZ_JAHXOP010000001.1 coordinate 600,075, forward strand.
TGAACCATCATTGGCGTCCCACGGAAAATCCAAACATACACATTTGCAAACCAAACGAGCGGTTTGAAGCGTGAACGTTGGGCAAAGGCCAGTAACACACCTATAATAGTTCCTAAGCAGACAACAAGGATGGAAATCAATACGGTAATCAGAGCACCATAGTTAAAATATGGTAAATACTTTGGTAAAAAAGAAAAATTCATATTCAATCAACTTTCTATGTATTAGATTGTATGATTATAACATGAATTGAATTAAAATGCAATCCTTTTTCACCAATTTTAACAATTAACTTGATAGAATAGAGAAATAGAGAGAAATCACAGTTTTTTTCTAGTCAACTACCTCTTGTTTATGGTAAAATAGAAACGATAAGAAATGGAGGAGAATCATAATGGAATCACATTTGGTTAGAATCATCAACCGCCTAGAAGCAATGACAAAAGATGGTGGGAATCTAAAACGTAATTTTGAACGTGAAGGTGTTGTTGTCGCAGAAGTTGCATACAGCCACGACGAAGAAAACGGATCACTCTTCACCCTTCGCGATGTAGAAGCTCGTGAAACTTATACCTTTGATAGCATTGATTTGATTGCAATGGAGATCTACGAACTCCTTTACTAATATAAAAACAACGGGCAGTAAGGCCCGATGAATGAGAATCCTTTTTGTCACCACAAATGGGATTTTTTCTTACCTTCAATGTCGCTGGATTCTCCATAAATCCTTCTTTTAAAAACGACCACTTCCCAATCTTTTTACTTGCTTTACACCTTAATCATGCTATAATGAGAGTATAAAACTTTGACTATTCTTGACCTTTTTCTTAGGCCAAGTATACGAATGAAATGAGGTAGAGGTATGCTCTGTCAAAACTGTAAAATAAACGACTCAACAATTCATCTGTATACCAATATCAATGGACAGCAAAAGCAAATTGATCTTTGTCAAAACTGCTATAAAATTATCAAAACAGATCCAAATAATACCCTCTTTAAAGGAATGACTGACTTAAACAATCATGACTTTGATCCATTCGGCGACTTTTTCAATGACTTGAACAATTTCAAACCTTCTTCTAATAACGTCCCTCCAACTCAATCTGGTGGGGGATATGGAGGAAACGGTGGTTATGGACCTCAAAACCGCGGACCTGTTCAAACACCTCCTCCTAGCCAAGAAAGAGGACTCCTAGAGGAGTATGGTATCAACGTGACTGAAATAGCCCGTCGAGGAGATATTGACCCTGTTATCGGTCGAGATGAGGAGATTATCCGAGTTATCGAAATCCTCAACCGAAGAACCAAGAACAACCCTGTTCTTATCGGAGAACCTGGTGTCGGTAAAACAGCTGTTGTAGAAGGTCTAGCTCAGAAGATTGTCGATGGTGATGTTCCCCATAAACTCCAAGGCAAGCAGGTCATCCGTCTGGATGTGGTTAGCCTAGTTCAAGGAACAGGGATCCGAGGCCAATTTGAGGAACGTATGCAAAAACTCATGGAAGAAATTCGCAAACGCGAGGACATCATCCTCTTTATCGATGAAATCCATGAAATTGTTGGTGCAGGATCTGCTGGCGATGGCAATATGGATGCAGGAAATATCCTCAAACCTGCCCTTGCCCGTGGTGAATTGCAACTGGTCGGTGCCACTACTCTCAATGAATACCGTATCATTGAAAAAGACGCTGCCCTAGAGCGCCGTATGCAACCTGTCAAGGTAGATGAACCAACTGTCGAAGAAACCATTATCATCCTTAAAGGGGTTCAAAAGAAATACGAAGACTACCATCACGTAAAGTATACTGATGCTGCTATCGAAGCTGCTGCAAATCTTTCCAACCGCTATATCCAAGACCGTTTCTTGCCAGACAAGGCTATTGACCTATTGGACGAAGCTGGTTCTAAGATGAATCTGACACTGAACTTTGTTGATCCTAAAGTGATTGATCAGCGTTTAATTGAAGCTGAGAATCTCAAGGCTCAAGCTACTCGAGAGGAAGACTTTGAAAAGGCTGCCTATTTCCGCGATCAGATTGCCAAGTACAAGGAAATGCAGAAAAACAAGGTTACTGACCAAGATACTCCTATCATTAGCGAGAAAACCATTGAACATATCATTGAGCAGAAAACCAATATTCCTGTTGGAGAACTCAAAGAAAAAGAACAGTCTCAGCTTATCCATCTAGCAGACGACCTCAAAGCTCATGTCATTGGTCAAGATGAAGCTGTCGATAAGATTGCCAAAGCCATCCGTCGTAATCGTGTTGGACTTGGAACTCCTAACCGACCAATCGGAAGCTTCCTCTTTGTCGGACCAACTGGTGTCGGTAAAACAGAACTTTCCAAACAACTAGCCATTGAGCTCTTTGGTTCTGCTGACAGCATGATTCGCTTTGATATGAGTGAATACATGGAAAAACACAGTGTGGCTAAATTAGTCGGTGCCCCTCCAGGCTATGTAGGCTATGATGAAGCTGGTCAACTGACTGAAAAGGTTCGTCGCAATCCTTACTCACTCATCCTTCTCGATGAAGTTGAAAAAGCCCACCCAGATGTGATGCACATGTTCCTTCAAGTCTTGGATGATGGTCGTTTGACAGATGGGCAAGGACGTACAGTTAGCTTTAAGGATGCCATCATTATCATGACCTCAAATGCGGGTACTGGTAAGGCCGAAGCCAGCGTTGGTTTTGGAGCTGCTCGTGAAGGTCGAACCAACTCTGTTCTCGGTGAACTCGGTAACTTCTTTAGTCCAGAGTTTATGAACCGTTTTGATGGCATCATCGAATTTAAACCTCTCAGCAAGGACAACCTTCTCCAAATCGTTGAACTCATGCTAGCGGATGTCAACAAACGCCTCTCCAGCAACAATATCCACCTCGATGTGACAGACAAGGTCAAGGAAAAATTGGTTGACTTAGGTTATGATCCAAAAATGGGGGCACGCCCACTCCGCCGTACCATTCAAGACCATATTGAGGATGCCATCACTGACTACTACCTTGAAAATCCAAGTGAAAAAGACCTCAAGGCAGTTATGACAAGCAATGGCAAGATTCAAATCAAATCTGCCAAAAAAACTGAAAAAATCAAAGAGAATACTTCTGAAAGAGAAGATTAGAACTCGTAAAAAAGAACAGGAAATCTTGTTTCCTGTTCTTTTTTAATTCTCTTCTTGAACTTGATAGCGAAGAATTGTTTTTAATTTGCTTGGCTCCGTTCGATGAAGATTAGTGAGATAAATTTCTCGGTGGACTTCCGAAGTTCTTTTGAGCTTATGAAGTTGACAAAAATGCTCCATCTCTGCAAAAGTCTCATTTTCAGTATCAAAAGGTCCTACATGAAGCATAGCAAGGCTTGGGCCTTCTTCTATCTTTTCAAAACGAACAGCCTCATAGAGAGGATTTGGCTTCTTGATTTTCACCTCTTCCAAAGCTTTTTCAAATAGTTCTCTCGTAATAAAATCGGGTTGCCCAATCATAATGCTATAAGAAAGCTCACTTTTTACCAGTTCTCCCTCCTTCTCCTTTTTCCATACACCTTCTAAAGGAAAGACAGTAAAATCAGTGTAAACCTCATCCAGAGGAGCTTTTTTATACTTCATCTTTATCGCATAGGCTAAGGCATATAAGGCCCCTACGCGTTCTGAAAAATCTTCTTGATTTGGATCACCTTTACCATCAATCACGATATAGGATTGACCTGGTACCTGCAGGATGCTGGGTCTAGCCTTCACTTGATAAAGATCTTTCGCTTCTTTTCTCCATTCGTATTTCATTTGGTTCTTCTCCTTTCTGTCTCTAGTATAGCACCAAAACCCTGACATCTTTTGTCAAGGTTTGTAAAGTTTTTGGATTTTTTCTACTCTAGAAAGTAGTTCCTTCTTCACATAATCGGGTTCGAGTATTTCCACTCCATCTAAATAAGACAGGAGGTAAGTATACAGACTTTCATGCTCTGGTAGGACTGTCTTGACATAATAACATCCATCTTTCCCCAAGCTAATCTCATCTTCTGAAAAATCTTCATAAACCCGGAAAGCAAGCTTGGGGCTAAACTTCAAGGAAACTTCGATTTGATTTACCACTTGATCTGAACTATCGACGCAATCCAGCACATTTTTCTGCTTCATAGTTTTAATTGTTAGGTGATAATTCCTAATTCTGGATAATTTGAAAAAACGCCACTCTTCTTTCAAACAACAGTAGGCATAAAGATACCAATCTCTCTTTTTAAATATGAGTCTAAAGGGCTCGACTGTACGAATCGTTTTCTGACCATTCCCACCTAGATAAGTGATCACCAGTTGCCTTTTCTCTAGAATAGCATGTTTGATGTTATCAAATAATTCTTTTTGACCTTCTCGCTTTCTCCAGTCAGTCAAGTCTACTTCTATCCAAGGGCTGGTAGAAACTTGAAAAATAGATTCCAATTTTTCAAGTAACAGGTCTTGCCTATCATCGGTCAGGGCTTGAATTCCTTGCAAAGCTGACAGAAGTTCTAATTTTTCATCCTCCGATACGAGAGTACGATCCAGAACAAAGTCTTTCATTAAAAAGATTCCGCCCGCCTTTCCAGGTACTGAATATAGGGGAATCCCAGCCATACTCAACCGCTCAATATCGCGATAAATCGTTCGTACAGATACTTCAAATAATCGGGCTAATTCAGGAGCCGTTATGCTACCTTTTTCTAAAAGTAGATATAGGATACGAAATAGTCTTGATTCTGCCATAAAATCACCTCTCTTTTATTATACCAGTTAGAGGGCTAGGGTTGGAAAGTTTAACTAGACAAGTATTGATCAAGACAAAGTAGCTATTTCTGCACAAGTTCGTTGGTTTATTCTTGACAGCTAGCGCCTCGTCCATTATGATAATAATAAAGATACTACAGAATGAGGAAAATGCAATGGCAAACCCAACTTTTGGTGAAAAAAAAGAGAATGTGACTTACCAGCCTCGCTATGGCGTGTACGCAGTTATTCCGGATGCAGAAAAAAAACAAATCGTCTTAGTCCAAGCTCCCAATGGTGCTTGGTTCTTGCCAGGTGGAGAGATTGAAGCAGGCGAAGATCATCAAGAAGCACTGAAGAGAGAACTAATCGAAGAACTTGGCTTTACAGCTGAGATTGGAACCTATTATGGGCAAGCTGATGAGTATTTCTACTCTCGCCACCGTGATACCTACTACTACAATCCAGCTTATCTCTATGAAGCTATTTCTTTCAAAGAAGCACAAAAACCATTGGAAGATTTTAATCATATTGCTTGGTTTCCTATTGATGAAGCAATTGAAAAACTCAAACGTGGTAGCCATAAATGGGGAATTGAAGCTTGGAAAATCCAGCATAGAATTGGCTAAAATACACGATTTTATCCAAAAAGTGCTATAATAGAGTTAGAAAATCGGAGGAACTGTTATGAAGCTTATCAACACGACTAATTCACACTCGCAACTTGTTAAAAACCAATTAGAAAGTACTGACGCAACTCTTGTCGAGGTCTATTCGGCCGGAAATACAGATGTGGTTTTCACACAAGCCCCGCTTCACTATGAAATCCTCATTTCCAACAAACACCGTGCTATTCGTGAACCCGAAATTGAAACCATCCAAGACTTCTTCTTGAAACGTAAAATCGACAAGGGAAGCATCGATGAAGCCAATATCAAAACCCTCTATTCGGATAAATTGATTGAGATTTCAATCCCTATAAAATAAGAAGACCAACTTAAAAGCTGGTCTTCACTTACAAAAAAGATTGGTAGTTGTGTACTACCAATCTTTTAATTTTATTTCACCGCTTCTTTCAAAGCCTCTACCTTGTCTAAACGTTCCCATGGAAGGTCAATATCTGTACGTCCCATGTGACCATATGCCGCTGTTTGACGGTAAATTGGACGTTTAAGATCCAGCATTTGGATAATTCCTGCAGGGCGAAGATCAAAGATTTGACGCGCTGCTTTTTCAAGCTTGCTTTCAGCTACTGTTCCTGTACCGAAAGTATCGATACGAACAGAAACAGGCTGTGCCACACCGATGGCATAGGCCAATTGCACTTCTACTTTCTTAGCAAGACCTGCTGCCACGATATTCTTGGCAATGTAGCGAGCCGCATAAGAGGCTGAACGGTCCACCTTCGTCGCATCCTTACCAGAGAAGGCACCGCCACCATGACGAGAATAGCCACCATAGGTATCCACGATGATCTTACGACCAGTCAAACCTGAGTCTCCTTGAGGTCCACCGATTACAAAACGACCAGTTGGATTGATGAAGAATTTTGTTTGCTCATCCAAGTAGGAAGCTGGAATAACTTCTTTGATAACCTTGTCAATCACATCTTGATGGA